>JBIKSZ010000243.1:0-5317 GCA_044348345.1 Roseomonas sp. | reverse complement strand
TGGTGTGCTATGCGCTGGGCGTCACCTCTGTTCCGCCCGAGATCGGCACGATGGTGTTCGAGCGTTTCGTCAGCGAGGCGCGCAACGAGCCGCCCGACATCGATGTGGATTTCGAGCATGAGCGGCGCGAGGAGGTGATCCAGCACATCTATGCCCGCTATGGCCGCGACCGTGCGGCACTGACCGCGACCCTGATCCGCTTCCGCGAACGCAGCGCGATCCGCGAGGTCGGCAAGGCAATGGGGCTGACGGAAGACGTCACCGCGCGCATCGCCAAATCCGTCTGGGGCGCCGGCGAGAAGACGCTGGAGGAGCTCGCCGCCGAGACCGGCTTCGATCCCGCGGCCGATCCGCGCATTCGCTTGGCCATGGAGATCGCCGAGGAGATCCAGGATTTCCCACGCCACCTCGCCACCCATGTCGGCGGCTTTGTCATCACCCGCGGTCCTCTGACGGAGCACACGGTGGTGGTGAAGGCCGCGATGGACGGCCGCAGCACGATCGAATGGGACAAGGACGATATCGAGGCACTGCGCATCCTGAAGGTGGATGTGCTGGGCCTCGGGATGCTCACCTGCATCCGCCGCGCCTTCGCGCTGATCGAAGGCGCGGGGGGGGCGCGGCTGGCGCTGCACACCGTTCCCCAGGACGATCCCGCGACCTATGCGATGCTCGCGCGGGCGGATTCCATCGGCGTCTTCCAGGTGGAAAGCCGGGCGCAGATGAACATGCTGCCGCGGCTGCGCCCGCGGGAATTCTACGACCTGGTGATCCAGGTCGCGATCGTGCGCCCCGGCCCGATCCAGGGCGACATGGTGCATCCCTATCTGCGGCGCAGGGCCGGCGAAGAACCAGTGGAATACCCGTCGGAGGAATTGCGCGGCGTGCTGGGCAAGACGCTCGGCGTGCCGCTGTTCCAGGAACAGGCGATGCAGATCGCAATCGTCGGCGCGGGGTTTTCGCCCGCGCGCGCCGACCAGTTGCGGCGCGCCATGGCGACGTTTCGGAACACCGGCGAGATCTGGAAATTCCGCACCGACTTCATCGGCGGCATGGTGGCGCGCGGCTATGCGGAAGACTTCGCGGCGCGATGCTTCCAGCAGATCGAGGGCTTCGGCACCTATGGCTTCCCCGAAAGCCATGCGGCGAGCTTCGCGGGCCTTGTCTATGTCTCGGCCTGGATCAAGCGCCATCACCCGGCGGCCTTCGCGGCCGCGCTGCTGAACAGCCAGCCCATGGGCTTCTACGCGCCAGCGCAGCTTGTGCGCGATGCGAAGGAGCATGGGGTGGAGGTGCAGCCCATCGATGTCACGCGCTCGGACTGGGATTGCACGCTGGAGCTGGGGAAGGACAGCGCGGAACCCTCCCCCACTCTCCGCCTCGGCCTGCGCCTCGTCGCCGGGCTCAAGGAAGATGACGCGCGCGCCATCATGGCCGCCCGTGCCGACGCGCCCTTCCACGACATCCCAGACCTCGCCCGCCGCGCGCGGCTCGATCGCGGGGCGATGGATGCGCTCGCGCGCGCCGATGCGCTGCACAGCCTTGCCGGCGGACGGCGCCACGCGATGTGGGAGGCCGCCGGTGTCGAACGCCCCCTCCCCCTCTCCCAGGCGCGCGACGACGCGAACCCCGACCTGCCGCCAGAAACCGCGGGCGAGGAAACCGTGCTCGACTACGCCGCCACCGGCCTCTCGCTACGCCGGCACCCGCTCGCGCTGCTGCGCCCCAGGCTCACCGAGCGCGGCGCCGCCGACACACGCGCGCTCAACGCCGCGCGGCAGGGGCGCTGGATCAAGGTTCCGGGCCTCGTGCTGGTGCGCCAGCGCCCCGGCAGCGCGAAGGGCGTGGTGTTCTTCACCGTCGAGGATGAATGGGGCACCGCCAACCTCGTGCTCTACCCCGACATCGTCACGCGCGACCGCGCTGCCGTGATCGGCGCGCGGCTGGTGCTGGCGGAAGGCCGGGTCGAGCGCACGGAGACAGCAGAGGTGCCGATCATCCATCTGGTCGTACGCCACCTGCATGACTGGTCGCGGCTACTCGATGACCTTCACACGCTGGAGGACGCCAATTGGGACCGGGTGCTGGCCAAGGCCGACGAGGTCCGCAGCCCCAACCTGCACGATGCGCGTGACCCGGCGGTGCGGGCGGGCAAGGCGGGCCGGCAGGCGATGCCGCCCTCGCGCGATTTCCGATGACGCCAAGCGGCCCGACCGGCCTACAAGCGCCGCAGCCAGCAGTATCCGCGCGGCGCTACCAGCGCCGCACGGGCCCGCAATCGAGATGCACGAACCCATCACGGCGATAGAGCCCGACGCCGCCCAACTGCAAATCCGCCGCGCGCCGCGCCAGTTCGATGCTGACCCGGTTCGGCAGCCGGCAATCGGCGGCCATACCCGACATATGCAGCGAGACCGCCGAGACGCGCTGGCTCCGGCGGAGATTCGCCGCATTGGTCTCAGGCGTGCGGTAGCCGCTGATCACCTCCCAGGTGTCGTTGCTGTTCACCGCCTCCGCCGCGGCATGCAGCAGGTCGAACAGCCGCGGGTCCATCGGCGTCGTCTCCGCCGCCGAGAGGTCGCGGAACACATGATCGAGCTGGCGCAGCGCATCCCGGTCATAGCGCCCGTCGCGCCAATAGACACCCGAGAAACTATCCTCGGTGAAGTTGCGCCGAACGCGCAGCGAACGCGGCGCGCCCTGCGCCATCGACGGCGTCGCGACCGCCACCGCGGCCAAGCCGACGGCGGCGGCCAGGAAGCCGCGACGCGGCAGAACCTGCTCAGCCCCGCAGCAGGCGCAGAGCGCGCCATGGCCAAAGATGCGTGCCATCAGCGGGATCCTGCGATTGCGGCGAGTTGCTGACGCGGCGGCGCGGCCATCGCGCGCGCATAGGCGGCGTCGAGTTCATAGGTATCGGGGCGGATGCGCACCCGCCCGGCCGGCTCGACCGTCACCGTCTGGTAGCGCAGCAGCACCGGCAGCGGGCGACGCAGCGACACCACGCTGGTCTCGCGGCTGTCGATCGCGCGCTGGGCGCGCTCCATGTCCCAGCCGGGCGTGCCCTCCAGCAGCAAGGCCATCAGCTCCGCCGGCTGCGACAGCCGGATGCAGCCCGAGGAGAAGGCGCGGTCAGGCCGACGGAACAGGTGCCGGTCGGGTGTGTCATGCATGAAGATGTCGTCGCCATTCGGCATGATGAACTTGATGAGGCCGAGCGCATTCGCCTCCCCCGCATCCTGGCGGATCACGAAGGGGAAGCGCTGGGCGTTGAAGCGGCTCCAGTCCACGGTGCGGGGGTCCACCTCCACCCTCTCGCCGGCCACAAACTGGAAGATGCGGAAGCCACGCTCCATCACCTCCTGCGGGTTGCGGCGCAAGCGGGGAAGCAGGTCTTCGCGCGCATTGCGCTCCGGCACGCCCCAGGGCGGGTTGAACTGGATCGCCGTCATGCGCACGCGCAGCATCGGCGTCTGCCGGTCCCGCCGACCGACGATCACCTCCATGCCGAGGATCTCGCGCCCGTCCTCCAGCACCTGCAGGCGGTAGTCGGGGATGTTCACCTCAATCCGGCGCCCCGGCCCGTCTGCTGCCGCAGCGCGGCGCATGTCGAGCGCGACGCGGAGCTGATCCACCCGCGCGGAGAACGGCTGGTTCAAGAGGCCGAGCGAGATGCGCCCGACGCGCCCATCCACCTCGAGCCCATTCGCCTGCTGCCAGCGCCGGACCGCGGCTTCGAGCGCCGGGTCGTAGAGCGCGCCACGATCGGGGGCGGCGGCCAGCTGCGCATCCTCCAGCATCAGCCGCGCGCGCAGCGCGGGGATGCGGACCGGATCGCTGCTGCCGGGCTCGATCGTCGCGCTGCCCGGGATGGTCTCGAAGCCGCGCGCGGCCAGCGCCCGGGCGCGGGCGAGTTCCGCCTTGAGCGCCGCAGCCCCCTCCGGCAGCAGCGCGGCGCGCTCGATCACCTCGGCCGGTTCGGGATGGGCCAGGAACTCGGCCTGCCAGCGCGCCGGATCGAGACGGGACGTGTCGCGGCGGAGATCGGGCCGGCCTGGCAACTCCCGCACACGCCCGCCCAGCAGATCGGCCAGCGCCGCCTGCCCCGCCCGGAGCAGCTCGGCCCGAGGGACGGAATACGCAGCGCCCAGGGGCTCGGGCAGGCCGTACCAGGCCGGATCGAGCCCATCCTCCGCCAGCCGGGCCAGCCGGGCCGCGAGCCGCGCCTCCGGCGAGCCGGGGGCGGCGGAGGCGGGCGAGACCAGCCGGCCGGCCGCGAGGCCGAGCGCAGCGGCAAGCAGGGGACGGCGGGCCGTTCGCATGCGGGCGGGATTACCCCCCGGCCGCCCGCCTTGCCAAGCGCTTCATCGCCCGCCCGAGACGTCGAGCACAGCACCCGTCACGTAGGAGGCCTGCTCAGAGGCCAGCCAGAGCACCGCCTCCGCCACCTCATCTGCCGTGCCGAGCCGCTGCATGGGCACGCCCGGGACGATGCGCGCAACCCGCTCGGGGATGCCGGCGCGGGCATGGATCTCGGTGTCGATCATCCCGGGCGCGACGGCGTTCACGCGGAGCCCCTCGCCCGCCAGCTCCTTCGCCAGGCCCCGGACCAGCACATCCACCGCCCCCTTGCTGGCGGCGTAGTGGACGAATTCGAAGGGGCTGCCGAAGGCCGGCGCGCGGGAGGAGACGCAGACGATCCCGCCCCCCTGCCCGCCACGGCTCCGCGCCATGCGCCGCGCCGCCTCCCGGCAGGCGGTGGCCAGGCCCAGCACATTCACCGCGAAGACCCGCGACCAGGTCTCGTCGGAGCTGGACAGGAAGTCGGAGGCCGGGCCGGTGGTCCCGGCATTGCCCACGAAGGCATCGAGCCGGCCGAAGCGCGCATCGAGCGCGGCGAAGGCGCGCGCGGTCGCCGCAGGATCGGCGGCATCGGCCTGGACGAGTTCCACCGCCGCACCCGCTGCGCGGCAGGCCGCCGCCGTCGCCTCGGCCGCGGCTGCGTCGCTGCCCCAGGTCAGCAGCAGGTCATGGCCGCGCGCGGCCGCAAGCCGCGCCACCGCCGCCCCGATCCCCTTGCCCGCGCCGGTGATCGCCATCACGCGCCGTGCCGTCATCGCCTGCCCCTCCTCGCCGGTCCCGGGCGCGGAGCATGGGCCGGCCGGCCGCGCCTGTCACCGCAGCGGCGTTTACGGCGCGGCCGCGCCGCGCCACGCCTTCCATCAGGAGGAACCGCCATGCCCACGACGCCCCGCGCGCTGCTCTTTGATGTGTTCGGCACGGTGGTGGATTGGCGCGGGGGCATCGCCCGCGACGC
>JBIKSZ010000242.1:0-5342 GCA_044348345.1 Roseomonas sp. | reverse complement strand
CCGGTGTCGAAATGCCGAGCTCGGCCGCCAGCCGCGGCACGATGCCGAGCTGCGCGCCCGATTCCGTCTTGCGCTTGCGCACCGCCAGGTCGCGCCAGATGCCCGAATGGGTCTTGGCACTCTGCGAGGTGAAGTCCCGGAGCCAGTGGATGACGGCAATGGCGTCCGCATCCGTGCGGCCCGGCGCAAAGGCCATCGGGTCGTAGCCGCCGAAGCCGCGCGGCGTGATGCCCTTGGCCAGCGCGACAGCCACCACCTCTCGGCCCAGCGCAAGCCAGGCGGGCATCTTCGCGGGGTCGGCGAAGTTCTGCGTCATCGAATCATGGTTCAGCGCGGTCGCGAACAGCATCGCGCCATAGCCGATCTTGCCCCAGAGATAGCCCCAGATGTCGTCGGTCAGGATCGCATCCTGCTCGAATTCCTGGCAGAGCGCGAACATCGCGCGGGTCCGGTCACGGATGGAGCCATCGATCTCACCCACCACCACCGACCCGCGGCTGCCATAGAGGATGCGCCCCGGTTCGTGCCAATCGGCACTGAAATTCACGAAGCAGCCCATGGTGCGCTCCGCGCCCACGGCTTCGGCGATCTCGATCTCGTTCAGCCCGTTCTGCGCGGAGAAAACGAAGCCGTTCGGCGCGAGGTGCGGTGCCAGCATCGGCAAGGCCACTTTCGTCGCCTGGGCCTTCACCGCCAGCACGATGCGCGAATAGGTGCCCTTCAGCTCCGCCGGTGTCACGGCCGGGATGCGCTGGGTAAAGGCGTCCACCGGTCCGAAGATCTCAAGGCCTTTGGTGCGGCAGGCCTCCACATGTTCGGCCACCATGTCCACCAGCAGCACGTCATGGCCCGCGCGCGCCCACCAGGCGCCCATCGTGCCGCCGATCGCGCCGGCGCCCCAGATCAGGATGGGATCGCTCATGCCCAAGGTCCTTCGAGGGCGGCGCGCGTCTCGGCGACGCCAGCCTCCCAGAGGCGCTGCATATCCTCGTCGGGCTTCTGCCATGCATCGCCGAAGGAGCCATCGCCGAGCATCGCGCGCACCGCAGCGGGCGGGGAGGCCTTCATCAGCGCCATGTCGACCGACGGCTTCGACCCGGATGGCGCCGGCGCATGGGCCAGCCGCGTCCAGGGGAAATTCTCCATCCAGTTGCCATGGCTGCCGCCGCGGGAGATGGCCATCGCCGCTTCCCAGGTGCGGGGCTGGTTGTACCAATTGTGGAACTTGATCGAGAGCTTCGGGTTCTCTGTCATCATCTGCAGCGCCAGCGCGCCGACCGGCGCGTTGCCGCCATGCCCGTTGACGATGAGGATGCGCCGGAAACCGGCGCGCGCCACGCTCTCGATCAGGTCCCGCGCGACGGCCAGCAGCGTCTCGACGCGCAGGCTGACGCTGCCCGGGAACTCCGCGAAATAGGGCGCGAGCCCGAAGGGCATTGCCGGATAGACCGGAACGCCAAGCGGTTCGGCTGCTTCCACGGCAACCCGTTCCGCAAGGATCGCATCCACGCAGAGCGAGAGTTGTGCGTGTTGCTCGGTGCTGCCGAAGGTCAGGATGCAGCGATCATCGCGGCGGAGGTACTCCTCCACCTGCATCCAGTTCATCTCGGAAATGCGCATCGTGTCCTCCGCGGGTGACGGGGAGCCTTCTGGCCCCCCGTTTCAGGTCCCGCTGATCGTTACCGGCCGGCGACGGGCGTCACGTCCCAGGCGTAGGTCTCCTCATCGCTGCGGCCGACGCGCAGCGTGACGCGGTCGCGCCGCATCGCCCAGGCCGAGCCCACGGCGGCCAGCGGGATCACGACGCGATCTGCCGTGAACTTCGCGCCGATCTCCTGCAGCAGCTGCTCGCGCCGGCGGTCGTCCAGCTCAATATTCGCCGCCTGGATCAGCCGGTCCACCTCGGGGTTCGCATAGCCGTTCCAGTTGAAGGCGCCGAGCCGCAGCTGCGCGTTGTTCGAATGCGCATTGGCTGCGTAGTAGTAGTTCGCCTCGCCGGTCAGCGTGCCCCAGCCCGCCATGATGTTGGACAGCTCTCCACGCGCGCGGGCGGGGAAGATCACCGCCGCCGGCTGGCCAGCGGCCTGCACCTCAAGCCCGATGCGCGCCAGCATCTGCGTCATCGCCGCGCCCACGCCGGCATCGCCGGGCAGGCGGTTGTTCGAGAAGTTCAGCACCATGCGGAAGCCGTTCGGGTAGCCGGCCTCAGACAGGAGCTGGCGCGCGCGCTGCACATTCGGCGTCGGGATGGTCAGCGTTGGGTTGAAGCCGAAGATGCCCGGCGTGACCATCTGGCTGACCGGCGTGCCGAGACCTTCCATCGCCACTTCCGCCAGCGCGCGCCGGTCGAGCGCGAGGTCGATCGCCTCACGCACCCGGGCGTCGCGATAGGGGTTGGCAGCCAGCCGCGAGCCGTCACGCGCGGCCACCTGCGGCGTGCTCTCGCGCTGGTCGAGGGCGAGGTTGAAGACATAGACCGTCTCCGCCTTGATGACGGAGAGCGTGCGGTCACGCTCGAGCGTGGCGACATCGGCGGCGGGCACGCGGACGATCATGTCCACCTGGCCGGTGCGCAGCTGCGCGACTCGCGCGGCAGGGTTGGCGATCTCGCGCCGGACATGCCGCGCCCAGGCGGGACGGCCGTTCCAATGCTCGTCGAAGCGCTCCACCGTGAACTGCTCGCGCGGCGTCCAGGACCCGAAGCGATAGGGACCGGTGCCGATCGCGGCGCGGCCGGAGTTGAAGGCCTCGTTCGAATTCTCGGGCGTCAGCCCGGCGGTGCCGCGGGCGGAGGTGACGAACAGGCGGATGAAATCATTCGGCAGCGTGGGCGCCGGGCCGTCGGTGACGATCTGGATGGTGTGCGGATCCACGATCCGCACTTCCTGCACGCGGCGGACATAGATGCGCGTCGGATTCGGGCCCGAGAGCGTCTGCATGCGGCGGATGGAAGCGGCGACGTCCTCTGCCGTCATGTCCGATCCGTCATGGAACTTCACGCCGCGGCGGAGCCGGAACTCCCACGTCGTCGGGTTCACGATGCGCCAGGATTCCGCGAGCCCCGGCTCCACCTGCAGGCGGTCACCAGAATGCGTCAGCGTGTCGAAGACATGCTTCAGCGATTCCGAATGCGTGCCCGTGGCGGTGAAGTGCGGGTCGATGCTCTCGGGGCCCGCGATAACGCCCATGGTGAGCGTCTGCGCATTCGCGCTGCCCGCGATCAGGGCAACCGCAGCACCAGCCAACATGAAGCGACGGCAATCTTTGCGCATTTGGACGGCCCTACCTGAAGGTTCCTTGCATCGACATGCTAAGGACGGCTTGCGCCGGCTGTCCATGCCCCGATACTCGCGCGTGATGCTCGGCTATGTCATCCAACGCCTGATCCAAGCTGCGCTCGTCATGCTGGCGATGTCGGCGCTGGTCTTCGTCGGCGTCTACGCGATCGGCAATCCGATCGACGTGCTGATCTCGCCCGATGCGACGCAGGACATCCGCGCAGCGACGATCCGGCATTACGGGCTCGACCTACCGCTATGGCAGCAATACCTCGCCTTCCTTGGCCGCCTGCTGCAGGGCGATCTGGGGCGGAGCTTCGTGCTGAACATCCCCGTGCTCGACCTGGTGCTGAGCCGCCTGCCGGCGACGCTGGAACTGGCGCTGGCTTCCGTGCTGATCGGCGCCTTCATCGGCATCCCACTTGGGGTCTATGCGGGCTACCGCCCCGAGAGCCCGCTATCCAAGGGGATCATGGCGGCGTCGGTGCTGGGCTTTTCCGTGCCGACCTTCTGGGTTGGGCTGATCCTGATCCTGACCTTTGCGGTGAACCTCGACTGGCTGCCGGCAGGACAGCGTGGCCCGACGGTAGAGGTGCTCGGTGTCGGCTGGTCCTTCCTGACACTGGAGGGGCTGCAGTTCCTGGCATTGCCCGCGCTGAACCTCAGCCTGTTCAAGCTGGCGATGATGATCCGCCTGTCGCGCGCCGGCACGCGGGAGGTGATGCTGTCCGATACGGTGAAGTTCGCGCGGGCCGCGGGCCTGTCAGAATTCACCATCCTGCGTCGCCACGTGCTGCGGCTGATCTCGATCCCGCTGGTCACGGTGTTCGGGCTGGAGTTCGGCTCCACCCTCGCCTTCGCCGTGGTGACGGAGACGATCTTCTCCTGGCCGGGCGTCGGCAAGCTGATCATCGACTCCATCACTTCGCTCGATCGGCCGGTGATGGTCGGCTATCTGGTGCTGGTCGCCTTCCTGTTCGTGACCATCAACCTGGTCGTGGACCTGACCTATGCGCTGCTCGACCCGCGGCTGCGGCGCGGGGGACGCGTGTGATGGGCAGCTTCTGGCGGGAGTATCGCGAAAACTGGATCGCGGTGATTGCACTGGCCGTTGTCCTGCTGGTTGTGGCGGCCGCGCTCCTCGCGCCCTGGATCACGCCGCAGGACCCGTATGACCTGGCCAATCTGAACCTGCGCGACGCGCGGCGTGCGCCGGGCTTCGTCGGCTCGGGCGGTTATGTCCATTGGCTGGGGACGGATGCGCAGGGGCGCGACCTGTTCTCCGCCATCCTTTATGGGCTGCGCATCTCGCTGCAGATGGGGATTGCCGCAGGCGCGGTGGCGATGACGCTGGGCGCCACGCTCGGCATCCTGGCGGCCAATGCCGGTGGCCGGATCGAACAGGCGATCATGCGCGTGGTGGATTTGCAGCTGTCCTTTCCGGCGATCCTGCTGGCGCTGGTGCTGGTGGCGGTGCTGGGGCAGGGGAAGGTGCCGCTGATCATCGCGTTGGTGACGGCGCAGTATGCCTATTTCGCCCGCACCGCCTATGGCGCCGCCACCGCCGAGCGGCAGAAGGATTATGTGGAGGCCGCGCGCGCCACGCCGCTGCCGGGCCATCGCGTGGTCTCGCGCCACCTGTTGCCGAACTGTCTGCCGCCGCTGATCGTGGTGGGCACGGTGCAAGTGGCCAACGCCATCTCGCTGGAGGCAACGCTGTCCTTCCTCGGCCTCGGGCTGCCGCCGACCGAGCCCTCGCTCGGCATGCTGATCGCCAATGGCTTCCAGTACATGATGAGCGGGCGGACCTGGATTTCGGTCTATCCGGGCATCGCCTTGATCGTGCTGATCGTCGCCATCAACGTCGTCGGCGACCAGCTGCGCGACCAGTTCAATCCCCGGCTGCGCCGATGACCCGCACGCTGCTCGAGGTCCGCGACCTGCAGACCCACTTTCACACCCGTGCGGGCGTGCTGAAGGCGGTGAACGGCGTGTCCTTCACCTTGGAGCGCGGGGAGATCCTCGGCCTCGTCGGCGAAAGCGGCTCGGGCAAATCGGTCACTG
>JBIKSZ010000241.1:0-5343 GCA_044348345.1 Roseomonas sp. | reverse complement strand
TCCGGCGGTCGGTGCGGTCATCGTCGGCGCGCGGCTGACGGAAGCGCAGCACCGGGACGACAATCTCCGCCTGTTCTCCTTCGCCCTCGATGCCGAGGATCTGGCGCGGCTTGACCACGCTTTCGCCGCGGCGCAGCCGATCCCGGGCGATTGCGGCGATGAATACCGCAAGCCGCCCTATCTGACGGCGGCGGGCGATCTCAGCCATCACCTCGACAGCTTGCCGAAAATCTACACCGCCACCGAGTTCCGCCCCGGACGGCTGCGGGTGGATAGCGGCAGCGTCTGGGAAGGGGCCTGCGGCTATTCGCGCGCGGTGCGCGTCGGCAAGCGCATCCTGGTCTCCGGCACCACCGCGACGCACACCGATGGCAGCGTCGTCTGCCCTGGCGATCCGGGCGGGCAGGCGGTCTATATCCTCGACAAGATCGCCGCGGCGATCGAGGCGCTGGGCGGCACCATGGACGATGTCGTGCAGACCCGCGTCTGGCTGCGCGATGCCGGCCAGTGGGAGCCGGTCGGCCGCGTGCATGGCCGCGTCTTCGCCACCGCCCGACCTGCCAACACACTGGTGGAAGTCGGCCGGTTGGTCGGCGATTATCTGGTCGAGATCGAGGCCGAGGCCATTATCGATTGATGGTATGGGATGACCGCAGGGTGGAGGGGCCGCAGGCCCCGAGCACCGGAGGTCTGAATCCCATGCCCAAGATACTCCCCGAAGACCGCTTGTTCCACGCGCCGCTGCCCTTCCGGCCGAAGCTCACCTGGCCGGGCGGGGCGCGGCTGGCGGTCTGGGTCTGCCCGAACATCGAGCATTACGAATTCCTCCCCGCCGCCATCCGCCAACGCGATCCCTGGCCGCGCACGCCGCATCCGGACATCCTGTCCTACTCGCTGAAGGATTACGGCAACCGCGCCGGCGTGTGGCGGATGATGGAGGTGATGGATGCGCATGGCATCCGCGGCTCCGTCTCCTTCAGCATGGCGGTCGGCGAGATGTTCCCCGAAATTCTCGACGCGATGCTCTCGCGGGATTGGGACGTGTTCAGCCACGGGATCTTCAACACGCGCTACCATTGGGGCCTCGCCGAAGACGCCGAACGCGCGGAGATCGCGGCGAGCGTGGAGGCCTGGCGGCGCATGACGGGACGGCAGCTGCGCGGTTGGTTCTCGCCGGCGGGGTCCAACACGCTGGCGACGCCCGACCTCGTGGCGGAGGCCGGCATCTCCTACATCTGCGATTTCTACCATGACGACCAGCCGACGCCGATCCGCGTGCGGAGCGGCCGCCTGGTGTCGCTGCCCTACCAGATGGACCTCAACGACGCGGTGATGATCCCGGCCGGCGCAGGGGAGGGCGAGGATTTTCTCCAGTGCGCGCGCGACATGTTTGACACGCTCTACGCGGAAGGCGAGGCGCAGCCGCGCGTGATGTGCGTGGCGCTCCACCCCTACATCATGGGGCGGCCGCATCGGGTGCGGTATCTCGACCAGATCCTGTCCTACATGCGCCGGCATGAGGGTGTGTGGTTCGCGACGGGGGCGGAGATGGCCGATTGGTACCTCGCGCAGCATTACGACGCGGCGGTGGCCGCGGCAGCGCGATGATCCCCGCCCGCGGCGCTGATCACGCGATCCACCCCTGGTCGCCGCAGCCGCAGCGGCCGGATTTTCGCTGGCCCGGCGGGGCGAGGGTGGCCGTGTACCTGCTGCTCCACATCGAGCACACCGAGATCGAGCCACCCGCCGACGCCCATCGCGACCCGCGCTTTCGGGGCGCTTTCTTTACCGGCACGCCGGATTGGCATGGCTGGTCCTACCGCGACTACGGCAACCGCATCGGCGCCTGGCGCATCCTTGAGCTGCTCGATGCGCTGCAACTGCCGGCCTCTGTCGCCGTCAACACGCTGGCCGCGCGCCGCCATCCCGAGTTGATCGCCGCTTGCGCCGCGCGCGGCTTCGAGCCTGTGGCGCATGGCATCTCCGCCAGCCGCATGATCACCGCGCGCATGACCGAGGCGGAGGAGCGCGCCCATATCCTCGCAGCCCGCGACGAACTGGCAGAAATATGGCCGGGCGCGACGGGCTGGCTCGGCCAGGACCATGGCGCAACCGCGCGCACGACCGGCCTCCTGGCCGAGGCCGGCTTCGCCTACTCGCTCGATTGGGCGAATGACGACGAGCCCTATCGCCACGCCTCTGGCCTGCTCGCCCTGCCGCCGCCGGCCGAGCATGACGATGTGCAGACGCTGTGGCTGCGCCGCGTGCCCGTCGCGCGCTGGCCGGGGCTGCTGCGCGATGCGCTGGACCGGCTGCTGGCGGAACCCCGCGGGGGGCGCGTGCTCGGCATCGGCATCCATCCCTGGATGCTCGGCGCGCCGCATCGCATCCGCTACCTGCGCGAGAGCCTGCAGGACCTGGCTTCGCGCGAGGGCGTGCATATCGCGACCGCCGGGACCCTTGCGGCCGAGGCGGGGCGCCGCCTCGGCTGACCGGCGGTCACTCGCGCGCCAGCGCGTCCAGCGCGGGGCCGAGGCCGCGAACGGAGAAGGCCAACCGCAAGTCACGCCCGGTACTGTCGCGGAACTCGATCCGCACGGGCTCGGGCCGATCGCGCAGTCGCCGCACCACGGCCTCCTCGCGCAACTCCGTGCCCGCGAAGCAGCCCGCCGGCACGCAGCGCCGCCAGCTGGTCTCGATGACCAGAGGCTCGCGGTCGTCGCCGATCAGACGGAGTGGCGCGCCCAGCTCTATATTCACCGGAACCTGCACCAGGAGAGTCAGTGCGGTCTGCTCGCGCGCGACACGACCCAGCGCGATCTGTGCGATCGGCTGCTGCGCTCCCTGCACACTGATGACCTGGGCGACCTCGCAGCTGCGCCCGGCCTCTGGCACCCGCTCACAACGCAGCAGCCAGTCGCCAAAGCTGGCCGTGGTCCGGTCGGGATCGGAGGAGACGGGTGCGGGCGCTGCCGCGGCCGCCGGCGCGGCGGGGGCCGCCTGCGCAGGCGCAGCAGGTGCGGGCTGCGCCGGGGCGGGCTGGGCTTGTGGCCGCGGGGCCTGTGCGATGGCCGTGCCGGCCGGGACCCCGAGCGCAAGGATCGCTGACAGAAGGGCGGCAGAGATGCGCATGCAGCGGGTCCTCATCGTCGGGTGGTCGAGCGGCGGACGCCGGGTTCGGCGCGTCGCCTCAATCGAAACGATCGATAATCCTGCCACGCCAACTGTCAATCATAGGTTTCTATTATTTGCGTATGCCGGGCACCGAGGGCGCGGTCGTGCCAAGGGTTCGTTAACCCTCAGGTGCTGAGACGATATGTGTTCGAATGGCCGCATGTCCCTGAGGCGAATGTTGTTTCATATTGCGCAATTATAGGTTGCTGCTAACACATGACCAGCTGTAGTCCCACACCGCACCGCTCCGGGCGCCGCAGTTCGGTCGCGGTTCCTGCCTCTGCCAGCGTGCCCACCGGTGGCGGCGTGGCGGGGGCCGGCGGGATCAGGCACGGCGGGAGGACAGGACGCATGCGGCATCGAAGCCCCGCCGAGGATCCTCTGGCAGCCGGCGACCGGCTGGTGCGGGAGGCGGAGTCCGCTTGGCGCCGCGGCGATGCCGGCCAGGCCGAGGCGCTGTGCGGCGCCGCCCTAAGCGCGCTGCCGCATCACCTGGGCGGTCTGCATCTGCTGGCGGTGGTGGAACTGGCCTCGGGCCGGCGTGATCATGCCCTGGCGCGTCTCGACCTCGCGCTCCGACTGGCGCCCGGCGAGGCCCGGCTGCACGCCACGGCCGCGGAGGCACTGGCAAGCCTGGGCCGGGAGGCCGACGGGCTGGCGCATTGGGGGCGGGCTGTGGCGCTGGCGGCGGGCGACGCGCAGCTGCATCTGGGCCAGGGCGCGGCGCTGTATAGGGTCGGGCGGTATGAGGAGGCCGTGGCCGCCTTTACGCGCGTGGTGGAACGGGCGCCGTCCCATGCCGCAGCGTGGTCTAACCTGGCGGAGGCGTGCCGCAGGCTGGACCGGCTGGAGGCCGCGGTCGCTCATGGGCGGCGGGCGGTGGAGCTGGCGCCGCGGGATCGGACGTCGCGCTACAATCTCGCCCTTGCTCTGGCGGATGCGGGCGAGCTGGCCGAGACGGAGCGGCTGCTGCGCGAGCTGATTGCGGAGCGGCCCGGCGATGCGGAAGCGGAGTTCGAGCTTAGCGAGCTGCTGCTCCGCCAGGGGCGGTGGGCGGAAGGATGGCGGACCTATGAAGCGCGCTATCGCATGGCTCACACGCAGGGATTGCTGCCGCAATTCCAGGCGCCGCGCTGGGATGGACGCGCCCTTCCGGGCGAGACGCTGCTCGTCTACGGCGAGCAGGGTTTTGGCGACACGCTGCAATTCGCGCGCTTCCTCGAGCGGGCGCGGGCGCGGGTTGGGCGCCTGGTGCTGGGGGTCAGCGCCGAACTGCGGCCGCTGCTCGGGGAGCATCCTGCGGTGGATGCTGCCTTCACCGGTTGGGACGAGGTCCCCGCGCATGCGGCGCAGGTGCCCATGACCAGCCTCGGCCTATGCGTTGGCGGCGCCGAGATTGGCATGGCGGCGCCCTATCTGTCCGTGCCGGACGCCGCGCGGGAGCGTGCGGAGCGGCTGTTGGCACTCGGCGGACTGCAGGGGCCAGCGGCGGGGCTGAAGGTCGGGCTGGTCTGGGCGGGCCGACCGACGCATCAGGATGACCGCCGCAGATCCTTGGACCTGCGAGCGTTGGCGCCGATCATGGCCCTGCCGGGCCTGACCTATGTGTCGCTGCAAAAAGGGGCGTCGGAGGCCGAGGCGCTAGGCTGGGCGGGACCGGCGCCGCTGTTCCTGGCGGGGCCCTACCTCCGGCACTTTGCAGACACGGCCGCGCTACTGGCGCACTTGGATCTGGTGATCTCGGTCGACACCTCGGTGGTGCATCTCGCGGGGGCGCTCGGCGTGCCGAGCTGGCTGGTGCTGGCGCGCCCCAATGACTGGCGCTGGG
Source organism: Roseomonas sp. (assembly GCA_044348345.1). Lineage (GTDB taxonomy): Bacteria > Pseudomonadota > Alphaproteobacteria > Acetobacterales > Acetobacteraceae > Falsiroseomonas. The sequence continues at coordinate 341 of JBIKSZ010000241.1, read as the reverse complement.
GCGATGAGGGCGAGGACTCGGCCTGGTACCCCTCAGTGCGCCTCTTCCGGCAGGCGCGGCCTGGCGACTGGGCGGAGGTCGTGGAGCGCGTGCGGACCGCGCTCGAGGCGGAGTTGAGGAGGCGCGAGGGTGCGGGACCGTTGCCCGCTGGCCCGTTGGTCGGCTGAGCGCGTGAAGGTGCCACGGGTGTCGGCCCCATCGGGGGCGCGTCACCCGATGACCTGATTGTGGTGTAGCGCGCCGAGACGCTTGGTCGCGGGGCTGGTTCGACCAAACCGACTTCCGCCTGAGGGCTGCCATGCGCGCGGCCTCGACAACTACAATGGGTCGTCCGAGCCGAT
>JBIKSZ010000240.1:0-5347 GCA_044348345.1 Roseomonas sp. | reverse complement strand
CAAGGTCGCCCGCGTAATGCGCCGATGTGCCGTCGAACAGCCCCTGACGACGGAAGGAGACGGAGACGGGGATGTCGTTCCCGACCAGGAAGTCGCGGATCGCGGCCCGGCCCTCGGCCGTCCAGCGCGTGCCGCCGAGGATCGCGAGCGGCTTCTCCGCCTTTTCGAGCATCGCCATCAGCCGCGGCAGCGCATCGGGCGCCGGGTACGGCGGCAGCAGCGGCTGCGGGCCGATGTCGGGCACGGCGGCCAGGTGCTTCTGCATCTCCTCGCTGAGCGCGACCACCACCGGGCCCGGCCGGCCGCTGACCGCCACATCGAAGGCATGCGCCATCAGCTCAGGGATGCGCGCGGCTTCGTCGATCTGCGTCACCCATTTCGCGATGGGCGAGAAGAAGCGGCGGTAATCGACCTCCTGGAAGGATTCGCGGTCGGTCTCGGACATCGGGATCTGGCCGACCAGCAGCACCAGCGGCGTGCTGTCCTGCTGCGCGACATGGACGCCGATGGCGGCATGACAGGCGCCGGGCCCGCGCGTGACGACGGCAACGCCCGGCCGGCCTGTCAGCTTGCCCTGCGCTTCCGCCATGTGGACGGCGCCGGCCTCGAAGCGGCAGGTGACCAGTTCGATGCGGTTGCGCTGCGCATAGAGCCCGTCGAGCAGGTCGAGGTAGCTCTCGCCCGGCACGGCGAAGACATGGGTCGCGCCATTCGCCACCAGCGCATCGGCCAGCAACTGGCCCCCTGTCCGCCCGTCCATGTGCGCCGCATCCGCCATGTGCCGTTCCTCCGCAACTTCGCGGCGGAAAGTTTACAGCGGGCGCGGCGCCCCGGCTACTCGGCCCTCGCTACTCCGCCGGCGCCGGGTGCGGCACGGGGTCGCGCTTCTCAAGCTCCGTCAGCTTCGACGCGATGGCGCCGATCGGCTTTGTGAAGCCGGCCAGCAGCACATAGAGCGCGGGCACCGCATAGAGCGTCAGGAAGGTGGAGAGCGTGACGCCGCCCACGATCACCACGCCGATCGCCTGCCGGCTTTCCGCGCCCGCACCCGTCGCCATGGCCAGCGGCACCGCGCCGAAGACGGTTGCGATGGAGGTCATCAGGATGGGCCGCAGCCGCACCACGGACGCTTCCAGCACCGCGTCATGGATGGACATGCCGCGGTCGCGCAGCTGGTTGGCGAATTCCACCACCAGGATGCCGTTCTTCGCCATCAGCCCGATCAGCAGGATCATGCCGATCTGGCTGAAGACGTTGAGCGTATTGCCCGTCCAGTGCAGCGCCAGCAGCCCGCCCGTGACCGCCAGCGGCGTCGAGAGCAGGATGATGAAGGGGTGGATGAAGCTTTCGAACTGCGCGGCCAGCACCAGGAACACCACCAGCAGCGCCAGCGCGAAGGTCACATACAGCGCGCCCGAGCTTTCCTTGAACTCCAGGCTCTGGCCGCGATAGCTGATCCGCGCCTCGGACGGCAGCACTTCGCGCGCGACACCTTCCATGAAGGCCAGCGCTTCACCCAGCGTGTAGCCGGGCGCGAGGGAGGCGGTGATGGTGATGGCGCGCACCCGATCCTCGCGCGCCAGGCTCTGCGGCCGTGCGCGTTCGGACAGCGTCACGACATTCGAGAGGGGCACCAGCGCGCCCTGCTGCGAACCCGCGCCCGCCACCAGGCCCAGCGCACCGCCGCCCGTGGTGCGGACGAAGATGTTCTGCAGGTCATAGGGCGTCGCGCGGTCCTGTTCGCGCGCCTGCAGCATGATGCGGTATTCCTCGCCGCCCTGGACGAAGGTGCCGACCTCGCGCGCACCCAGCATCGTCTCGATGGTGCGGCCGACCGCCTGGATCGAGACGCCGAGCTCGGCCGCCTTGCGCCGGTCGATGTCCACGCGGATCTCAGGTTTGGTCTCGCGGAAGTTGCTGTCCATGTTGAGCAGGCGCGGGTTCTCCCGCGCGCGGGCCAGGAAGCGGTCGCGCCACTGGACTAGCGTCGTGTAGTCGGATCCGCCGATCACGAACTGCACCGGCGGCTGGAAGCCACGCTGGCCGAGCGAGGGCGGGTTCAGCGCAAAGGCGCGCGTGCCGGGAATGGCCAAAAGCTGCGGCATCAGCTCGGCGGCAATCGCCTGCTGCTTGCGCTCACGCTCCTCCCAGGGTGCGAGGCGGATGAACATGTTGGCCACATTGCCCTGCGGCGGACGCTGGAAGCCGCCGATGGTGGCAAAGAGCGAGGAGATCTCGCCGCGCTCCGCATAGGGCTGCAGAAGGCGCTCGATGCGCTGCACCTGCTCTCGCGTGTACGCGAAGCTCGCACCTTCCGGGGCGGTGGTCGGGATGATGATGATCCCGCGATCCTCGGTGGGGGCGAATTCCTTCGGGATCACGTTGAACAGCGCGACCGCAAGGCCCGAAACAAGGCCCATCGCGCCCAGCGTGATCAGCGGCGCTGCCAGTGCCCGCTTCAGCGAAACGCGCAGCAGCCAGTTCATGCCGAGGAAGATCGGCTCGGTCACCCGCACAAGCCAGGTCTCGCCCTGATGCGGCTTGAGAAGCTTGGAACACATCATCGGCGTCAGCGTCAGCGCGATGAGCCCCGAGAAGGCCACCGAGGCCGCCAGCGCGAAGCCGAATTCCGTGAACAGCCGCCCCGTATTGCCGCCCATGAAGGAGAGCGGCAGGAAGACCGCAATCAGCACCAGCGTCGTCGCGATGACCGCGAAGGCGATCTCCCGCGAGCCGCGCAGCGAGGCCAGCAGCGGGTGCTCGCCTTCCTCGATCCGGCGGTGGACGTTTTCCAGCACGACGATCGCATCGTCCACGACCAGGCCGATCGCGAGTACGAGGCCGAGCAGCGTCAGCACGTTGATCGAGAAGCCGAGCGCGGCGAGCGCGATGAAGGAGGCAAGGATCGAGACCGGGATCGCGACGGCCGGGATGATCGTCGCGCGCCAGCTGCGCAGGAAGAAGAAGATGACGATGACGACCAGGATCAATGCGACGATCAGCGCGTGCTCCACCTCGTAGATGGACTGGCTGATGAACAGGCTTTCGTCGTAGCCGATCACCACCTCCACGCCTTCCGGCACGGAGCCGCGGATGCGCTCGACCTCGGCCTTCACGCCCTCGGCGACCGAGAGCGTGTTGGCAGTGGACTGGCGCAGGATGCCGAGGCCCACGGCCGGCTTGCCATTGATGCGGTACTCGCCGCGCGTGTCCTCTGGCGCGATCTCCACCTGCGCGACATCGCCAAGCAACACCTGCCCGCCGCCGCTGCGGCTGATGACCACGGCGCGGAACTGCTCGGGCCGGCTCATGCGCGTGTCGGTGCGCACCGTCAGCTCGCGCGCGGAACTCTCCAGCCGCCCGCCGGGCAGCTCGACATTCTCGCGCCGGATCGCGTCTTCCACGTCCTGCACGGTCAGGCCGCGCGCGGCCAGCGCCTGGCGGTCGAGCCAGAGCCGCATTGCCGGACGACGCTCACCCAGCACCAGCACCTGCGCCACACCGTCCACGATGGCCAGCCGGTCGGCGAAGCGCCGGCGGGCGAGCTCGGTCAGGTCCATCCCCGACAGCGTGTCAGAGACCAGCGCGATCCAGAGGATGGGGCGCGCATCGCCATCCACCTTCTGCACCACCGGCGTATCGGCCGCCTCCGGCAGCCGCGCCAGGGTGCGCGCGACGCGGTCGCGCACATCATTCGCAGCCGCGTCCACGGCGCGCGTCAGGCGGAACTCGATCGTCACCTGGCTGCGCTCATCGCGCGACTGGGAGGTGATGAACTTGATGCCCTCGATGCCCGCGACAGCGGCCTCGATCAGCTCCGTGACCTGGGTATCCACGACCGCGGCCGAGGCACCGCGATACTGCGTGGTGACGGAGACGACCGGCGGGTCGATCGCGGGGTATTCGCGGATCGGCAGCCGCATCAGGGATGCGATGCCCAGCACGATCAGCATCAGGCTGACCACGGTCGCGAAGACCGGGCGCTTGATCGAGACGTCGGAGAGGATCATGGCCGTCCGCCCTTCAGCCGCGCCGCGTCAGGATGTCGGCCGCGTGCGGGTTTCCACCACCCGCACCGGCGCGTCGTTGCGCAGGCGCTGGATGCCCTGCACCACCACTGGATCCCCGGCGCTCAGGCCGGACAACACCTCGACCTCGCCCGGCATGCGCTGGCCAAGCCGCACCTCGACCCGGCGGGCGCGGTTCTCGCGCACCACATAGACGAAGTTGCGGTCGCCGATCGGGTCCAGCGCCTCCTCGGCGATCAGAAGCGCGCCGTCGCGCCGTTCAAGCTCGATATCGACGGTCATGAACAGGCCGGGCTTCAGCGCCTCATCCGCATTGTCGAATTCGCTGATGACGCGGATCGTCCGCGTCGCGGTGTCGATGCGGGTGTCCACCACGGCAACCCGGCCTTCGAAGCGGCGATCGCCGAAGGCGCCGGAGCGCGCCACCACGGGGCTGCCAACCCGGACGCGGGCCACGAACAGCTCCGGCACCGAGAATTCCACCCGCACGCGGGAGATGTCGTCGAGCGTGGTGACCACCGTGCCCGGCTGGACCAGGGCGCCGACGCTTACCTGGCGCAGGCCGACACGGCCTGCGAAGGGGGCGAGCACGCGCAGCTCCTGCAGGCGGGCTTCCGCCTGGCGGACGCGGCCTTCGGCCTGGCGGGTCAGCGCCTCCAGCGTCTCAAGCCGCTGTGCGGTAATGGTCTGGCCGGGCTGGAGCCCACGTCCACGGACCAGCTGGCTGCGCGCATCGTCGAACAGGGCGCGCGCCTGGTCGAGCTCGGCGCGGAGTGCCGCGGCATCGAGATCCACCAGCAGCTCGCCCTCACGCACTGGCTGTCCTTCCTGGAAGCGGATGGACTGGACTATGCCCGTCACCTTGGCGGTGATCGTCACCGCATCGCGGGCGCGCACCGTGCCCACGCTTTCGGCCCGATCCACCACCGTCGCGGTGCGGACCGGGGAGACAATCACGCCAACCGCCCCGCCGCCCGGGCCGCGCTGCTGCTGGGTCGGCGCCGCCGCTTCCAGCCCGACCAGCGCCAGCGGGCGGGGCAGACCGTATTGCTCGCCATAGATGTGCCACGCCGCCCCCAGGCCGCCGAGGGCAGCAAGGATGACGAGCTGGGGAAGCGTTCGCATGCGTGACGTATCCTGACCCATACTGGTTCTGGCCGGCGCAAGAGGGCCTCGCAAGTCTCGAATGAGCTAGCCCCGCCTCACGGGACGAGACGCCGCCGGCCCGGACTGGCGCGACATAAGAGATGTCGTGCTACCGGCTCCCGATAGCGAAGAACTTTAGCAAATATTGCGCCATTGTCATGATGACGCTGCTC
>JBIKSZ010000054.1:0-17639 GCA_044348345.1 Roseomonas sp. | reverse complement strand
CATCGCTTGCTCGATTTCCGCCTGGCCGCCGAAGGCCGCACGCCAGACGCGGCGCCGGAGGCTGCGCGCGACACGGCGCCCGCACCGCGCGTGACCGAGCTGCTGGCGCGTGAAGGCCTGATGCAGCGCGAGACAACCTCCGATGCCGAACCCGGCGACCTGACGCGCGAGCCGCTCACCTTCCCCGCCGATCGTCCCGTATGGCTGCAGGCGCTGGCGCGTGGCGACGAAGGGTTCCTGCTCGGCCTCGGCTATTCGACGCAGCGCGGCTACGGCAATGCGCATCCCTTCGTCGGCGAGATCCGCGTCGGCGAGGTTGCGGTGGAGTTCACCCCGCCCGAGCTCGGCTTCGCCATCGAGATCGGCGACATCGGCATCACCGAATGCCAGATGGTGAACCAGTTCAAGGGCAGCCGCACCGAGCCGCCGCAATTCACTCGCGGCTACGGCCTCGCCTTCGGCCATGCGGAGCGCAAGGCGATGTCCATGGCCCTCGTGGACCGTGCGCTCCGCGCCGAGGAACTCGGTGAGGATGCGACGGCGCCCGCGCAGCAGCCGGAATTCGTGCTGTATCACTGCGACAATGTGGAGGCGACGGGCTTCGTCGAGCATCTGAAGCTGCCGCATTACGTGGACTTCCAATCCGAGCTCGAGAATGTCCGCGTCATGCGCCAAAGCGCGGCGGAGACCATCGCGGCAGCCGAAACCGCGCCGAAGGTCGCGCCCTGATGTCCCACGATCCCGGCTATAACTTCGCCTATCTGGACGAGAGCACGAAGCGGATGATCCGCCGTGCTATCCTGAAGGCCGTCGCCATTCCCGGGCATCAGGTGCCCTTCGGCTCGCGGGAGATGCCGCTGCCCTATGGCTGGGGCACGGGCGGCATCCAGGTGACGGCGGCGATCCTTGGGCCCCGCGATGTGCTGAAGGTGATCGACCAGGGCGCCGACGACACGACGAACGCCGTCTCCATCCGCGGCTTCTTCCGCCGCGTCGCGGGTGTTGCCACGACGGAGCGCACGAGCGAGGCGACGGTGATCCAGACCCGCCATCGCATCCCGGAACAGAAGCTGACCGAGGCACAGGTCATCGTCTACCAGGTGCCGATCCCGGAGCCCCTGATGCGGCTTGAGCCGCGCATCGCAGAGACGCGCCGCATGCATGCGCTGGCCGATTACGGGCTGATGCATGTGAAGCTGTACGAGGACATCGCCCGGCACGGCCACATCGCGACCAGCTACAATTATCCTGTGATGGTGAATGGGCGCTATCTGATGGCGCCCTCCCCCATCCCGGCCTTCGACAATCCGAAGATGGACCGTATGCCAGCGCTGCAGCTGTTCGGCGCTGGGCGGGAGAAGCGCATCTACGCCGTGCCGCCCTACACCAAGGTCCGCAGCCTCGACTTCGAGGACCATCCCTTCCGCCCGATCCGCGCCCCGCAGGCCTGCGCACTCTGCGGCTCACGCGAGAGCTACCTCGACGAGGTCATCATGGATGACCGCGGCGGCAAGATGTTCGTCTGCTCCGATACGGATTACTGCGCCAGCCGCCAGCCCGCGCAGGAGGCTGCCGAATGACCGACGCGCTGCTCACCGCCCGCGACCTGCAATTGCGCTTCGGCCAGATCGCCGCGCTGGATGGCGTGGACCTCGACATCTGGCCTGGGGAGGTCGTCGCGATCGTCGGCGAATCCGGCAGTGGCAAGACCACGCTGCTGCGCGCGCTGTCCGGTCTGATGCGCCCCGATTCCGGCAGCGTCGCCTATGACGGGCAGGATGTGCTGGCGATGGGCGAAGCCGCGCGACGCAACCTGATGCGCACCGAATGGGGCTTCGTCCACCAGAACCCGCGCGATGGGCTGCGCATGGGCGTCTCCGCCGGCGGCAATATCGGCGAGCGGCTGATGGCGGTGGGCGCACGCCACTATGCCAATATCCGCACCGAGGCGACGGGCTGGCTCGGTCGTGTCGAGATCGACCCCGCGCGAATCGACGATAGTCCGAGAAAATTTTCGGGCGGCATGCAGCAGCGGCTGCAGATCGCGCGCACGCTGGTCACGCGGCCGCGCCTGGTGTTCATGGACGAGCCGACGGGTGGGCTTGATGTCAGCGTGCAGGCGCGGCTTCTCGACCTGATCCGCGCGCTGGTCGCGGAGTTGGGCCTCGCGGTTCTGCTGGTGACGCATGACATCGCCGCTGCGCGGCTGCTGGCCCATCGCGTCCTGGTGATGCGCCATGGCCGCGTGGTGGAACAGGGGCTGACGGACCGCGTGCTGGACGACCCGCAGCATCCCTACACGCAACTTCTTGTCGCATCGGTGCTCGCGGCATGAGCTGGGCACTCAAGGCCGAGGGCCTCGGCAAGACCTTCACCCTGCATCTGCAGGGCGGCGTCAGCCTGCCGGTGCTGCGGGGGCTCGACCTCGAAGTGGCGGTGGGGGAATGCGTCGCGCTCGCCGGGCCCTCAGGCGCCGGCAAATCCACGCTGATGCGCTGTCTCTACGGCAATTACGGCGCGGAGGAAGGGCGCATCCTGCTGCGCCACCGCGGCGCCGTCGCGGACCTCGTCACCGCCGATCCGCGGCTGATGCGGGAGATCCGGCGCGACACGCTCGGCCATGTCTCGCAATTCTTGCGCGTCATCCCGCGCGTCCCGGCGATCGAGATCGTGGCGGAGCCCTTGATTGCCCGCGGCCTGCCGCGCGACGCCGCGCTGGCGCGCGCTGAGGCGCTGCTCGCGCGGCTCAACCTGCCCGCGCGGCTGCACCATCTGCCGCCCGCGACCTTCTCGGGCGGCGAGCAGCAGCGCGTGAACCTTGCCCGCGGCTTCGCGCCCGACTATCCGATCCTCCTGCTCGACGAGCCGACCGCGAGCCTCGACGCCGCCAATCGCGAGGTCGTGATCGGTCTGATCGCCGAAGCCAAGGCGCGGGGTGCAGCCATCATCGGCATCTTCCACGATGCCGAGGTGCGCGGCCGCGTCGCCGACCGCCTCTTCGATGTCGCCCCGCTGCCCGAGGTTGCATGACCCCCGAGACCATCCTCACCAATGCCCTGCTCGTCCTGCCGGCGGAGGTCGTGCTGGGCACGGTCGTGATCCGCGGCGAGACCATCGCAGACATCCAGACCGGGCGCAGCCACCTGCCCGCGGCGCAGGATGTGGGTGGCGAGCACCTGATCCCGGGGATCGTGGACGTCCACACCGATAACCTCGAACGCCAGGTGCAGCCGCGCGCGAATGCCCGCTGGCCGTCGCGCTCGGCCATGATCGCGCATGACGGGCAGACCATCGCGGCCGGCGTCACCACCGTGCTGGATGCGCTCTGCCTCGGCGATCTTGGCTTCGATGCGGGCCGCACCCAGACCTTCCGCGAGGGCGTCGCGGATCTCGACGCCCTCGCCCATGCCGGCGTGCTGAAGAGTGAGCATTTCCTGCATCTACGCTGCGAATTGCCGGCGCAGGACATGCCGGAATTGGTGGATCCTGTCGCCGATCACCCGCTGGTGCGCATGGTCAGCCTGATGGACCACTCACCGGGTGTCGGCCAGTACCGCGACATCGCGCGCTACAAGCAGATGCGCATCAAGCAGCTGCAGCAGGCGCCGGAGCAGGTGGACCGGCGCATCGGCGAATTGCTCGAGCAGCGCGGCCGCTTGCGCGAACGCCAGCGGCGCTGGCTGCTGGATCGCGTGCGGCACCGCAACCTGCCGCTCGCCAGCCATGACGATGACAGCGCCGAAGGCGTTGCGGCCAACTTCGCCGATGGCATCACGATCAGCGAATTCCCGGTCGTGATGGACGCCGCGCTGGAGGCGAAGCGGCTCGGTGTCGAGGTGATCGCAGGCGCGCCCAACATCGTCCGTGGCGGCAGCCATTCGGGCAATGTCGCCGCGAAGGACCTCATCCGCGCCGGCGCAGTGGATGTCCTGGCCAGCGACTACGTCCCGCCCGCGATGATCGAGGCAGCTTGGCTCTCCGCCGCCACCGGCGATGTCACGCTGCCGCAGGCCGTGGCGATGATCACGGACCGCGCCGCGCGCATGGTGGGGCTTGCCGATCGCGGGCGGATCGAGGCCGGGCTGCGCGCGGATTTGGTGCAGGTCCATCCGCATGCCGGCCACCCCATCATCCGCCGCGTCTGGCGGGCGGGAGAACGCGTGGCGTGACCGGCACGGGTCAGATGCGTGCCGCGCTCTACTGGGCGCCGGCACTCGATGACGATCTGCACGCCCTTGGCTCCGCCTGGCTCGGGCGCGATGCCGAAACCGGCGCCGCACTGCCGCAGCGCGCTTTGCCCGGCCTCGACATCGCGGAGGTCACGGCCGATGCGCGCGGCTATGGGCTGCATGCCACGCTGAAGCCACCCTTTCGCATCCGCACCTCCTGGGCAGCGGTGCGGCAGGCCGCCATGCAGGTCGCGCTCCGCACCCGCCCGTTCGCCCTGCAACCGCTGCGGCTCGCTGAGCATCACGGCTTCCTGGCGCTTCTGGAATCGGAAAAGTCGGCCGCGTTGCAGGCGCTCTGCGATGATTGTGTTATCGCGCTCGACGAGCACCGCGCCCCGCCCACGCCCGAGGAGATCGCGCGCCGCCGGCCAGAGCGGATGACGGAGCGCCAGCGCGCCCATCTCGCCCGCTGGGGCTATCACTACGTGTTCGAGGAATGGTGGTTACACGTCACCCTCTCCCGCCGGCTCACGCCCGAGGAACGCGATGTGGTGCAGCCCGCCCTGACCGCGCATATGGGCGACGCAGCGGCCCGCCCGCGCCGCGTGACGGAGCTCTGCCTCTTCACCCAGGCGGGGCCGGGTGCGCCCTTTCTGATCGCTGAGCGTCTGCCGCTGCTCGGTTGAGCACCGCCAGAACGCGCGCGACGCCCTCCGCCACATCGGCGTCGTTCGACACCGTCTCCACGTCCAGCCCAGGCGGCAGCCCGGCCTCTCGCGACAGGCGCGCGGCGATGTCGGGCACCGCTTCCCGCCCGCGCGCGGCGAGCCTCGCGGCGCGCAACTCGACCGGCGCGGTGATCAGCAATACGCGCAGCGGATAGCGCGAAGCCGCCTCCGCCAGCGCGTGGCGGGAGAGGTTCGCGACCGCGACCCGCCCCGCCGCCAGATCATCCTCGATGTCGCGGGGGATGCCGTAGAGCAGGCCATGCGCCTCCCACCACAGCGCGAAGCCGCCCCCGGCGCGGCGCGCGGCGAAGCCCTCCGGCGTCAGCGCCTCATGCGCCTCGCCGCCGGCCTCGGCGGGGCGAGTGATGCAGCGGCGCACGAAGCGGAAGCGCGGATCGGCGGCGAGCGCGGCCCGCGCGCCGTCCATCAGCGTGTCCTTGCCCGCCCCCGAAGGACCGACAACCGCGACCAACATCCGTAGCCCACCGCCCATGACCTTGACCCCTGCGCTTCTGCCTGCACAAGTCGCGCGCCTCAAGCCGAGCAGCACGAAGGTTCATCGCATGTTCACGACGCGCCCCGAGATCGCTGGCACCTTCGGCGTCGTCGCCTCGACGCATTGGATCGCCTCCCAGGTCGGCATGGCGGTGCTCGAGCGCGGCGGCAACGCCTTCGATGCCGCGGCCGCCGCCGGCTTCGCGCTGCAGGTAGCGGAGCCGCATCTGAACGGCCCGGGCGGCGACTGCCCCATCATCGTCCATGACGCGAAGTCGGGCGCGCAGCATGTCATCTGCGGCCAGGGCGTCGCGCCGGCGGGGCTCAGCGTCGGGCTGGTCAAGGACCAGCTCGGCCTCGACCTCGTGCCCGGCACCGGCCTGCTGCCGGCGATGGTACCCGGCGCCTTCGATGCCTGGGCGCGGATGCTGCGCGACTTCGGCACCATGTCGCTGCGCGACGTACTGTCCTACGCGATCGGCTATGCCCGCCGCGGCGTGCACTACGTGCCGCGCGTGGTCGCCACACTGAACACCGTCCGCCCGCTATTCGAAAGCGAATGGCCGACCTCCGCCGCGCTCTGGCTGCGCAATGGCGGGCCGGAGGCGGGCAAGCTCTGGTCCAACCCCGTCCTGGCCGATACCTGGGAGAAGCTCCTGCGTGAGGCCGAGGCCGCGGGGACGGACCGCATCGCGCAGATCGATGCCGCCCGAAACGCCTGGTATGGCGGCTTCGTCGCGGAAGCCATCGACCGCTTCTTCCGCACGCAGGACGTGATGGACGCCTCCGGCCGGCGCCATCGCGGCGTGCTGACGGGCGATGACATGGCCAAGTGGCGCGCCGGCATCGAGGCACCGCTCAAGCGCGACTACCGCGGCACCACGCTGCTGAAATGCGGCGTCTGGAGCCAGGGCCCGACCATGCTGCAGACCATGGCGCTGCTGGAAGGCTTCGACGTGGCGGGCATGGACCCGCTCGGCGAGCGCTTCATCCACACCGTCATCGAATGCCTGAAGCTCGCCTTCGCCGACCGCGAGGCCTTCTACGGCGACCCGGATTTCACCGATGTGCCGATCGCGGCGCTGCTGTCCGATTCCTACAATGCCGAGCGCCGCAAGCTGGTCGGCGAGACCGCTTCGATGGAGCTGCGCCCTGGCACCATCCCGGGCTACGACCGCCCTGCCCCCGACCTCGCCGCCGCCCTCGCGCGCGCCGAATGGGCCGCGCGCGCGCCGGGCGCCGGTGAGCCGACCGTCTCGCGCCTCGGCGCCTCCGGCGCGGATACCTGCCATGTGGATGTAATTGACAGCCAAGGGAACATGGTGAGCGCGACGCCCTCGGGCGGTTGGTTCCAATCCTCGCCGGCGATCCCGGAGCTCGGCTTCTGCCTCGGCACGCGCGGGCAGATGTTCTGGCTGGATGAATCGCTGCCGAACGGCCTGAAGCCCGGCAAGCGACCGCGCACCACGCTCTCGCCCGCCATGGCGCTGAAGGATGGACGCCCCTGGATGACCTTCGGCACGCCGGGCGGCGAGCAACAGGATCAGTGGCAGCCCATCATGTTCGCCCGGATGGTGGACCACGCCATGGGCATCCAGCAGGCGATCGACGCGCCCGCCTTCCATTCCGAGCACTGGGTCTCCTCCTTCTGGCCGCGTCCCGCACGGCCGGGGAAGACCGTGATCGAGGGCCGCTACCCGGCCGAGGTTGCCGAAGCACTGCGCGCGCGGGGACATTTGCTGGAAGTGGGCGGCGAATGGTCCGAAGGCCGGCTCACCGGCGCGCGGCAGGAAGCTGACGGCCAACTCTTCGCCGGCGCCAATCCGCGCGGCATGCAGGGCTACGCGGTCGGGCGATAAGAAGCGGGGGCAGCGCCCCCGCGTCACACCCTTACCCGCGCGCGATCGCCGCCCGCAGCAGTTGCAGCGTTTCCTCGATCATCGCCGCCGTGACGTCGAGATGCGTGCAGGCGCGGATGCGGCCGCCGAGGATCGACAGTTGCACGCCCTGCAACCGCAGGCGCTTCACCAGTTCCGGCGCGGCCACGCCGGTGCCGGTCGGGTCGAAGAAGACCAAGTTGGTGTCCGGCGCCTCGACCTTCATCCCCGGGATCTGCGCGACGCCGCGGGCGAGTCCCTTCGCATTCGCATGGTCCTCCGCCAGCCGGTCCACATGGTGGTCCAGTGCGTAGAGGCAGGCCGCGGCCGAGACGCCACCCTGACGCATCGCGCCACCCAGACGCTGCTTCCAGCGCCAGGCCTGGTCGATGAACGCTGCCGAGCCGCAGAGCACCGCGCCGAGCGGCGCGCCCAGCCCCTTGGTGAAGTCGAGCCACACGCTGTCGAAGCCGGCCGTCATCTCCGCCGCCGGCACGCCGGCCGCGACGCAGGCATTCATCAGCCGCGCGCCATCCATGTGGGTGGCCATGCCATGCTGCTTCGCGATCGCCGCGATCTCGTCCAGCTGCGCCTTCGGCCAGACTGCGCCGCCGCCGATATTCGCGGTCTGCTCAACTTCCACCAGGCTCTGGGTCGGGGTGTGGCGCGACTTGCCGCGGATGGCGGCCCGCAGCGCGTCCGGCGTGAACAGCCCGCGCTCGCCCTTCAGCGGCAGGATCTGGAAGCCGCCGAGCGCCGCATGCGCACCGCCCTCGCTGGTCAGGATATGCGCGGTCTCATGGGCAATGATCTCCTCGCCCGGGCGGCAATGCACCAGCGTCGCGGCGACGTTGCACATCGTGCCCGTCGGCATGAAAATCGCCGCTTCCTTGCCCATCAGCGCGGCCATACGGTCGCAGAGTGCATTGACGCTCGGGTCATCGCCATTCTGCTCGTCACCGACCTCGGCGCGCATCATCGCCTCCTTCATGGCGAGCGTCGGACGCGTCTGGGTGTCGGAATAGAGGTTGATCCGCACCGGCGGCAGCGCGGGGTCGGGGCGCTGCGGGGTGTAGAGGCCAGCGGCAAGCGGCAATTCGGATCCAGCCACGTCACACACTCCTGGATGGCGCGGCCTCGGGGCGTGACGGCCGCGCAGGACAGGCTTATCCGGCCCCGCCCCGCCTGTCACCCGCGGCCATCGCCGGCGCCGCGGCATGGTCGAAGACCACCGCCTTCACCAGCGCGAAGAGCGGCATCCCGGGCTGGAGGCCAAGGCGGGCAACCGTGTCCTGCATGACGCGCGCGAGAATCACGCTGCCACCGAGATCGAGGCGCAGAAACACCTCATGCGGCACGCCCGCGGGCACGATGGCCGCCAGCGTGCAGGGCAGCGCGTTGCTGGTCGAAAGCCCCTCCAGCGCGCGCGTCGCCACCGCCACGTCGCGTGCCCGCAGCCGCAGGCGAAGGCGCGTGCCTGGCGCTTCCTCGCGTAGCGGCACCACCATCGCCCCGCCCGCGAAGCCGAGCCGCGTCAGGCCGCGCGCCGCATCATGGTCGAGCACGCGGCAGGCCAGCACCACACCGCCGTCACGGCGCTGCGCCAGCGGCAGGTCGGTGCGCGCGGCAAGCTCCTCCAGCGGGCCAGCGGCGCGCACACGCCCAGCCTCCAACAGCACCAGCCTGTCTGCCAGCGCATCCACTTCGTCCAGCGCGTGGGTGACGTAGAGGATCGGCAATCGGGCGACATCGCGCAGCCTGGCGAGGAAGGGCAGCACCTCCGCCCGTCGCGGCGTGTCGAGCGCGGCCAGTGGCTCGTCCATCAGCAGCAGGCGCGGCCGCGAGAGCAGCGCGCGGCCGAGCGCCACGCGCTGCCGTTCGCCCCCCGACAGCCCCGCGGGGCGGCGCGCCAGCAGCGGCGCGAGGCCGAGCAGCGCCACGATATCCTCGAAGCCCGGCCCCGCCGCATCGCGCGGTGCGCGTCGCAGCCCGTAACGCAGGTTGGTCTCGACGCTGAGATGCGGGAATAGCCGCGCATCCTGGAACACCACGCCGCAGCGCCGCGCCTCGGGCGGCAGGAAGACGCCGCGCGCAGTGTCGAGCAGCAGCGTACCATCCAGCGCCACCTGCCCCGCATCGGGTCGCAACAGCCCGGCAATGGCAGCGAGGATCGTGCTCTTGCCGCAGCCCGAGGGGCCGAACAGCGCGGTGACGCCGGCCTCCGGCATCGCAAAGGCGGCATCCAACGTAAACCCGTCCCGCCCGTAGCGATGGCGCAGCGCGACATCCAGCATTAGGCGCGGCCCAGCAGGATGTGCATACGCCGCGCGATCAGCTCCGCCAGCAGTAGCCCGGCGACGGCCAGCGCGAAGGAGACGAAGGCCAGCCGCGCCGCCATCCCCTCCCCGCCCGGGGTCTGCGTCGCGGCGTAGATCGCCAGAGGCAGGGTCTGCGTCTCGCCTGGGATGTTGGAGGCAAAGGTGATCACCGCGCCGAACTCGCCGAGGCCCGCCGCGAAGGCCGTGACCGCGCCGGCGAGGATCCCCGGCGCCATCAGCGGCAGCGTGACCGTGACGAAGCGATCAAGCGGCCCGGCGCCGAGCGTTCGTGCCGCTGCCTCCAACCCCGGATCCACATGCTCGAGCCCCAGCCGCACCGCGCGCACGATCAGCGGGAAGGACATCACCGCGGTCGCCAGCGCCGCACCTTCGGTCGAGAACACAAGCCGGATGCCGAACCACGCGTCGAGCGGCGCGCCGATCGGGCCACGCACGCCGAACAGCATCAGCAGCGCCCAGCCGACGACGACCGGCGGCACGACCAGCGGAAGATGCACCAACGCATCGAGCAGCATCCGCCCCGGAAACCGCCCGCGCGCCAGCAGCCAGGCAACACCCACCGCCGGCAGCAGCGACACCGCAACGGAGCGCGCCGCGACCTCGATGCTGAGGCGCACCGCCTGCCATTCCTCCGCGCCGAGTCCGAGCATCGCCTCAGCCGGGCAGCGTGAAGCCGAAGCGCTGCCAGGTGGCGGCAGCCTCCGGCCCGGTCAGGAAGGCGTGCAGCGCCCGCGCCTCGGCGCTCGCCCCGCCGCGGCGGGTGAGCGCGACAGGATAGGTGATGGGCGGGTGGCTGCCGGACGGGAAGGTGCCGATCACGGTCACGCCGCGCGCGGCGGCCGCGTCGGTCGCATAGACAATGCCGAGCGGCGCCTCACCACGCTCCACCAGCAGCAGCGCGGCGCGGACATTGTCGGCGCGTGCGAGGCGCGGCGCCACCGCCTGCCATTGTCCCATCCATTCGAGCGCCGCCTGCGCATAGCGCCCGGCCGGGACATGGGCCGGATCGCCCGTGGCGATGCGCCCACCCGCCGCCAGCGCGAGCAGATCGGTCCCGCGCGCCAGCGTGATGGGGCGCGCGCGGTCAGACGGCGCGATCAGCACCAGCGCATTGCCGATCGGGCTGCGCCGCGTCGTGGCCTCGATCAGGCCGCGCGACTGCAGAACATCCATCCAGGCCTCGTCAGCCGAGAGGAACAGATCGGCCGGCGCCCCCTGCTCGATCTGGCGCGCAAGCGCCGAGGAGGCGGCGAAGGAGTAGCGCGGCGCCGGGTTGCCCCGCGCGGCCCAGTCCTGGGCGAGCGCTCGCAGCGCATCCGTCAGGCTCGCCGCGGCGAAGACCGTCGCGCCGGCCTGGGCGCGCGCCGGTGCGGCGGCCAGGGCGGCAAACGCGGCCAGCAGGGGGCGACGGCGCATCCAGGCTCCAGGACAGGGTTGCGTTATCTCCCACAGACGATATCCATGACGGCAGATAGATCAAGCCGGACCCGCCCCATGCCGGATGCCCCAGCCCCGCCGCTTGCCGAGACCCCATCCCGGGGCGGCGGAAGGCTGCGCATCCGCATCCTGCTGGCTGCGGGCGAGCCCTTCGGCCCGGGCAAGGCGGAGCTGCTGGAGGCGATCCGCGAAACCGGTTCCATCGCCGCGGCGGGGCGGCGGATGGGCATGTCCTACCAGCGCGCCTGGGACCTCGTGGCCGCAATGAACGCGCATTTCCGAGAAGCCGTCGTGGCGCCCGCCAAGGGCGGCGCGCGCGGTGGCGGCACCGCGCTGACGCCCTTCGGCACCGAGGTGCTGTCCGCCTATCGGGAGATCGAGGCCCTGGCCGAGGCCGCGGCGGCCGAACGGCTGGAATGGCTCCGCGCGCAGCTCGCGCCAGGCTGAGCCGAGGATCAGGCCGGACGCTTGCGCAGCAGGTAGCGGTGGCGGCCCTCCAGCACCAGCACGCCGCGCTGGTTATGGACGGTGCTGCGTAGCCCGACGACGCCGGTGGTGCGGTTCGGCGTGAGCTCATCCACTTCCAGGCAGGCATAGAGCGTGTCGCCGACGAAGACCGGGTGCAGGAAGCGGCTCGACTGCTCCAGGAAGGCCTTGAGCGAGTGCTCCACCAGATGCGGGAGGGTGCCGGCGCCGGCCGCGGTCTGGATCGCGACCAGATAGCCATGCGCCAGCATGTCCGGCAGGCCGCGCGACTGGCAGTAGGCGCGGTCGTAATGGATCGGGTGGTTGTCGCCGCTGGCCGCCTGGAAGGCGAGGAAGATCGCCTCCGTCATGGTGCGGCTGGGCAGCGGGAAGCGCTCGCCGAGCCGAAAATCCTCGAACCAGCGCTGCTCGGGGAGCATGCGGTGGCTGGCGGGATCGAAAGCGGGCGGGACGCGGTCGGTCATGCGCGGCGCGGCGGGGTGCGTCAGGCCGTCGGCGCAGGTTCGGCGGGGGCGGAAGCCGGCGGGGCGCTGCGGCGATAGAGCGCATAGGCGCGGCGCTCGAAGGCGCGGACCATCATGCGCACGGCCTCGTTGAAGACGGTGCCGATAACGGCCTGCAAAAGGCGCGACTTGAATTCGAAATCGACGAAGAAATCGACTTCGGTCGCAGGCCCGCGCGCGTCCTGCGCGCCACCATTCTGGACGGGCCGGAAGCGCCAATGGTTGTTCAGGTAGCGGAAGGGCCCGGTCAGGTAGCGCACATGCACATGGTGCGGGTGCTCCAGCGTGACCTGGCTCCGGAACGTCTCGCGGAACATCTTGAAGCCGATGGTCAGGTCCGCGACCAGCTCGGTTTCGGTGCGGGAGATGATGCGCGCGCCGACGCACCAGGGCAGGAATTCCGGATAGCGGCGCACATCGGCCACCATCTCGAACAGCTGCTCCGACGTGTAGGGCAGCACTTTCTTCTCGGCGTGGGTGGGCATGGGCGGGGTCTTAGGCGGCCCTGGCCTTGAGCTGCGCCTCGCGCGCCTCGCGCAACGCGGCGAAGTCGCGGTCGGCGTGGTAGGAACTGCGCGTCAGCGGCGTCGCGGAGACGAGAAGAAAACCCTTGCCGCGCGCGACCTGGGCGTAGTCGGCGAATTCCTCGGGCGTGACGAAGCGATCCAGCGCGGCGTGCTTCACCGTGGGCTGCAGGTACTGGCCGATGGTGAGGAAATCCACCTCGGCGCTGCGCAGATCGTCCATCACCTGCAGCACCTCGATCCGCTTCTCGCCAAGGCCGACCATCAGGCCAGATTTGGTGAAGATGGAGGGATCGAGCTGCTTCACCCGGTCCAGCAGCCGCAGCGAATGGTAGTAGCGCGCGCCGGGGCGGATGGTGGGGTAGAGCGCCGGCACGGTTTCGAGGTTGTGGTTAAACACATCCGGCCGCGCCGCGACCACCACCTCAAGCGCGCCGTCCTTGCGGAGGAAGTCGGGCGTCAGGATCTCGATCGTCGTGCCCGGCGACGCCGCGCGGATCGCGCGGATCGTCTCGGCGAAATGCTCGGCCCCGCCATCGCGAAGGTCATCGCGGTCCACGGAGGTGACCACGACATGCTGCAGGCCAAGCTTGGCGACGGCATCGCCAACGCGGCGCGGCTCATCCGTATCCAGCGCCTTCGGAATGCCGGTCGCGACGTTGCAGAAGGAACAGGCGCGGGTGCAGGTCTCGCCCATGATCATCATGGTGGCGTGGCGCTGCGACCAGCACTCCCCGATATTCGGGCAGGCGGCTTCCTCGCACACCGTGACCAGCTTGTGCTCGCGCATCAGAGCCTGGGTTTCGCGATAGACCGGGCTGGTCGGCGCTTTCACCCGGATCCAGGCGGGCTTGCGCTGGATGGGGTTGTCGGGGCGATGCGCCTTCTCCGGATGGCGGTCCGCGCCGCGCAGCGTTTCGCGCCCTGGCTCCGCGGGGCGGGGCTCGGCTGGCTTCCGGTGGTCGATTTCCACGCGCGTGGTCATGGGCAACATCTGGCGGCGCGGCCGCCCCCCGTCAATCGCGGGATCGCGGGACGGGGCGACCTTCCCCGGCCCTCTCCTCCCGCAGCTTTGCCCGTCAGATGTGGATGACCCGCCCATAGGCGTCGAGCACCGCCTCATGCATCGTCTCCGACACCGTCGGGTGCGGGAAAACGGTGTGCATAAGCTCGGCCTCGGTCGATTCCAGGGTGCGGGCAATGCCGTAGCCCTGGATCATCTCCGTCACCTCCGGCCCGACCATATGGGCGCCCAGCAACTCGCCGGTCTTGGCGTCGAAGACGGTCTTCACCAGCCCTTCCGGCTCGCCCATCGCAATGGCCTTGCCATTGCCGATGAAGGGGAAGCGGCCGACGCGGACCTCGTGGCCAAGCTCCTTAGCGCGCTTCTCCGTCAGACCGACGCTGGCCACTTGCGGGCGGCAATAGGTGCAGCCGGGGATGTTCAGCACATCCATCGCATGCGGGTGCTTCCCCGCGATCGCCTCGACAGTGATGATCGCCTCATGGCTCGCCTTATGCGCCAGCCAGGGCGCGCCGGTCAGGTCGCCGATGGCATAGACGCCGGCCTCGCCGGTGTTGCCGAAGGCGTCGGTGACGACATGCGTCCGATCCACCTTCACCTTCGTGCCTTCCAGGCCAAGATCCTCGACATTGCCGACGATGCCGACGGCGGAGATCAGGCGGTCGGCCGTGATCTCCTGCACCTTGCCGCCCGCCTCGATCACGGCGGTGACGTTATCGGCGCCCTTGCGCACGCCCTGCACCCGCGCGCCGGTCAGGATCTTCATCCCCTGCTTGGCGAAGGCCTTCTGGACGAAGCCGCTGATCTCCTCATCTTCCACCGGCAGGATGCGATCCATCACCTCCACCAGCGTCACCTGCGCGCCCATGTTCAGGTAGAAGCTGGCGAATTCGCTGCCGATCGCACCCGACCCGACGACGATCAGGGATTTCGGCATCGCGGCCGGTGTCATCGCCTCGCGGTAGGACCAGATCAGCTTGCCGTCCGGTTCCATCCCCGGGATCACGCGCGCCCGCGCGCCAGTCGCCAGGATGATGTGCTTCGCCGCGATCTCGGCGACCACCTTGCCGTCCTTGGTCACCGCGACCTTGCCGCGGCCCGCGAGCTTCCCGTGGCCGTCAAGGACGGTGACCTTGTTCTTCTTCATCAGGTGCTTCACGCCGGCCGAAAGCTGGCCTGCCACGCCGCGGCTGCGCTTGATCACCTTCTGGAAGTCGAAGCGGATATTGTCGGCCGCGAAGCCGTATTGGTCGAGCGTGTGGAGAAGGTGGTTGATCTCGCTCGCGCGCAGCAGCGCCTTGGTCGGGATGCAGCCCCAGTTCAGGCAGATGCCGCCCAGGTTCTCGCGCTCCACCAGCGCGGTCTTCATGCCGAGCTGGCTCGCGCGGATCGCGGCCACATAGCCGCCGGGCCCGCCGCCCACCACTACGATGTCGAAGCTCTCGGCCATGCTTCTTATCCTTGACCTGCGGCGAGCGCGGAGAGCGCGTCGCCGGTGAGTTGCTGCAACGTCCAGCCCTCGCGCGGCTTCGCGCCGAGGCTGCGATAGAAAGCGATGGAGGGCGCGTTCCAATCCAGCACCGACCACTCCATCCGCCCGCAGCCCTCGGCCAGCGCGCGCCGCGCGAGATGCGCGAAGACCGCCTTGCCGATCCCCTTCCCCCGCATCGCCGGCTCCACGAAGACATCCTCGACATAGAGCGAGGGACGGCCGAGGAAGGTCGAAAAACTGTAGTACCAGACGGCGAAGCCCACGGGCCGGCCGTCCCATTCCGCGATCAGCGCCTCCGCCCGGCGCGGTTCCTCGAAGAGGAACCGCCCGAGCATTGCCGCATCCGCCTTCACCTCATGCGCGAGCTTCTCGTACGCCGCGAGCGAGCGGATGTAGTGGAGGACCAGGTCAAGGTCCTCCGGCCCGGCATCGCGAAGACGGATGCCCATCGCCTAGAGCATCAGCGACAGCGGGTTCTCGACGATGCGCTTGAACTCCGCGATCCATTCCGCGGCCAGTGCACCATCCACGATGCGGTGGTCCACCGACAGCGTGCAGGTCATCACGGTCGCGACCGCCAGCTGCCCGCCCTTCACCACCGGCCGCTGCTCGCCGGCCGAGACCGCCAGGATACCGGCCTGCGGCGGGTTGATGATGGCCGCGAAGTCGCGCACGCCATACATGCCCATGTTGGAGATGCTGAAGCCGCCGCCCTGGAATTCCTCGGGCTTCAGCTTGCCGGCCTTGGCGCGCGCGGCCAGGTCCTTCATCTCGCTGCTGATCGCCACAAGCCCCTTCTGGTCGGCCTTGCGGACGATCGGCGTGATCAGCCCATCGGGGATGGAGACGGCGACCGAGATGTCCACATCGTCGTAGAGCAGCGTCGCATCCTCGGTCCAGGACGCATTGACCTTCGGCAGGCGACGCAGCGCGACCGCCGCGGCCTTGATGATCATGTCGTTGACCGAGAGCTTGAACGCGCCCGCCCCGTCCTTCGGAGAGGCTGCGTTGAGCTGCCCGCGCAGCGCCAGCAGCGCGTCCAGCTCGATATCCATCGAGACGTAGAAGTGCGGGACGTTCTGCTTGGATTCTGACAGCCGCCGCGCGATGACCTTGCGCATCGTGCTGTGCGGCACGGCGCTGTGCGCGCCGAGTGCTGCCGTATTGACCGGCGCGGCCGGCATGCGCGCGGCTGGCACCGGCGCAGCGGCGGCCTGCGGCGCCGGGCCCTTGGCGAGCCCGGCTACCACATCGGCCTTCACGATCCGCCCATTCGGACCACTGCCCGCCACGCGCGACAGGTCGAGACCGGCCTGGCTCGCCATCCGCTTCGCAAGCGGCGAGACGGCGATGCGATCGCCCGCCGACGCCGCATGGCCATTCGGTGCCGGCACAGCGACAGGTGCTGCGACCGGCGCGGCTGCCGGCGCCGCACTCGGCTTCGGCGCGGCCGCAGCCGACGCGGGCTTCGCAGCAGGCGCGGCATCGGCGGATTCACCGGGCTCCACCAGCACGGCGATCACATCGTTCACCTTCACCGCCGCGGTGCCGCCGGGGACAAGGATCTTGCCGAGGATGCCTTCATCCACGGCTTCGACTTCCATCGTCGCCTTGTCGGTCTCGATCTCGGCGATGATGTCGCCCGCCTTGACCTGCTCGCCTTCCTTCTTCAGCCAGCGCGCGAGCGTGCCCTCCGTCATGGTGGGCGAGAGCGCGGGCATCAGGATGTTCGTCGCCATCTGCTTTCTCCCGGGCGGCCGATTCACGCTCCGCGCCTGCGGCGCTGCGCGATCGGGCGCCGCGCTCCTACTTGTAGGTGACTTTGCGCACCGCCGCGACGACCTGCTCGAGCCGCGGCAGCGCCAGCTTCTCGAGGTTCGCCGCGTAGGGCATCGGCACATCCTCGCCGCAGACCCGCACCGGCGGGGCGTCGAGGTCATCGAAGCAATGCTCGATCACCTGCGTCACGATCTCGGAGCCGATACCGGCAAACGGCCAGCCCTCTTCGACCGAGACAACGCGGTTGGTCTTGCGCACGCTACGCGCGATCGTCGCGATGTCGAGCGGGCGGATGGTGCGAAGGTTGATCACCTCCGCGCTGATGCCCTGCGCCGCCAGCGCCTCGGCGGCTTGCATGCAAAGCCCGACGGTCAGCGAGAAGGAAACCAGGGTCACATCCGTCCCCTCGCGCTCCACCTTCGCCTGGCCGATCGGCAGGATGAAATCATCCGCCGTCGGGCATTCGAAGCTCTGGCCGTAGAGGATCTCGTTCTCGAGGAAGATGATCGGGTTCGGGTCGCGGATCGCGGCCCGCAGCAGCCCCTTCGCATCCGCCGCCGACCAGGGCGCGATGACCTTGAGGCCCGGGATATGCGCGTACCACGACGCGTATTCCTGGCTGTGCTGCGCGGCAACGCGCGCCGCCGCGCCGTTCGGCCCGCGGAAGGTGATCGGGCAGCCGAGCTGGCCGCCGGACATGTACAGCGTCTTGGCAGCGCTGTTGATGATGTGGTCGATCGCCTGCATCGAGAAGTTGAAGGTCATGAACTCGACGATCGGCTTCAG
>JBIKSZ010000239.1:0-5416 GCA_044348345.1 Roseomonas sp. | reverse complement strand
GCGGAAGCCGCCGAGGCGCGTCTCGCCGCCGAGGCGGCGGAGCTTGAGAGCGCCGCCGCGACGCTGCCCGACCGCATCGCCGCGGCCCAAGCCGCCGAAGCCGAGGCGCAGGACGCGGTGCAGGAGGCCGCGCGCGCCGCCGACCGCGCCACCGAACTCGCGGCCGAGGCCGCCGCGCAGGCGGCCTCGCTCGCATCCGCGGAGACCGAGGCGTCGAACCGCGCCCGGCGCCTTGCGGATCAGGCGACCCAGCTGGCGGCCGAGCAGGGCGCGGCTGAGGAAGCCCGCGTGCCGCCGGCCGCGCTGGAAGCCGCGACGATGGCCGCCAACGAGGCCGAGGCTGCGCTCGCCGCGGCCGAAGGCGCGCTGGGCGGGATCGAGGCCGAACGCGCCGCCGCGCAATCCCGCCATGAGGCCGCGCGCCGCGCCGCCGCCGAGGCCGAAGAAGCCGAGAGCCGCGCCCGCGCCGCGCTGGACGCGGCGGAGATCGCGCTGCGCCGCCTGGCGCAGCAGCATGCGCGCCTCTCCGCAGAGCGCGACGCCGCGCGCGCCGCGCTGGTGCCCGAGCAGGACCGCGCTGCTGCGCTCGCTGAGGCCGAAGCCGCCGAAGCCGCGCTGCGCGAGGCCCGCGCCGCGCTGGATGCGGCGGAAGCAGAGCGTGCCGCCGCCGCCGCGCGCCACGCCGAGGCCCGCGCCGCGACCGCCGAGGCCGCCGCCGCCGGCACCCGTGCGCGCGCCGCGCGCGATGCCGCCGAAGGTGCCGCGCGTCGCCTTGCTGAACAGCAGGTTCGCCTGACAGCCGAGCGCGATGCGGCGGAAGCCGCGCGCGTGCCGGATGCCGAGCGCGCCGCCGCGCTGGCGGAGGCCGAAGCCGCCGAAGCAGCGCTGCGCGAGTCCCGCGCCGCGCTGGAGGGGGCGGAAGCCGCGCGTGCTGCTGCCGAGGCCCGCCACCAGGCCGCGCGCGGCACGGCGAGTGAAGCCGAAGGTGCCCTCGCCCGGGTGCGGGCCGAGGTCGCGGCGCTGCGCGAGCTTGCTGTCGCGGGCGAGTTGCCGGACGGGCTGGCGCCGATCCTCGATGCCATCGGTGTCCCGCCGGGCCTTGAAGCTGCGCTCGGTGTCGCGATCGGGGAGGCGCTGGAGAGCCCGCTCGTCCCAGACGGCAATGCCGAGATTCCCGCCCGCCATTGGCGCAGCCTGCCGGCCTTCGGCTCGGCGCCGCTGCTGCCGGAGGGCACGACGCCGCTCTCTCGCCTGGTGGAGGCGCCGCCGGCGCTGGCGCGGGCCCTGTCGCAGGTCGGGCTGGTGGCGCGCGGCCTGGATGGCGATGCGCTGATCGATCAGCTCCACCCCGGCCAGGCGCTGGTGACGGAGGAAGGCGCGCTCTGGCGCTGGGATGGGCATTGCGTCCGCGCCGGCACGCCCGGCGCTGGCGCGGTGCGGCTGGCGCAGCGCAACAAGCTGCGCGCGGCCGAGGTCGCGCTGGATGCGGCCGAAGCCGAGGCTGCCGCAGCGCTCGAGGCCCGGGCCGAGGCCGCGGAGCGCGAAGGCTTCGCGCGCGCCGAAGAAGCCCGCCGGCGCGAGACCCGCACCGAGGCGGAGCGCCGTGCCGGCGCCGCGGTGGCCGCGGCCGATCGCATTTCCGCCCGCGCCGCCGAGGCCGAGGCGCGTCTGGCCGCGCTCGCGCCCGAGATGGAGCGGCTGGCCGCCGAGATCGCCGCCGCCGAGGAGGCGCTGGAGGCCGCGCGTGCCGCGCTGGGTGCCGTGCCCGATGCCGCTGCCGCGCAGGTCGCGGCCGAGGAAGCCGCGCTGGCCGAACAGGCAGCGCGCGCCGCCGAAGCCCGGCTGCGAGAGGCCCGCACCGAGGCCGAGCGCCGTGCCGGCGCGGCGTCCTCCGCCGCCGAGCGCATCGCTGCGCGCGCGGTGGAAGCCGAGCGACGGCTTGCGGCGCTCGAGCCGGATCTTGTGCGCCTCGAATCCGAATTGCAGGCGGCCAATTTGGCGCTGGAGCAGGCGCGCGCGGTGCGCGCCGCCGCCCCCGACACGCTGGCCGCCCGCGCGGCGCGCGAGGCTGCCGCGCGCGCCGAGGCGGAGGCCGTGCGGGCCGAAGCCGAGGCCCGGGAGGCCCGCCGCGCGGCGGAAGCCATGCTGGCCCGCACGCGGGCCGAGGCGCAGGCGCTCACCGCCCGCGCCGCGGAGGCCGAGGCGCGGCTCGCGGCGCTCGCGCCGCAGGTCGAGCGCCTTACCGCCGAGCGCGAAGCGGCCGAGTCCGTGCTGGCGCAGGCGCGCGCGGCGCGCGAGGCCGCGCCCGACCTTGCCGCGCTGCGGGCCGAGGTGGAGCAGGCCCGCGCCACGCTCGCCGAGGCCCGCGCCGCCGAGGCCGCGGCGCGCGACGCCGCCGCTTCGCTCGGGGCCGAGGGCACGCGCATCGCGCAGCGGCAGGAGACGATTGGGCCGGAACGCGCCGAATGGGCCGACCGCGCCGCGGGCGCTGCGACCCGTCGCGCCGAGCTTGCCGCCCGGTTGGGCGAGGCCGAGACCGAGGTCGCGACGCTGGTCGAGGCGCCGGAGGCCGCTTCCGTGCGGCGTGCCGCCGCTGCCCGCGCGCTGGCGGAGGCCGAGGCCGCGCATGCCGAGGCCGCTGCCGCGCTCAAGGCGGCCGAGACGGAGCTGCGCGACGCGTCCGAGCATCGCCGTACGGCCGATGCCCGCTTCGCCGCCGCGCGCGAAGGCCAGGTGCGCTCGGAAGGGGCCAAGGAGACCGCCGAAGCGGCCGCGCTGTCGGTGGAGGAGCGCGTCGCCGAACGCTTGGGCGAGGCGCATCCCGAGCTACCGACGGACATCGCCGATCTGTCGGACAGTGCGGAGGAGAAGGCGCGCCGCAAGCTCGACCGTCTGACGCGCGAGCGGGAGGAGATGGGGCCGGTCAACCTCCGCGCGGAGCAGGAGCTGAACGACCTCGATGCGCGGCGCAACGCCATCGACTCGGAACGCGCCGAGGTGGCGACCGCCATCGCCAAGCTGCGCGGCTCGATCGGGCATCTGAACCGCGAAGGCCGGGAACGGCTGCGGGTTGTCTTCGACAAGGTGGACCACGAATTCCGCGGCCTGTTCACGCGGCTGTTCGGTGGCGGGCGGGCGCATCTGGCGCTTGTCGGCTCCGACGACCCGCTGGAGGCGGGGCTTGAGATCTATGCCGAGCCGCCGGGGAAGAAGCTGGCCTCGCTCAATCTGCTGTCGGGCGGCGAGCAGGCGCTGACGGCGCTGTCGCTGATCTTCGCGGTGTTCCGCTGCAACCCCGCCCCGGTCTGCGTGCTGGACGAGGTGGACGCCCCGCTCGATGACGCGAATGTGGAGCGGCTCTGCGACCTGCTGGAGGTGATGGCCGCGACGGATGAGGCAGGCCGTGGCGGCACGCGCTTCCTGATCGTGACGCACCATCCGCTGACCATGGGGCGGATGCACCGGCTGTATGGCGTGACGATGCAGGAGCGCGGCGTGTCCCGCCTGCTCAGCGTCGATCTGCAGCGCGCGGTGGAACTGGCGGAAGGGCCGGTGGCGGGCTGAACCGCCGGCCGAGTCGGCGGCAGGCAAGGGCGGCGGCGCCAGTCCAGATGACCGCTGGCACCCCGCTGCCCCGCAGGCGTTGAGGCCGAGGCCTGCGACATCGGCGCGCTTCGCTGCATCGCAGCGCGGCTCGCCTTGACACCAGCCCCCCCGCAACGTAGGAGCGGGCCGCCTTCCAGGCGGGGGATCCGCGAGGGAGAGCACGCGTGCCGGACAAGAACGGCTTCGAGGAGCGGCTGCGACAGGCCAGGGAACGGCATGGGGTTGACCCCGCGCCGGGTAGTTCCGGGCAGTCGCCGCAGGGCAACTGGGGCTTCGGGTTCCGCGCGGGGGTCGAGGTTGTCTCGGCCCTGGTCGTCGGTGTCGGCGTGGGGTTTTTCCTCGACCGCTGGCTCGGCACATGGCCCTGGCTCTTCTTGCTGTTCTTCGTGCTGGGCAGTGTGGCCGGGGTGCTGAACGTCTATCGGCTGTTCAACCCCAGGACGCGCAAGCCGGGCTGAGGCGCCCCCCATCCGGGGCGCTCAGCTGGCGGGGCAAGGGATCAACGCCGCCGCGGCGACGCGGCCGGGGGGGCTTGAGCAGTGGCCGCGGAAGGCAAGACGATCGACGCGCTCGGGCAGTTCGAGCTGAAGACCGTGCTCGGCCCGTTCGGCGAGGCCGTCGGCTTCACCCAATCCACGGCGCATATGCTTCTGGCTGTCGGCATCATCATCGGCACAGTCATGATCGGCATGGCCAGCCGCGCGGTGGTGCCCGGGCGCCTGCAGTCGCTGACCGAAAGCGTCTATGAATTCATCGCCGACCTGGTGGGCAGCCAGGTGGGCCAGCACGAGGGCAAGCGCTTCGTGCCCTTCGTCTTCGCGCTGTTCACCTTCATCCTGGTGGGCAACCTGCTCGGCCTGCTGCCCTATGCCTTCACCTACACCAGCCACATCGCGGTGACCTTCACGCTGGCCTTCATCGTGTTCGTGCTGATCACGGTCGTGGCCTTCGCCCTGCACGGCAAGAAGTTCTTCGGCTACTTCTTCCCCGAGGGCGCGCCGATCTGGCTGGCGCCGATCATCATCCCGGTCGAGGTGATCTCCTACCTCTCGCGGCCCGTGAGCCTCGCGATCCGTCTGTTCGCCAACATGACGGCCGGCCACGTGCTGCTGAAGGTGTTCGCCACCTTCATCGTTCTGCTGGGCGGCCTTGGCACCGTCGGGCCCTTCATCGCGGTCCTGCCGCTGGCCACCAATGTGGCGATCATCGGCTTCGAGATCCTGGTCGCGCTGCTGCAGGCCTATGTCTTCGCCATCCTGACCAGCATCTACCTGCACGACGCCGTGCATCTGCATTGACCGGCCATGTGACCCGGATGCAGGCGTAGCGGTATCGGACAGACCAACCACCACTCGAGATACGGACGGAAGGATACTCTCATGGAAGTCGCAGCCGCGAAGGCGCTTGGCGCCGGCATCGCCGTGATCGCCCTCTTCGGCGTTGGCCTCGGCATCGGGAACATCTTCTCGTCGCTGATCACCTCCGTCGCCCGCAACCCGGCCGCCCGCGACGCCGTCTTCCCGATCGGCATTCTGGGCTTCGCGCTGACGGAAGCGGTCGCGCTCTTCGCGCTGCTGATCGCCTTCCTCATCCTGTTCGCGTGATGTCACGCCCGCCGGCGTAAGCTGGCGGGACCCTCCGCCGCGCCGCCCATCCGGGTGGCGCGCGCGGGCATGCGAAGGCCGCGTCGGGGCCAAGAGGACACGGGACTCCATGCCGCAGCTCGATTTCAGCAATCCGCTGATCATCGCCCAGATCGTCTGGCTGCTGATCATTTTCGGTGCGCTCTACTACATGCTTTCCGCCTATG
>JBIKSZ010000238.1:0-5419 GCA_044348345.1 Roseomonas sp. | reverse complement strand
CGATGTCCTTCGCCGTGCAGCCCACGGGCAGCACGCCGTCCACCACCACGCGCATGTTCTTGGCCGGCTTCTGCAACAGCGTCTGCGTGGCCAGCACATGCTCGACCTCCGACGTGCCGATTCCGAAGGCCAGCGCGCCCATCGCGCCATGGGTCGAGGTGTGGCTGTCGCCGCACACAATGGTCATGCCCGGCAGCGAAAGGCCGAGCTCTGGCCCGATCACATGCACGATGCCCTGCCGCTTGTCGTCGAGCGGGATGTAGGGGACGCCGAATTCCTTGACGTTCCGCTCCAGCGTCTCGACCTGCTGGCGGCTCTCCGGGTCCTCGATCGTGCCGTAGCGCGAGGCGTCGGTGGCGATGTTGTGGTCCACCACCGCGATGGTCGCATCCGGGCGGCGCACCTTCCGGCCGGCCATGCGCAGGCCTTCATAGGCCTGCGGGCTCGTCACCTCATGCGTGAGGTGCTTGTCGATGTAGAGGATGGCTGTCCCGTCCGGGAGCGTCTCGACGACATGGGCGTCCCAGATCTTGTCGAACAGCGTGCGCGGACGTGCGGTGGACATCGTTTCCCCAACCCTGGCTTTGCGCCTGCGATTGACGCCCACGGTCCCCGGGCCCTGCCGGCCCTGCGCCCCGCGGCGCCCTAGAGCAATATGCGTTCAGATGGAAACATCTGAACGCATTTCTTGCTCTAGAATCAATAACTTCTAGAGCACGAGCTGCGTTCGAATGAACGCAGCGTGCTCTAGACGAAAACCGCGCGACCCTTGCGGGCCGCGCGGCGTTCAATGTCAGCCCTCGGCCTGCACCGTCTCGCGGGCCTTTTCCTGGATGCGGGCGGACTTGCCGGTCCGGCCGCGCAGGTAATAGAGCTTCGCGCGGCGCACGCGGCCGCGGCGGACCACGTTGATCTCCGCCACGTTCGGCGAATAGAGCGGGAAGACGCGCTCCACACCCTCGCCATAGGACAGCTTGCGGACGGTGAAGTTGCTGTTCAGCCCGCGATTGGAGCGCGCGATCACCACGCCCTCATAGGCCTGGGTGCGGATGCGCTCGCCTTCGACGACCTTCACCATCACGCGGACGGTGTCGCCCGGGGCGAAGTCCGGCGTCGGCCGGGCGGCGGCGAGGCGGGCCTGCTGGGCGGCCTCGAACTGCTGAAGCAGGTTCATGGTGGTGGTTCCCTTCGTGAGTGCGTTTAGGCGGCGGCCGGGTGGCCGTCCAGCCGCCCCGCTCCGTCCTTCATTCGTTGCAGATGCTTGTCCCAGAGGTCGGGCCGGCGGGTCCGCGTGGCGTCCTCCGCCTGCGCGCGGCGCCAGCGCGCGACCTCCGCATGGTGGCCGGAGAGCAGCACCTCCGGCACGTGCCGGCCCTGCCATTCGGCCGGCCGCGTGTAGTGGGGGTATTCCAAGAGCCCTTCCGGCCCGTGGCTTTCCTCAGCGGCGCTGTCGGCCCCGCCCATCACGCCCGGCAGCAGCCGGATGCAGGCGTCGAGCAGGAGCGTGGCCCCCACCTCCCCGCCCGAGAGCACGACATCGCCGACCGAGATCTCCGTCATGCCGCGAGCTTCGATCACGCGCTGGTCCACGCCCTCGTAGCGGCCGCAGAGCAGCACGAGGCCGGGCCCGGCGGCCAGCTCGCGCACCAGCGCCTGGTCGAGCAGCCGCCCGCGCGGCGTCAGGTAGATGACGGGCGCGCCGGGATTGGCGGCGGTGGCCGCGCCGATCGCGGCATCCACCACATCCGGCCGCATCACCATCCCCGCCCCGCCGCCGAACGGCGTGTCGTCCACGGTGCGGTGGCGGTCCTTGGCGAAGCTGCGGATGTCCGTCGTCTCCAGCGCCCAGCGGCCATCGCGCAGCGCCTTGCCGGCGAGCGAGAGGCCGAGCGGCCCGGGGAACATCTCCGGGAAGAGCGTCAGGACCGAAGCACGCCAGCTCATGCCGCGTCCTCCTGCCCGTCATCCGGCCGCACCAGCACTTCCGCCGGCGGCACGATGGTGACGCGCCCCGCGGCGACATCCACCACCGGGACCACGGCCTTGGTGAAGGGCACCAGCTGCTCCCCGCCCGCCACCTGGATCACCAGGAAGGGGCCGGCGCCGTAATCCTCGACGCTGCGCACCGTCCCGAGTTCGTTCCCCGCCGCATCGAAGGCACGCAGGCCCTCGAGGTCGCAGAGAAGGAACTCGTCGGGGTCGGCAGGCGGCGGCAGGCGATCGCGCTCGATATAAAGCTTGGTGCCGGTCAGCCGCGCCGCAGCGTCACGATCCGCGACACCCTCGATGCGGCCGAGACCGCCAGGCAGCGCCGTCACGGCGAGGCGCTTCGCGCCCGTCGCATCCGTCAGCGGCCCATAGGCGCCGATGGCTGAGGGGTCTTCCGTGAAGGCGTGCAGGCGCACCAGGCCCCGCACGCCGTGCGGCCTCCCGATCTCACCCAGCAGAACGAGGCGCGAGCGATTCAGATGTCCGGTGCTCGCCGCCTGCGGCGGCTGCGCCCTTCCATCATCGCTCGCGTGCACGCGCTTCACCGACACGACGCGTCAGCCCCGCTTGGCGTGCCTCAGCCCGCGGCCGCGGCGGCGGCGGCGCGCTCCTGCGCCTTCTTCTTCGGCGCCGACTTCTTCGGCTGCTCCGGGAAGACCGGCATCGGCGCGAGGCCGGCATGGCCAAGGAACTTCGCGACGCGGTCGGTCGGCAGCGCGCCCTGGCTCTTCCAATGGTTGATGCGCTCGGCGAAGAGGCGCACGCGGTCCGGGTGGTCGGACGGCAGCATCGGGTTGTAGGAGCCGAGCTTCTCGATGAAGCGGCCGTCGCGCGGGCTGCGGCTGTCGGCCACCACGATGTGGTAGTAGGGACGCTTCTTGGCGCCGGCGCGCGCGAGGCGGATCTTGAGGCCCATGAGTCTACGCTCTCCTATCTAGAAAGGTCTGCGGTTACCAAGGCCGGGGATGAGGGAGGCAAGACCCCCACGCATCATCCCCTTCTGGCCGAGCTTGTTCATCCGCTTCATCATCGCGGACATGTCGTCGAAATTCTTGAGCAGCTTGTTCACCTCCTGAACGGAGGTGCCCGAGCCCGCGGCGATGCGCTTCTTGCGGCTCGCCTTGATCAGATCGGGGAAGCGGCGCTCCTTCGGCGTCATCGAGCCGATGATCGCCGCCTGGCGCTTCAGCATGGTCTGGTCGAGGTTCGCATCCTCGATCTGCTTCTTCATCTTGCCGATGCCGGGCAGCATGCCGAGCATGCCCGACAGGCTGCCCATCTTGTTGATCTGGCGAAGCTGCTGCGCGTAGTCCTCGAGGTCGAAGGACCCCTTCTGCATCTTCTTCGCGAGCTTCTCGGCTTCCGCCTGGTCGAGCTGCTCGGCCGCCTTCTCGACGAGCGAGACGATGTCGCCCATGCCGAGGATGCGATTGGCGATGCGATCGGGGTGGAAGTCTTCCAGCGCATCGAGCTTCTCGCCCGCGCCCAGCAGCTTGATCGGCGCACCGGTCACCGCGCGCATGGACAGCGCCGCGCCACCGCGGGCATCGCCATCCACGCGCGTCATCACCACGCCGGTGACGCCGACCTTCTCCTGGAAGGACCGCGCGGTGTTGACCGCGTCCTGGCCGGTCATGGCGTCCACGACCAGCAGCGTCTCATGCGGCTTCGCGAAGGCCTTCACCGCCGCGACCTCGGCCATCAGCGCCTCGTCGATCGCGAGGCGACCGGCGGTGTCGAGGATGACGACGTCGTAGAGCTCGCGCCTGGCCACATCCATCGCGCGTTCGGCGATCTGGATCGGCGTCTGGCCGGCGACGATGGGCAGGGACGTCACCTCGGCCTGCTGCGCCAGCGTCTGCAGTTGCAGCTGCGCGGCCGGGCGGTGCACGTCGAGCGAGGCGAGCAGAACCTTCTTCCGCTCCTTCACGCGCAGCCGAAGCGCGATCTTGCCCGAGGTCGTGGTCTTGCCCGAGCCCTGCAGGCCGACCATCAGGATCGGCACCGGCGCGGGCGCGTTGAGATCGACGCCGCGCTTGCCGTCATCGGCCGTGCCGCCGCCGAGCGCCTCGACCAGCGCGTCGTTGACGATCTTCACCACCTGCTGGGCGGGCGAGACGGAGCGGATGACCTCCGCCCCCACCGCGCGCTCACGCACCTTGGCGGTGATGTCCTTGACCACCGGCAGGGCGACATCGGCCTCCAGCAGCGCGACGCGAACCTCGCGCAGCGCTTCCTGGACATCGGCTTCCGACAGCGCGCCGCGGCGGCGCAGCTTGTCGAAGACCCCTGTCAGCCTGTTGCCCAGCGCCTCGAACATGAGGAGCGGTGGTTCCTTTCGTTGCGGCCGCCCCAAACGGAAACGCGCCGCTGCGCGAGTCTTCGCGGAGCGACGGCGCCCGCCCCCCATCGGGGCCGGCGAAAGGTCCAGGGCGGACCAGAGAACCGGGTGTCTACGCCCGGTGGCCGGAAGGGGTCAAGCGGAGCGCAACAAGCGCAGGTGCTGGCGGCCGGCGGAGCCGGCCGAGGCCGCGAATGCGGCCCGCGCCCAAACCGCCCGCCCAGCCGGGAGCCACAGCGCGCGGCGCGAAAGCCAAGCCGCCGGAGGCGGCGCCGGCGCCTGAGGCAAACAAAAAACCCAAATAACCGGCCTTTGGCCGGTTATTTGGGCGCCAACACCATGATCATCTGGCGGTTCTCAAGGCGGGGCATGGATTCCACTTTGGTGGTCTCCGCCAGCTCGGTCCGGATCCGGTCGAGCACCTTGAGGCCAAGGTCCTGGTGCGCCATTTCGCGGCCACGGAAGCGAAGGGTGACCTTCACCTTGTCGCCTTCCCCGATGAATTCCTTCATCTGGCGCATCTTCACGTCGTAATCATGGTCGTCGATGTTCGGACGGACCTTGATTTCCTTGATCTCTACGACCTTCTGGCGCTTGCGCGCCTCGTTGGCCTTCTTCTGCTGCTCGTACTTGTACTTGCCGTAGTCGAGGATCTTCACGACCGGCGGCACGGCGTTGGGGCTGATCTCGAGCAGGTCGAGCCCCACATCATAGGCGCGAATCAGCGCCTCGCGGGCGGTCATCACGCCCTGCATCTCACCGTCCTGGTCGATCAGCCGCACCTGCGGCGCCCGGATCTCCTCATTGACCCGCGGGCCGTCGCGGGTCGGCAACTGGGCGGGCATCGGTCCTCGAGGTATGGCGCTCTCCTGTCTTTGTTGCGGGCAATCGGGCGAGACTTATGGCGATTGGGGGGGGCGGACGCAACCGCCCTGCCCCATCCCGGCGGCGTGTTTCTTACCGTTCGGCTTCAGCCGCGCCGGTCAGGGGCGGCGGCTTCGGCCGCCAGGCGGGCGACGGCCTCGGCGAGCGGCACCGTCTCCTGCTCACGGCCAGGCAGGCGGCGGAGCACCAGCGTGCCCTCCTCCG
>JBIKSZ010000237.1:0-5460 GCA_044348345.1 Roseomonas sp. | reverse complement strand
GATCTGCATCTGCTTTTCGCAACGGAGGAGGAGAGCGAGGGGATGGAGGAGACCTCCTTCAACGTGCTGTTTCTCTGCACGCGCAATTCGGCGCGCTCGATCATGGGCGAGGCGATCCTGAACCGCATCGGCGAAGGGCGCTTCCGCGCCTTCTCGGCCGGCTCCGCACCCTCCGATACCGGGCCACTGCCAGAGGTGCTCAGCCAATTGAAGGCGCTCGGCCATGACGTGTCGGGGCTGCGCTCGAAGCGCTGGGACGCGTTTAGCGGGCCGGGTGCGCCGCGCGTGGATTTCGTCATCGCGCTCTGCGACACGCTGACCGGCCAGACCTGCCCCGATTTCGGCGCGACGACGATCACCGCCGCCTGGCCGCTGCCCGATCCGGCGAAGTTCACCGGCAGCGCGACGGAACGCGCGACGCTGCTGAACGAGCTTTACGCCGCGCTGCATCGGCGGCTCAGCATCTTCACCAGCCTGCCCTTCGCCGCGCTCGACCGCATGGCGCTGAAGGCGCGGGTGGACGCGCTGGCCGACCCGCATGCGATGACGCGCTCAGACGGATAGGAACAGAAAAGATGAGGGTCGGGATCAGCGGCATGGGCCGCATCGGGCGGCTGGCGCTGCGCGCCGCCATGGGCGCGGCGGAGCGGCCGGAGGACGACCCGCGGCGGGGCAATCGGCTTGAGGTCGTCCACCTGAATGAGATCAAGGGCGGCGCCGCGGCAACCGCGCATCTGCTGGAATTCGACAGCGTTCAGGGCCGTTGGCGCGCGCCCATCGCGGCAGAGGGTGCGGACGCCATCCGGATCGGCGACCGGCGCCTCACCTTCTCCGACCAGGCGCAGCCGGCCGAGATTCCCTGGGGCGACCTTGGCGTGGACGTGGTGCTGGAATGCACCGGCAAGTTCCTGGCGCCCGATGTGCTGGAAGGTCATTTGCGGCGCGGCGCGAAGCGCGTGATCGTCGCCGCCCCCGTGAAGTTCGACAGCGTGCTGAACGTGGTCGTCGGCGTGAATGAGCAGCTCTACGACTCCGCTCGGCACCCGATCGTCACCGCTGCTTCCTGCACCACCAACTGCCTCGCCCCCGTGGTGAAGGTCGTGCATGAGGCGATCGGCATCCGCCACGGCCAGATCACCACCATCCATGACCCGACCAACACCAATGTCGTCGTGGACGCGCCGCACAAGGATTTTCGGCGGGCGCGCTCCGCCATGCTCTCGCTGGCGCCCACGACGACGGGCAGTGCGACGGCGATCGCGCTGATCTACCCCGAGCTCAAGGGCAAGCTGAATGGCCATGCCGTGCGCGCCCCGGTACTCAACGCCAGCCTGACCGACTGCGTCTTCGAGATGGCGCGGGAAACGAGCGCGGAGGAGGTGAACGCGCTGTTCGCCGCCGCCGCGCGCGGCCCCCTCGCCGGCATCCTCGGCTATGAGCAGCGCCCGCTTGTTTCCGCCGATTATGCCCGCGACACGCGAAGCTCGATCGTGGACGCGCCCAGCACCATGGTCACCGACGGCACGCTGCTGAAGATCTACGCCTGGTACGACAATGAGATGGGCTATGCCTGCCGCATGGTGGACCTGGCCTGCCATATGGAGCGCATCGGGCTGTGAGCGTGGCCGCCGGCAGCAGCGCGGGTAGCCGCAACTACGCCATCGTGACGCTCGCCTATTGGGGCTTCACGCTGACCGATGGCGCGCTCAGGATGCTGGTGCTGCTGCACTTCTTCCAGCTCGGCTATTCGCCCTTCGCGCTCGCCTTGCTGTTCCTGCTTTATGAGGCGGCGGGGATCGGCGCCAATCTGATCGGTGGCTGGCTGGCGACGCGCTTCGGGATTGCGCGGATGCTCGCGGTCGGGCTTGCCACGCAGATCGCGGGCTTCCTGATGCTGTCGGCGCTTGCGCCCGATTGGGCGGCGGCGCTTTCCGTGGCCTGGGTGGTCGTGGCGCAGGGAATCTGCGGGATCGCCAAGGACCTCACCAAGACCGCAAGCAAGAGTGCCATCAAGCTCACGGCCGGCGAGGCCTCCGGCCGCCTGTTCCGCTGGGTGGCCTTCTTCACCGGCAGCAAGAACGCGATGAAGGGCGTGGGCTTCTTCCTCGGCGGCGTGCTGCTGGAGGCGCTGGGCTTCCGCGGCGCGCTCTGGGCCATGGCGGCCGCGCTCGGGGCGATCCTTCTTGGCGTCGTGCTGTCCCTGCCGCCGATGATGGGCAAGGCGAAGGCGTCGCGGAGCATGAAGGCGTTCTTCGCCAGGAACCGCGGCGTGAACCTTCTGGCCGCGGCGCGCGTGGCCCTGTTCGGCGCGCGCGACGTGTGGTTCGTCGTCGGCCTGCCGGTCTTCCTCTACGCCTCCGGCTGGAGCTTCAGCATGGTCGGCGCGTTCCTCGCGCTCTGGACCATCGGCTATGGCGCGGTGCAGGCCGTAGCACCCGCCCTCGTTCGCCGCAGCCCCGATGGGCTTGCCACGGAAGTGCCGGCCGCGCGCGCCTGGTCGCTTGCCCTCGCGCTGCTGCCGGCCGGCATGGCGGCCGCGCTGCTGGGCGAGATCGCCAGGGCCGACCTGATTGTGGTGCTGGGTCTTGGACTGTTCGGCGTTGTCTTTGCCGTGAACTCCTCGCTCCACTCCTATCTCGTGCTGGCCTATGCCGGCAGCGACAAGGCGGCGGAGGATGTCGGCTTCTACTACGCCGCCAATGCAGCGGGGCGTTTCGGTGGCACGCTGCTGTCGGGCGTGCTCTATGCGTGGGGTGGGATCACCGCCTGCCTGCTCGGCAGCGCCGCGATGCTGGCCGCCTGCTGGGCCGTGACCCTGGCACTGCCGCGCAGGATGCCCGCGCCGGCATAGATGGCCACGCCGGACGATTCCGAAACCGTCACAAAAAATTCACATGATCGCGATTGCAGGATTCACAGGAGCGACGAGGCTGCGCCGGTTGATTGCGAAAGAACATCTCTGGAATGCGCAAACCGGTCAAACGGACCCGTTCGGCAGCGGGCACGGCCGTCACCTCAGCCTCGAAGGCACCGCCTGCGGCCAAATCCGACGCCAAGACCCCGGCTGAACCGCGGAAGACGCGCCGGGCGAAGGCAGCCGAACGATCCGAGGAGCTGTGCTTCAAGGTCACCGGCACCTTCAAGCAGGCGTTCAAGCAGACGGCCAAGGCGCTCAGCCTGAAGAAAAGCGCCTTCCTGGAGAAACTTGTCGCGGACTGGCACGAACGTCACCCAGCTATGCCCGCTGGCGCCGGAGCACCGGCGGCCAGCGTCACCACACCGGCGCGGCGGGCCGCTCAGGGAAAGGCGGCCCGCAGAGCCGCGACCTCATCGCGCCGGGCGTAGCAAGCACCACGGCGGTCTATCCCGATCGTCACTCCGCCAGCGTCGCGATGGCCACGGCCAGGCGGCAGCCCTGCGCGAATTCGGGAATGTCCACATATTCGTGGACCGTGTGGATCTCGGCCTGCCCTGCCCCGAAGGTCACGGTCGGCACGCCGTGTCCGGCCAGCCAATTCGCATCGAGCCCGCCATGGGAGATCATGGTGACGGGCTCGAGGCCCATCGACTCCACCGCCTTCTTCGCGCGCAACACGGCCGGTTCTGCTTCGTCCAGCGTGAAGGGCGGATAGGCTGCGCGGGCCTTGAACGTCACTTCCGCGGTCGCCCCGTCGGCGTCTGTCACTTCCGCGCGCGCTTTGTCGAAGGCTACGCCGAAGGCCTCGGCGATCCGGGCAGCGAAGGCGGCATCGGTGCTACGCGCCTCGCCCAGGATGTGGACATAGTCGGTGACGACGTTGGTGGCATCGCCGGCAGGCTTGCCGTCCTTGCCGCCGAAGACGCCGACATTGCTCGAGCCCCGCCCCTCGGGCTTGACGACCTTGCCGAACCAGCCGCCGCGGAAGGCCTCGGCGATCGCCACCGACGCCACCAGCGTCGAGGAGATGCCGCGTTCCGGCGCGACGCCGGCATGGGCGGCCTTGCCCTTGATCGCGACGTCCCAATTCGTCTGGCCGACAGCGCCGATGGTCAGCTTCGCGGCATGCGTGCTGTCCACGTTGAAGCCCATGGTGGCGCCGAGCAGATCCTTCGGGTCGAGTTCGCGCGCGCCATGCAGCCCGCTTTCCTCCCGCACGGTGAACAGCAGGGTGATCGGCGGGTGCGGCAGCTTGTGCGCGATCAGGCTCTTCGCCAGGGCCACCAGCACGGCGCAGCCCGTGCCATTGTCGCCCCCCAGCGCCGTGGTGCCGTCGGAGACGATGCGGTCGCCCTCGCGCCGCGGCTTGGCGCCCTTGCAGAGCGGCACGGTGTCGAGATGGGTGGAGAACAGCAGGCGCGGGCCAGGCCGCGTGCCAGGCAAATCCACGATCAGGTTTCCGACCTCGGTCGGCACGGGGATACGCTGATGGGCCATGTCGTGGCGGATCGCGCTGGCCGGCACGCCGACCTTCTTCAACTCCTCCACGATGGCCGCGGCGATCGCGGCCTCCTGGCCGGTCACGCTGTCGATGGCGAGCAGCCTGACCAGCAGGTCCACGGCGTAGTCCACATCGACGAGATCGGCAGGGCTGCTCATGGTTCGTGTCCTCCTGTTGCGCGGGTTGGGTGGTGCGTAGCGGATCGCATTTGCGCCGCGGCACCAGCGGGGATCTGGGCGCGGCGCGTCATGGCGGGGCGAAGATGGGGCGCAACGCGTCGGTGACGCCCGTCAGCATGATCTGCGCGCCGATGCACAGCAGCAGGAAGGCGGCCAGCTTGGCGGCGATGAGCATGCCCGTTGGGCCAAGCCGCCGTGCGACAGAGGCTGCATTGGCGTAGGCGATCCAGACGGACAGCGCGACGGTGGCCGCGACCAAGGTGGCCGCGATGGCACTCATCATCACCTCGCCCAGCGCGGTGCTGCGCCGCTCCGCCGCCAGCGCGATGGACGCGGCAATGGCCCCCGGCCCGGTGGTCAGCGGCAGGGTGAGCGGGAAGAAGGCCATGCGCTCCAGCGGCGCGGTTTCGAGTGCCATGGGCGCACGGGCGTCGCGCCGCTGCTGATCCTCTGGCTCCTCGTTCAGCATGCGCCAGCCGGCCACCGCGACCGCGAGCCCACCCGCGATCCGCAACGCCTCCAGCGAGATGCCGAAGAAGCCGAGCACGGGCGTGCCCAGAAACAACGCCACGAGCAGCACGATGAAGCTGTTGATCCCGATGGCGCGGGCGAGGCGTGCGCGGTCCTGCTCGGTCAGCCAGCGGGTCATGCCGTGGAAGACCAGCGCGCCGCCCAGCGGGTTGATGATGCTGATCAGCGCCGAATAGCCGAACAGCCACGCCGCGAAGAGTTCGCTGGCGAGAGACAAGCTGGTCATCCCTCCCGGCCCCCGCGCGCCTGGTGATCAGAACCGCACGAGCCCGAAGGCAACCAGACGGTTGGCGATGCCGTGGCCGACGCCGCCTGGCGCCGTCGCCGATGCC
>JBIKSZ010000053.1:0-17776 GCA_044348345.1 Roseomonas sp. | reverse complement strand
GCGGGTCAACTAAACGCGCATCCCTCCCCCTGGCAGGGGGGGAGGGTCAGTATCGTCGAAACCCGCTAGACTGCGGGAATACTCCCCATCCAACCCATCCCCGCTTTGGCGGGGATGGGCTTGAAAGCCCCTGCCCTTGCCCTTCCCCACCCTCCCCGCCCCGCTGGCCGCCGCCCTCGCGGCCAAGGGCTATGCCGAGCCGACCCCTGTGCAGGAGGCCGTGCTGGCCGACGGCACGGCGGGGCGCGACCTGCTGGTCTCGGCCCAGACCGGCTCCGGCAAGACGGTCGCCTTCGGGATCGCGCTCGCGCCCGACCTGCTCGGGGATGCGGTGCGCATGGGGCCGCCGCGGGTGCCGCTGGCACTGGCCATCGCGCCGACGCGCGAATTGGCGCTGCAGGTGCAGCAGGAACTCGCCTGGCTCTATGCCGGCGCCGGGGCGCGCGTTGTCGCCTGCGTCGGCGGCACGGACCCGCGCGCAGAACGCCGGCAGCTCGACATGGGGGCGCATATCGTCGTCGGCACGCCGGGGCGGCTCCGCGACCATCTGGAGCGCGGCACGCTCGAACTCGGTGAGCTCCGCGCCGTCGTCCTCGACGAGGCGGATGAGATGCTCGACATGGGCTTCCGCGACGAGCTGGAAGCCATCCTCGACGTCACGCCGGCCACGCGGCGCACGCTGCTCTTCTCCGCGACCATCCCGAAGGAGATCGGGGAACTTGCCCGGCGCTACCAGCGCGACGCGCTGCGCATCGCGGCAACCGGCGAAGGCGGCGCACATCGCGACATCACCTACCAGGCCGTGGTCACCGGCCCGCGCGATGCGGAGCGCGCGCTGGTCAATGTGCTGCGCTGGCATGAGGAACGCGCCATCGTCTTCTGCGCCACGCGCGCGGCCGTGGCCCGGCTGCACGGCAACCTGACGGAGCGCGGCTTTTCCGTCGTCGCGCTGTCGGGGGAGCTCAGCCAGGCGGAGCGCAACCGCGCGCTGCAGGCGCTGCGCGACCGGCGCGCGCAGATCTGCGTCGCCACCGATGTCGCCGCCCGCGGCATCGACCTGCCCGATCTCGGCCTCGTCGTGCATGCCGAACTGCCGCGCGACAAGGAAACGCTGCTGCACCGCTCGGGCCGCACCGGGCGCGCGGGGCGCAAGGGGGCGGCTGTGCTGCTTGTGCCGGCGACCCGCCGGCGCATCGCCGAGCGCCTGCTGGCTGGCGCGCGCGTCCAGGCCGAATGGGGCCCGCCGCCCTCGGCCGAGAAGATCATCGCCCGCGATGGCGAAAGGCTGGTTGCGGAGGCCATCACGGCGACCGAGGCCGCGGCCGGCGAACCCGACGCGATCGCCCTTGGCCGTGCGGTGCTGGAGAAGCACGGCGCGGAGGCCGTCGCCGCGGCGCTGCTGCGCGCGCTCGGCGCAAAGCTGCCGGCGCCCGAGGATCTCGACCCGCCCGAGCCCGCACCGCGCGCCCCGCGCGAGCCGCGTCCCGGCCAGCAGGGCGGCGGCGAAGGCGTGTGGTTCCGCTTGAGCGTCGGGCGCAACCGCAACGCCGATCCGCGCTGGCTGCTGCCCTTCCTCTGCCGGCGGGGGCATGTGACGCGCCAGGAGATCGGCCGCATCTCGGTGCTGGACCGCGAAACGCGCGTCGAGATCGCGCCCTGGGCCGCCGAGCGCTTCGCGGCCGCCGCCAGCCGCCCGGATGCGGATGACGAGGACATCGCGATCGCGCTGGTTCGCCCGGAAGGCGGCGAACGCCCGGCCCGTCCACCGGCTGGCGGCCGCCCTGTCCGTCGCCCCTCGGGCCCGGCACCAGTCCGCCACCGCACGCCACGCGGTCGGCCGGGCTGAGAAGTGGCCCCCAGCCTCAAATTGCGAAGTCGAGCGGCTCCGTCTGCGGGCGGCGGAGGCCGGCCTGGGTCGCACGGCGCAGCAGATCGCCGACGGTCAGCAGCGCCAGCCTCTCCTGCAGCAGCCCATCCAGCTCCGCCCAGAGCGGCCAGGTGACCGCAGCGGCCAGAAGCCCGGCGGGGGCCGGGATGGCATCCTCCGGATCGCGCAGCGCCTCCACGATATCCACCAGCGGGATGGCGCGCGGGGCGCGGGCCAGGCGATAGCCGCCGCGCGGGCCGCGGGTGCTGTCGAGCAAACCCGCGCGGGTCAGCGCCTGCAGCAACGGCTCGATCCCCCGCCGCTGCGCGCCGAGCCGCTCCGCGATGTCGGCGGCCCCCGTCGCCTCCGCACCGCGGCCGGCGTGGAAGGCGACATCCAGCACGATGTCCACCGCCATCAGCGCGCGGTCGCGTTTCAGCAGCATCAGCCGACCGTGATACGCGCGGTGCTGCGCACGCTGCGCCCGCGCTCGTCGCTGAAGGTGAACTCGATATCGCTGGTCCGCTCGAGGCGGAGGAAGAAGACGTGGAAGGGATTGGCCGAGCTGCCATTGCGCAGTTCGGCCTGCAGCGCGACCTCGCCATTCACCCGCACCACCATGCGGTTCAGCAGGTCGCGCGGCACCACCCGCCCGCCTTCCTGCCGCAGGCCGGTTTCCATCGGGTGCTCGATCAGGGTGCGGATCTCCACCGCTTCCCCGGGGCGGGCCGAGCGCGGCACGCGGACGCGCGGTGCGGAAAGCGTGCCGCTCATGACAGGCACCCCCCGGTGGTGACGCGCACCTCGGCGGCGGCGCGGCGCACGCTGCCATCGCTCATCTGCGCGAGCACGATGATGCGCTGCTCCTCCGCCAGGCGGATGCGCGTCTGGATCTCGGCGCGCGCCAGCAGCGGCGTCAGCCGAAAACTGGCAACGCCCGGCGTCGGGTTGCGCGTGGCGAAGACATGGATGGCGGTGACGTGCTGCGCCGCGGTCTGGGGGCTGTCCACCAGAACGGTGATCGGCACTTGCCCGCCATTCTCAGCGACCGTGGGCGCGCGCAGCGTGATGCCGCCATCCTCGATGCGCGCCGAGCCCACCTGTTCGCGGATCGCAGCCTCGAGCTCGGCCTCGGTCGCTGCGCCGGCAGGCAGCGCGACCAAGGCGAGCGCGGCAGCCAATGCCGCGCGGCGGGTGAGCGAAGCCTCGGTCACCCGAACATCTCCCGCGTGATGCTCTCGTACCAGGCATCGGCGTAGATCGCTTCCAACCGGCGCTGCTCAGCCAGGTTCCCGCGCGGCGAGACACCGCCCGAATTCGGCACCTCAGCGATCGCCGTGCCCTCGGCATTCGGGCGGAAGATGCCGACGACGGAAATGCCGTAGT
The DNA here is from genome assembly GCA_044348345.1 of Roseomonas sp. Taxonomy (GTDB): domain Bacteria; phylum Pseudomonadota; class Alphaproteobacteria; order Acetobacterales; family Acetobacteraceae; genus Falsiroseomonas. The sequence goes on along the minus strand of JBIKSZ010000053.1, from coordinate 14,523 downwards.
CGTCGCCCACATGCGAATAGCAGGTGTTGTAATACAGCGCCGACGGCGGCGCCTCGTTGCGGAGAGAAGCCGCGGCCGAGGCGACGGCCTGCTTCGCCGTGCTGTTCGCGATGTAGCCCGATTTCGGCATCGGGCCCGGGATATTGGCATCGCCCACCACATGGATGCCGGGCGCGACGCGGCTTTCAAAGGTGACCGGGTTCACCGGCACCCAGCCGGAGTTATCGGCCAACCCCGCCTCGATCGCGATGCGCGCGGCCGATTGCGGCGGGATGACATTGGCGACCGCGACGCGGTGCTTCTCGCCGAACTCGCTCTCCAGCACCCTCTCGCGCGCATCCACGCGCACGACGCGGCCGTCGCGATTGGCGGGTACCCATTCGATCAGCCCGGGATAGAGCTCGTTCCAGGCATCCTGGAACAGGCCCTGCTTGCTGAAGGCGTCCTTGGCGTCGAGCGCGAGGATCTTCGACCGCGGCTTATGGCGCTTCAGATAGCTCGCGATCATGCTGATCCGCTCATAGGGGCCGGGCGGGCAGCGGAAGGGATTGGCCGGGATCGCAATGCCGACCACGCCGCCATCGGGCATGGCTTCCAACTGGCGGCGCAGCAGCAGGGTCTGCGCGCCATCGCCCGGCACCCAGGCATGCGGGATCGCTTCGGAGGCCGCCTCGTCATAACCCTCGATCGCGCCCCAGCGCAGCGCGATGCCGGGTGAGAGGATCAGCCGGTCATAGGTCATCGTCTGCCCGCCTGCGAGCCGCACGGTGCGGGCGTTGGCGTCGATCCCGGCCGCCCAGTCATGCACCACGCGGACGCCGCTGGCGCGGAGCCCGTCATAGCCGTGGGAGATGTCGGAAATCTGCCGCGTGCCGCCGATCACCAGATTGCCATAGGGGCAAGTGACGAAGCGGGTCTTCGGCTCGACCAGCGTCACCTCCATCCAGGGGAAGCGGCGGCGGGCGAAGCCGGCGGCCGAGGCGCCGCCAAAGCCGCCACCGATGACCACAAGCCGCGCCTGGGTCTGGGCCTCCACCCGCCGCGGCGCAGCGAGGGGGGCGAGGGCGGCGGCGCCGAGCAGCGCGCGGCGAGAGATGTTCGCGGTCATGCTCAGCGCCCCTGGCGTGCGAAATGCTCGGCCACCGCCGCGATCTCGGCGTCGGTGTAGCCGCGCGCGATGCGGCCCATGATGGTCCCGGGCCGTTCATTGGCGCGGAAGGCGAGCATGGCGGCGCGCAGCTCCGCCGCGTCGCGGCCTGCGATGGCGGGGATGCCCCCTGCCCCCGCGCCGCCCGGGCCATGGCAGCCATAGCAGCCCTCGGCGGCGAGCGGCGCCTGCGCGGCGGCGGGCGTGGCGGCGAGAAGAAGGGCGGCGAGGCCGCTGAGCAAGGGCAGTCGCATCATGATCCCCGATGCTGCGCCGTGGAATATCCGGCGTCGGATAGGGGTTGCGTATAATCCCCGATCCATGGCTGTCAAATTGAAAAAATTACGCAGCCGCTCGCGCGATCCGCGTGGAAGGATCCAGTCCGAACAGCGGCCTGAGGCGCAAACCCACCCAGTTTCCGGCCAAGGCGGGGAAGATCCATATCCAGCCATGCAGGCTGCCGCTGGCGATCCCGCCGAAGAAGGCGCTGATGTTGCAGCCCGCCCCCAGGATCGCGCCATAGCCGAGCAGCAGCCCCCCCAGCACCGAGGCCGCCGCCGGCCCCGCCGCGGGCAGCCGCCAGTCCCGCGCCCGGCCGGCCAGCGCCGCGGCCAGCGCTGCGCCCGCGATCAGGCCGAGATCCATCAGCGTGGTGCGGTCCGCCAGCACCGGGCGCAGCAGCGCCTCGGTGCGGGTCGGGTCCTCCCAGTAGAGCCAGAAGGCCGGGTCGTCCCAGCCCGCCGCCTCGACCAGCCGAGACCCCCACAGCGGGAAGGCCGCGGTGATCGCCCAAGGCCGCCCGGCCAGGATCAGCGTCGCAAAGTTCAGCGCCACGAGCCCCACCGCACCCCAGACCAGCGGCCAGGGCCCGCGCAGCAGCGCCCCGCCGCGCCAGGGCAGCGGCTCCGCCGCGCCATGCCGGCGCCGCTCCAGCGCCGCGGCGCCAAGCCAAGCGAGCCCCAGCACGGCCAAGCCGAGCAGCAGAGCCGTGCCCGTGCCGAGCACGCCGGGCAGCGACACGGGCGGAAGCGTCGGCCAGTCCAGCCACCGTTCTCCATCCCAGGCGGCGAGCGTCGCGCCGGCGATGAAGGCGGCGAGCGTCAGCCACATCCGCGCCCCCTGCCCGCCGCCTGCGGTGAACAAGGTGCCCGACCCGCAGCCGCCGCCGAGTTGCATGCCGATCCCGAACAGGAAGGCGCCCAAAATCAGCGCTGCGCCGACGGGGAAGACGAAGCCGCGCACCGGCTGGCCGAGCACGGCGCCCGCCTCCAGCGCCGGCAGGAACAGCAGCATCGCCAGGCCGAGCATCAGCAGCTGGGCGCGGAACGCCGCCCCGCGCCCCTCAGCCAGAAGCCGCCGGAAGCCGCCGGCGAAGCTGAAGGTCGCGTGGAACAGCACGAGGCCGAGCGCAGCGCCGAGCCCCCACAGCGCGGCCGGCCGCCAGCCCTGTTGCATGCCGAGCCAGGCCGCGACGAGGCCGAGCAGCAGCAGCCAGGCCGCCACGCGAAGCCGCCCCCGAAAACCCGTCGCCATCGGCGTCTTTCCCCTTTGCACGGCGCCGCAGCGTGATATGGGATCGGCATGCCGAATGGAACCGCGCCCGCCGACAGGCTGCCCCCCGCGCCGCGCGGACGGCTGTTCGGATCGGTTCTGGAGACCGTTGGGGCCACGCCGCTCGTCCTGCTGCCGCGCCTCGCAGCCGCCGAGGCGCTGGCGGCGCGGGTCGCGCTCAAGCTCGAATTCTTCAACCCGCTCGGCTCGGTGAAGGACCGCATCGGGCTCGCCATGGTCGAGGCTGCGGAGCGCGAGGGGCTGATCGCGCCCGATCGCTCCGTGTTGGTCGAGCCGACCTCGGGCAATACCGGCATCGCGCTGGCCTTCGTCGCCGCCGCCAAGGGCTATCGGCTGATCGTGGTGATGCCGGATGGTGCGAGCCTGGAACGGCGCAAGATGATGCGGCTGATGGGCACGGAGCTGGAACTCACCCCCGCCCGCCAGGGCATGAGCGGGGCGATCTCGCGCGCGGCGGAGATCGTCGCCGCTACGCCGGGCGCCTGGATGCCGCGGCAATTCGACAACCAAGCCAACCCCGACATCCACGCCGCAACGACGGCGGAGGAGATCTGGTCCGACACGGCGGGCGCGGTGGATGTGGTGGTCGCCGGCATCGGCACGGGCGGCACCGCCACCGGCATCGCCCGCGTGCTGAAGCCGCGCCGCCCGGGGCTCGCTGTCTTCGGTGTGGAGCCCGCCGAAAGCGCAGTGCTGAACGGCGACGAGCCTGGGCCCCACCGCATCCAGGGTATCGGCGCCGGCTTTCGCCCCGCCGTGCTGGAGTTGGAGGCGCTCGACGGCGTGCTGCGCGTGACTGAGCAGGAAGCGATCGCCGCCGCGCGGGCCGCAGCACGGGTCGAAGGGCTGCCGATCGGCATTTCCTCCGGCGCCGCACTGCACGCGGCGATGGAGCTGGCGCGCGACCCGGCGATGGCGGGCAAGCTCGTGGTCGCCATCGCCGCGTCCTTCGCGGAGCGCTACCTCTCGACCGAGTTGTTCGAAGGGCTCTAGAGCACGCTGCGTTCACTTGAACGCAGCGTGCTCTAGAAGTCATTGAATCTAGAGCAAGAAATGCGTTCAGATGTTTCTATCTGAACGCATATTGCTCTAACGCGCGCGCCGCGTCACGCGGCCGCGGCCAGCGCCGTCATGGCCTTCTCCCGCAGCCGCTCGAGTTCTCGCAGCGAGAAGAGGTGGCTGTAGATCAGCTCCAGCCAGTCATTCTGCATGAACTCCGTGAGCTGTTCGGTGGTGAGGCCACGCAGCTTTTCGCGGTTCACGATCCGCATGCCGGTCAGCGTCCGCGGGCCGGAGGCGCCGAGTTCGACACGCGCCTCGACCGGCTGCAGCAGGTCGAGCTCCTGCAGGCGCTTGCAGAACTCCACCGTGCGCTGGTGCTGCGCCTGGTACTCCTGCAGGAATTGCAGCATCCGGTTGGTGAAGACGGTGGCCGAGCCCTCGGCGTCGAACAGCCGCTCGCCGCGGCCCTCGCGGTTGAAGCCGGGCGCCGTCTCGTCGATACAGAGCGTCAGGGTCTCGCCCTTCTCATCCGTCGAGAACACGAAGGGCCAGCGGCGGAGAAAGGCCGGCACATAGGTCCCGGACCAATGGCCCTCGGCATCCACAAAGGCGTTGGTCTCCGGCGCGATGCCGAAGAGCGCGACGGGGACCGGGGTGCCCTCGGTCTCGGCGAAGACGATCGCGTATTCGCCTGCCGAAGCCTGGAACTCGCCCAGCACCAGCGGTGCCGCGTTCGCGGTGCGGGCGAAGTCGAAGCGGCCTTCGGATTTGAAGCAGAGATCGCCATGCTCCTGCCGCGTGACCGGGATGACGGTGCTGTAGATCAGAAGCTGCTTGGCCATCTTGGTGTATCTCTCACGGGGCGAGGCGATGCTGTGATGCGATGCGATGCGTTGGATGGCACAGCACCGCACGGCCTGATCTTGAAAAGATAACCAACGGTTGGATTCTTGTCCAGAACGATCGGGCTGGCGGCGGCCGCCGCGACGTTTGCGACAGATCGACTTTCCGATGGTTAAACCTCGGATCCCGACCAACAGCGCCTCAGGCGCGGATCACCGCCAGCATGTCCTGCAGCAGTTTCTGACGTGCCGCCTCCGTCGCGCCGATAGGCGCGGGCGCGGTGCGGCCCGGCCAGTCCATGGTGAGGAACCGCAGCGGGCCGGCAAAGATGCCGTGCGCGGCATCGTCGTAGAACCAGTTGTCGACATCGGCGCCCGCCGCGCGCTGGCGCGCCACCCATTGCTCTGGGCTTTCGGTGAGGTTGAACGCGTTCAGCGCCGCGTTGCACCGCGCGGCATTGCCGGGCGGCCCATCGAAGCCCGCCATGTTGAGCCGACAGGGCACCCGCCGCGACCAGCGCCAATCGGTCGCGGAGGCGCCGGCGTAGTTGTCGAGCCGGCCGAACACTGCGCGCAGCGGCACGCTGAGCCGGTCCGGCAGGCCAAGCCCCGCCCCCGCAAGCCCCTCGGCGAAAACCATGCGGACATGATCGGGGCTCGCCACCGCGGCGAGGTTCGCCACCACATCCGCGCCGTTCGACAGCCCATGGATGAAGATCCGGCTGGTATCCACGCTGTCGAGCGTTGTGGCCCAGCGATAGGCGCCGAGCGCAGCGGCGTAGATCATCCGCTGGCGCGCCTCATAGGTCACGTTGCGGACCCAGAAGCGCCAATCCCGTTCAAGGCCCGCGATCCGGTAGGCGTCGAACCCCAGCACAGCGATGCCCTGGGCATGGAACAACGCCATCGCCTGGGCCTGGTCGCGCGCGCCCCCGCCGCCATGCACCAGGATCAGCAGCGGCGGCTTCGCGACACCCGCAGGTAGGCGCAGATCGACGGCGGGATGGCTGGGATCGAAGGGGCGGAGCGACCCCTGCACCGTATGGATGCCGGGCGCGATCTCGACCAGGCGGGGTACCGCACCGGCGCCCGGCGGCTCCGCCGGACCGGCACAGCCGGCGACCAGCGCTGCGATCGGCCCGGCGAGCAGGCCGCGCCGCGAAACCGCGATGGAAGCGCGCGTTCCCATGCCTCGGACGATCTTTGAAAAGAAGATGGTCGGAGCGGCGGGATTCGAACCCACGACCCCCAGTCCCCCAGACTGATGCGCTACCAGGCTGCGCTACGCTCCGACTGCGGGCGGCATAGCACCCGCCGCGCCGCCTCGCCAACCCTCTCGCCGCTGTTCAGTTCCGGGCGGCTAGGATGCGAAGCTCGGTGGCAAGGCCCTCCAGCACCTGCAGCGCCTCGCGCAGCGCCGCGGTGGCGAGCTCGCCCTCTTCCTGCTCCTCGGTCTCGGGCTCGGCCAGCGGCAATTCGGGCGTGCCGGCTTCTTCAAGCGTGCCGTCGCGCAGGAGCCGCTGCACGCCCTTGATCGTGTAGCCCTGCGTGTAGAGCAGGTGGGAAATCCGGCGCAGCAGCGCGATGTCCTCGGGCCGGTAGTAGCGCCGCCCGCCGCCGCGCTTCAGCGGCTTCAGCTCGGAGAATTTCGTCTCCCAGAAGCGCAGGACATGTTGCGGAATCTGCAGGTCGTCCGCGACCTCGCTGATCGTACGGAAGGCCGTCGGCGCCTTGCGGGGACGGGCCTTGCCGGCCTCCGCCTCGTCCTCCGGCATGTCCCCGGTCATGCGTCGTCGCCGCCGCGCTGCGGTGTGCCAGGATTGAGGCGCGCCTTCAGCACCTGGGAGGGGCGGAAGGACAGCACCTTGCGCGGCAGGATCGGCACCTCCACCCCGGTCTTGGGATTGCGCCCGACCCGCTTGCCCTTCTGGCGCACGACGAAGGAGCCGAAGGCCGAAATCTTCACCGACTCTCCGCCTTCGAGCGTCGCCGACATGCGCTCAAGCACGGTCTCGAGCAGGGCGGAGCTCTCGTTCCGGGACAGGCCGACCTGGCTGTAGATGGCCTCGGCCAGGTTGGCGCGCGTGATGGTCTTCATGGCAGGGCCTTCATGGCGACGCTTCGGCTGCAGCATAGCGCCGCAAGCCCCTCAGGACACATCAAAAACCGTCAGTATGGGGGCCGTCAACCGGCCATGATCGAGGGCTACGGCGGCTGTTGGCGGAAGATGATGTAAAACTTGAAAATATTCCATTAAGCGTCTGTTTTTAAGAAATTCCTAGAACCGCGCCAGCGCGGCGCCCCAGGTCAGCCCGCCACCGATCGCCTCCAGCAGCACCAGATCGCCCGGGCGGATACGCCCGTCGCGCGTCGCCTCGGCCAGCGCCAGCGGGATCGAGGCGGCAGAGGTGTTCGCGTGGCGGTCCACCGTCACCACCACCCGCTCCAGCGGCAGGCCAAGCTTCTTGCCCATGGCCTCGATGATGCGGATGTTGGCCTGGTGCGGCACCAGCCAGGCGACCTCGGACTGGTCGAGCCCGTTGGCTGCCAGCGCCTCATCCACGGCGGCGGCGAGCTTCGCCACCGCATGCTTGAAGACTTCGCGCCCGGCCATGCGGACCACGCCTGTGCCGCCCGTGGACCCGGCGCCGCCATCCACCTGCAGGATGTCGGCATGCCGGCCATCGGCATGCATGTGGGTGGACAGCAGGCCCCTGCCCTCGGCCTCGGCGGCCGGGACGCCGCGGAGAAACACGGCGCCCGCGCCATCGCCGAACAGCACGCAGGTGCCGCGATCCTCCCAGTCCAGGATGCGGGAATAGATCTCGGTCCCGATCACCAGCACGCCGCGCGCCTGGCCCGCGCGCACCAGCGCATCGGCGACACCCAGCGCATAGACGAAGCCGGTGCAGGCGGCCGCGATGTCGAAGGCAAACCCTCGCGCCACGCCAAGCTTGCCCTGGATCCGGGCGGCGGTTGCGGGGAAGGCGCTGTCGGGCGTCGAGGTCGCCACGATCACCGCATCCACATCCTCGACCGTCGCGCCGGCCTGGGCGAGAGCCGCGCGTGCGGCATGCACGCCGAGGTCGGAGGCCGTCTCGTCCTCAGCCGCGATGTGGCGGCGGCGGATGCCGGTACGCTCGATGATCCAGGCGTCGGAGGTCTCGAGGCCCTTCCAGGCGGCGAGTTCATCGTTGCTGAACGACCGGGCCGGCAGATAGCCGCCGGTGCCGGCGATCAGGGCGCGCAAGGCGGAAATCGGCGTACTCTCCCTGTCTGGCCGGCGCGGGCCGGTACGGGCCGCGTCAGCGCGGCTCGGCGGCAAGGCGCGGCGGGGCGGTCTCGGCGAGGCGGGCCAGCCCCTCGCGGATGCGATCATTGAAGCGATGCGTGACCATGTCCATCGCCACATCCACCGCATGGGCGAAGCCGAGCGCGTCGGTGCCGCCATGGCTCTTCACCACGACGCCATTGAGCCCGATCAGCACCGCGCCATTGTAGCGCCTGGGGTCCATCCATTCGCGGAGGCGATCCAGCGCAGGCCGCGCCAGCAGGTAGCCAATCCGTGCCGGGATGGAACTCGTGAAAACCTGCCGCAGCAGGTCGCGCATCAGCTTCAGCGCGCCCTCCCCGGTCTTCAGCGCGACATTGCCGGTGAAGCCATCGGTGACGATCACATCCACCGTGCCGGCGGCGATATCATGGCCTTCGACAAAGCCGCGGAAATTCGTGCCGAAGGCGGAATCGCGCAGCGTCTCGGCCGCCAGCCGCACGCGCTCATCGCCCTTGAGCTCCTCGGAGCCGACATTGAGCAGCCCGATGCTGGGCTTCGTCAGGCCAAGCACGGAGCGCGCAAAGGCATCGCCCATGACGGCAAACTCGACGAGGTTGCGCGCATCGCACTGCACATTTGCGCCGAGGTCGAGCATGACCACGTCGCCACGCGCCGAGGGCCCGATCGCCGCGAGCGCCGGACGGTCAATCTCCGGCAGCGTTTTCACCACGATCTTCGCCAGCGCCATCAGCGCGCCGGTGTTGCCGGCCGAGACGACGCCCGCCGCCTCCCCGGCCGCCACCGCGTCGATGGCAACCCGCATGGAGGAACCGCGGATGCGCAGCGCCGCCGTCGGCTTCATGTCACCGGAGATGGCGTCCGGCGCATGCCGTATCGAGCACACCTTGGCCGCACGCTTGCGCGTGGCCAGCATGCCCGTCAGGCGCGCCTCGTCACCGACCAGCAGGAAGCGCGCATGGGGATGGCGCTCCGCAGCCAGTTCCAGCCCGTCCAGGACGGAGTCCGGCGCATGGTCGCCGCCCATCGCATCCACCGCGAGCGCGAAGGACCCGTGCTGGGTGGAAGCGCCCGCCTCAGCCACGACCGGCCGCCTGGGACATGGACGCGGGACTCCGCCGTCGGCCGCGCGTCAGGCGCGGACGACGCCGCTGGTCTTCTCAGCCGCGACGACTTCGCGCCCATCGTAATGCCCGCAATGCGAGCAGACGTGGTGCGGGCGCTTCAGCTCGCCGCAGTTCGAGCATTCCTGATGCGCGGAGGCGCTCAGGGCGTGATGGCTCCGGCGCATCCCACGGCGGGAGGGCGAAACCTTCTTCTTCGGGACGGCCATGGTGCCGAGCCTTTCCGATCAATGGACTGTCAGGTCGAGAGAGCCGCGCGGATTACCACCGCAGTTCCGCTACCGCAAGCGGCCCGCGTGGGGGCAGCCGCGCGAGCGGCGCGGGGCTGCCTATTCCCGCCGCAACTTCGCGAGCCCCGCGAAGGGGTTGGGCCGCTCCGGCGGGGTCGGGTCCGGCTCCTCCGGCGGGTCGAATTCGGGCAATTCCGCCCCCGCGGTGCGGGGATAGGGATCGAGGGCAAGCGCCAGCTGTTCCGCCACCGCCTCGCCCAAATCCACCGTGCCACCCTCGCTTTCGATCTCGTCGGGGCTGTCGGGGTCCTCATCGGCGGGCGTCTCGCCCTCGCCCAGGATTCGCAGGTCGATGGCTGCCTCCACGCGCTGGCGCACGGGTTCGAGCGTCACGACGCAGGCCTGCTCGACCTCGGCCGAGAGCGTGCCGCGCGCCCGGATCGTCCCGCCCGGCTCGGGCCGGAGAGCCAGCCGCGCTGAAAGGGCGTGGATGCCGATGATGCCGAAGCGCGCGGCGAGCGCCGCCCGCTCGGCCGCATTGGCTTCGAGCACCACGTCGCGCGGCTCGGGGGCGAGGCGGATGGGGCGGGAGAATTCAGGCTGCATCAGGCGGCGACCGCGGGGAAGGTCACCTGCCCCTGTGCCAGCCGCTCGAAGGGCTGGGCGGCGAGCGCCGCATCGGCGGCGGCGACCAGCGCAGCGAGGCGGGCCGGCGCGTCCTCGGGCGCGGCGCCGCGCCAGACATTGCGCGCCAGCGCCTCGGTCAGCGCCGCCAGGTCGCCCGCGCGGAGCGCCTGGTCGTAGGCCTGGGCCCGGCCATGGAAGGCCTCCCACATTCGCTTCACGCGCTTGCCGACCGCCAGATCGCCCACGCCCATCTCGCGCAGGTTCACATCCATATCGGCGAACATCGCATCGAAGACCGCCTGCGCCAGCCCCTTGGCCCGCGGGTCGGAATCGCGCGAGATCCGGCAGACCAGCAGCCCGGTGTGCAGGGACACCAGGTCGAAGCGCCCATCCAATGTATCGGGCACGCCGAGCTCGGCGAAGAAATGCGCCTGGCGCGCCGTGGCAACAGCGGCGCCATAGAGGGCGAAGGCCGCACGCTCGTGCGGCTTGCGCCGGAAAAGGCCGAAAAGGCCCATGCTGGTCTCCAGACAGGGGGGCGGCGGCGACGCGCGGATTGACCGACGCACGCCGCGATGGCATGCGGCCCACATGGAGCGCCCCTGCCCGATGGTCAACGCGTCACCGAAGGCTGCATCCGCTGGACGGCGCGTCCGACGGGGTGCGCAGGCCGGAGCGGCGCTTGCTGCGCTGCTGCTGCTGGGTGGCTGTTCGCTGATGCCGGACATGCCCCCGCCCCCCGGGACCGACATGTTCAGCAGCCCGAGCCAGATGCGCGGCAACATGGTCGAGGACGAGGATCTGCGGCAGATCACTGTCGGCGTCTCCTCGCGCAGCGATGTGCAGGCGCTGCTCGGCTCGCCCTCGCAGACCAGCACCTTCGACGACAGCGAGTGGTTCTATATCGGCGCCATCACGCGCCAGCGCCCCGGCCGGCTGCTCGGCATTGAGGACCAGCAGGTGATCGTGGTGCGCTTCGATGCGCGCGGGACGGTGCGCGAAATCCGCCGCCTCGGCCCAGAGGACGGGCGCGATGTTGTGGCCGTCACGCGCACCACGCCGTCGCCGGGCAATGAGCGGACCATGCTGCAGCAATTGTTCGGCAACATCGGCCGCGTCGGCCCAGGCCTTGGCGCGCAGCAGGGCGGCCCCGGCGCGCCTGGCCCCGGCTCCGCCCGCTGAGGACGCCACGCGGCGGCCTTAGAGAGCCTATCGAAACCACTGCGATGTGTCTGGGCGGCGCCGCGGCTTTGCCGCGGCAACGCAGTGCTTCCATCGAGGACGGGCACCAAGCCCGGGGCCCCCGCAAAGCCGCGAAGCGGTTTTGTGGGGAGTTCTCAGGCTGCGCGCAGGCCCGGGCGGTGGCGCAAGGCCATCACCAGGGCCACCGCCAGTGCCGGCAGCAGGGCCAGGTTCAGGACGTTCCACCCAAAGCCGGCATGCACGGCGCCGGAGGCCAGCGCTGTGAAGGCCACGGTGCCGAACACGATGAAGTCGTTCGCCGCCTGGGTGCGCAAGCGTTCCTCCGGCCGGTGGGCCTCCCCCAGCAGGTTGGTCGCGCCCTGGAACATGAAGTTCCAGCCGATCCCGAGGAAGACCAGCGCCAGCGTGAAGTGCCAGAACTCCCGCCCGAGCAGCGCCACCGCGACGCACAGCGCGTTCAGCACGATACCCCAGAGGATAATGCGGCGCGCGCCGAAGCGGGCGACCAGCCGCCCTGTCACGAAGCCCGGCGCGAACATCGCCACCGCATGCGCCTGGATGACGGTCGCACTCGCCGCGACCGCGAAGCCGCAGGCCATCATCTCGAGCGGGGTCGAGGTCATGACCAGGTTCATGGTCCCGTATGCAACCGCGCCAGTGATGGCGGCGGTCAGGAAGGCGGGGCGGCGGATGATCTCGCCAACCGGAGTCGGGCTCGCCTGGCGCGGCGGCGCGGGCGGCAGGCGCACCAGAGTGAGCAGCCCGAGGCAGATCACCGGCAGCACGGCGAAGATCAGATAGGTGCCGAGGAACATGAAGGGCTCGAAGAGGTCCTTCGAATGCTTCACCAGCTCCGGCCCGAACACCGCCGCCATGATGCCGCCCGTCATGACCAGCGAGATGGCCCGCGGCCGATAGGCAGGGGTCGCGACCTCGGCGGCGGCGAAGCGGTAGTGCTGGGCGATGCCGAAGCCGATCCCGGCGGGCACCGCGCCCGCGACATAGAGCCAGAAATCCCCCTGCCAGATGCCGGCGGCGAAGGTCAGGCAGCCGATGAGGGAGGCCAGCGCGCCCAGGCTGAAGCCGACCCGCCGGCCGAGCCGGGCGAAGACGATCCCGGCCGGGATGGAGGCGGCCATCGTCGCCAGCATCTGCAAGCCCATCGGCAGGGTGGCGAGCGACTTATCCTCGGCCAGGCTGTAGCCGACGAGGGCGCCCATCGCGACCTGGCCGACGATCGAGGCGTTCATCAAGGCCTGGCAGAAGAACAGCTTCAGGACATCGCGCTTCATGGCCCGATCCTGGGCCCGATCCTGGGCGCGATCCTCGGCGGTGGCGTGGCTCATGCGAAATGGCTCCAGCCGGCGGCCGGCAGGTCGAGGGGCTTTCCGCTGGCATCGAGCACCATCACGCCGGCGCCGTCCAGGAAGCGGCCGATGCGCGTGACGGGGGTCTGCGTTGCCGCAGCGGCGGCCAGGATGCGGGCCGCATCCTCCGGCGCGGCGGCGAAGAGCAATTCGTAGTCGTCGCCCCCGCCGAGGATTCTCGTCAGTTGCGCTGGATCGCCGGAAAGCACGGCGCGCGCGGCCTCCGAGAGCGGCACGGCCTCGGCGCGGATCTCCGCACCACATCCCGCAGCCCGCGCCAGATGGCCGAGGTCCTGCACAAGCCCGTCCGAAACATCCATCGCCGCCCGCGCAATGCCTGCCAGCGCCTGGCCGAGCGCGAGCCGCGGCCGCGGCAACCGGTAGCGATCGGCCAGATGCGGATCGGGCGGCAGCCGCCCGGTCAGCGCCAGCAGGCCGAGGGCACCATCGCCGATCGTCCCCGACACCCAGACCTCATCCCCCGGCCGCGCGCCCTGCCGGCGCAGCGCCTGGCCCGGTGCGACCGTGCCGAGGATGGTGAGCGAGAAGCTGGCCGGCCCCGGTGTCACCACCGTGTCGCCGCCCAGCACCGTGAGGCCGAATTCCGCCTGGTCCTGCGCGAGCCCGGCGACGAAGGCGGCGATCCAGGCGTCGCTGGTCCCCTTCGCGAAGCCGCAGGTCATCAGGTAGCCGAGCGGCGCGGCCCCCATCGCGGCGAGGTCCGAGAGGTTCACGCGCAACAGCTTGCGCCCGATCGTCTCGGGCGGGTCATCGGGCAGGAAATGCACGCCCGCCACCATCGCATCGGCCGCCAGCACCAGTTGCTTTCCTGGCGGCGGGTCGAGGAGTGCGGCGTCGTCGGAGAGATCGAGCGCGCCCGGCCCCGCCAGCGGGCGGAAATGCCGGGCGATCAAGGCGAATTCGGCGGGCAGGCTCATCCCACCCCCGCGCTCACGGCCGGGCGAATTCGTCGGCGCGGAACTTCCGCGCGAGTGCCTCCAGCACGCCATTGGCGAATTTCGGCTCGTCGCCGGTGAAGAAGCCATGCGCGATGTCGAGATACTCGTTGATCACGACACGCATCGGCGGCTCGTGCGGCGTCATCAGCTCGGCGCCCGCCGCGCGTAGCAGCGCGCGCAGCACCGGGTCGAGCTTCTCAAGCGGCCAGTCCTTCGACAGAACCTCGCCCAGCGCCGCGTCGATCGCCTCGATGTTCCCCGCCGTGGCGCGGACCAGCTTGGCGAAGAGCCGCACATCGGCATCCGGTACCCGGCCTTCCGGGTAGCCCTCCTCGGCCTCGTTCGGGCCGAGGCGGTGGCGGACGAATTGCTCGATAACCGTCTCCGGGCTCTCGGACGCCTGTTCGGACTGGAACAGCGCCTGCACCGCGGCCACGCGCGCACCGGTGCGTGGCCTGCCGGCTCCGCCGACTTTGCGCCCGCTCATCGGGACCACCGGCGGGCGAGGGTGAGCTGGCCGAGCAGCGCATGCGCCGCCTCGGCCCCCTTGTTCATGCGGTCATCGCGGGACCGTTCCACCGCTTGGTCGAGCGTGTCCACCGTCAGCAGCCCGAAGCCGAGCGGCACGCCGGTTTCGGCGGAGATGTCCATCACCCCGTGGCAGACCGCGTCGCAGATGAAGGTGTAGTGGTCCGTCGCGCCCCGCACGACGCAGCCGAGCAGCAGGAACCCGTCCCACGTTCCACGCCGGATCGCCATGCGCAGCGCCGCCGGCAGCTCATAGGCGCCAGCGACATCAACCGTCTCGATCCGCGCACCGGCCGCTTCCAGCACCTGCACCGCGCCGCGATGCATGCCGCCCACCACATCGGCGTAATAGGGCGCCTGGATGACCAGCAGGCGGGCCGGCGGGCCGTCGAGCCGCGCGACCTGACGGTCGGGGGAGTCCTTGGTGCTCACTTCACATCCTTCGGGATCGGCCGCGTCTCGACGACGCTGAGCCCATAGCCTTCGAGGCCGACGACAGGACGCGGGTTGTCGGACAGGCGGATGATCTCGCGCAAGCCCAGATCGGCCAGGATCTGCGCGCCGATGCCATAGTCGCGCAGCTCCGGCGCCGCGGCCCGCTTCTCCCGACGCGCCCGGATCGCCTGAGAC
>JBIKSZ010000236.1:0-5518 GCA_044348345.1 Roseomonas sp. | reverse complement strand
GACCCTCTCCCTCCAAGGAGGGAGAGGGAGAAGCAGGGAGGGAGAGGGGGGGGCAAGGCGCACCTTATCCCCCGCCGCAGTTGTGAAACCCGCCGCCCTCGATCGGTGCGGGCATCAGGATGCCGAGCACGCCGAACCCGCCGCCGCCCCGCGGCTCGATCACCAGCGCGCCGCCTTCGGGGAAGGCGCGCCCGCCCACCGCATCGCCGGCCACCATGATCGCCGGTGTGCGGTGGCCGACCAGCACGCGGTTGACGTTGCCCGCGACGGGCGCGCTGAACAGGCGGCGATGCTCGGCCAGTACCCAGTCCAGCCGCGGGCCTGAGAAATCATCGGCCAGCAGGCTGTCGGTGACGGTCACATTCGCGGCGCCGAAGGCGTGCTCGGCCGTGTCGCGCGCGCGATAGACGGGGCCTGCCAGCACTGGCAGCGCCACCGGGATCCCAAGCTCCCGCAGCCTCTCTCCGATGCGGCGCGACTGCGCGATGCCGGCGGGCGAGATGTTGCGCTGCCCCGCGCGGTCGCTGACCCGAAAACTGGAATCGCAGGGCTCGCCGCGCGTGTCGGCGTGGCGGAAGAACAGCACCAGCCCGCCCTGGCGCAGCCGCGCGACGAGCGCGGCGCCCTCGGGGTGCTCGGCGGGGACGGGGACGAAGCGATCCTGAGCGGCAACGGGTGTCGCGAGCAGCAGCAGGGCGAGCAGGGTCCGCCGCAGGATCGCCACGAGATCGGTGAAGCCCCGCGACGGCTCATGGGGCGCTGATCGCCGCCATGTCACCCTCCGACGATCTCCTCGACCACCTCCTGCACCTCCAGCGCCTCCCGCAAGGTGGCGAGGTTCGTCGGCTCCCCGCGCGTCAGCGCCGCAAGCTTGTCGAGCTGCCCCTTCAACACCAGCGGGCGCATCCGCTCGTTCGGGATCGCATCCGGCGCGGCGTGCCAGCTGCCATCCGCGGCCAGCTTCTCGGCGAACGACCAGTCGCGCAGGCGGATCGCGCCATGCTCGCAGGTCAGGCGCCACTCGTTGCCGTCCTCGGGATTGGTGTCGTGCACGTTGCCCGACAGCGTGACGGCCATGCCGCCGGCGGTGAGCTTCGCGAAGATCTCGGTTTCCGTCACGTCGCCCGCCGGGAAGTCCGCGTAGCATTCGCCCAGCGTCAGTGGCCCGAGCTGGCGTCGCGTCAGGAAGAGGAAATGTGACGCGACCTCCCGCGTGAAGCCGCCCTCCGCCGGTTTCGCGAGCCATGCGGCGGCGGCCTGCTGCCAGGCGCGTGGCCAGCGGGCGAACTCGACCCGTATGGACAGCTCGCGAGGCGCCCCGATCTCCCCCCGCCAGGCGGTGAGCTGCGCCACCGCAGGGGAGGAGGCCATCGGGAAATTCACTGCCGCCCGCACGCTCGCGGCCTCCGCCGCCGCGACGAAGCGCCGCGCCGCGGCAAGGTCGGAGGCCAGCGGCTTTTCGAGGAACGCCGCCTTGCCGGCGGCGAAGGCGGCCTCCGCATGCGCGATGTGGGAGGAGGGGGGCGAGGCGATGTAGAGCACGTCGCAGGCCGCGATCACCTCGGCCGCTGAGCCCAGCATCGGCAGGCCGGGCGCGATCTCCTTGAGGCGCAGGGCCGCCGCGGGCGAGGGGTCCCACACCGCGACCGGGCGGATCACTGCGGCGTCATGATTCAGCGCCGCGCGCAGC
This sequence comes from Roseomonas sp., assembly GCA_044348345.1. GTDB lineage: Bacteria > Pseudomonadota > Alphaproteobacteria > Acetobacterales > Acetobacteraceae > Falsiroseomonas. The sequence goes on along the minus strand of JBIKSZ010000236.1, from coordinate 3,828 downwards.
AGCCGCTCGCCCATGATGCCGAAGCCGACAATGCCCAATGCGACGCTCATGCCCAATCCCTCTTTCGTCGCCGCTGCTTACCCTGCCCAGCCGCCGCGCACAGCCCGCCAGCCCATCACGGCCGCCGAGATCAGCGCGAGCAGCCCGCAGACGCCGAGGAAGGGGCCGGTCCAGCTACCGCTAGCCGCGACCGTGAAGGCAAAGACCGAAGGCGCCAGCAGATAGCCCAGGAAGCACAGCATGATCGCACCCGAGGAGGCCTCCGCCACGCGGTCGGGCGGCGAGACGCGCGCCACCTCGGCCAGGAAAATCCCGTTCCAGGAGACGGAGACGAAGCCGCAGAGGAAGCTGAGCACCAGCACCACGCCCCAGGCCGCGCCCGGTGCCGCCAGCACGAAGAGCGCCGAGCTGCCCGCCGCCGCCAGCCCCTGCACGGCAAGGTTCCGCGTCGCATCCCCGGTCCGGTCCGCCGCCCAGCCCAGCCCCAGCCGTCCCAGCACGCCGGCCACCTGCATCAGGGCGAAGACCGTCCCCGCGGCGGTCAGCGTCATCCCCTCGGTCTCGACCAGCCAGGTGACGGTGAAGGTGAAGAGGCTGCCTTGCAGCGCCGCGAACCCAAAGGCCAGCAGCGTCAGCGGCGGCAGCACCGGGTGCAGCCGGAGCGCCGTGACGGGCGCGCCCAGGCGGCGCCAGGTGAAGGCTTCCCCAAGGGGAACGCGGCGCTCCGCCGCGGTGTCGAGCCGCCCGCGCAGCGGCGCCAGCAGCACGGCCGCCACCAGCCCGATCCCGACCGCGAGCCAAAGCGCCGCCTGCCACCCCCAGACCGCTGCGACCGGTGCCGCCACCAGCCCCGCCAGCGCACCGCCCGCCGGCGCACCGGCCTGCTTGATGGAGAAGATCAGCATGCGGTGCCGGGGTGGAGCGGTCTCGTACAGGATACGGCTCGAGGCCGGGCCGGTCGGGCCGTAGCCGATGCCCATCAGCAGCGCCGCGACGGGCAGCAGCCACACCGCGCCGCTGGCCGCCAGCGCCATCGCGCCCGCGCCGATCAGCACGCCCCATTGCAGCATCCGCGCCGGGCCGAGGGCGGCGACGAAGGGCGTTCCGAACAGCAGGAACAGGATCGCGCCCAGCGTGTTGAGCGAGGCGAGGTTGCCGACGCGCTCCGGCGCGATGCCAAGCTCGGCCGTCATCACCGGTGCGACGACCGGGATGGTCTGGCTGACGAAGACGCCGATGGTCTGCACCATGAGCGTCGCCGCCAGCGGCAGCATGAAGGGGGCTGCGATCAGCCTGCGCATCGCCGCGCGGCCAGGGCTAGCGCCGGAACCTGATGTCCAGCCCCTGCCGCGCCCAGCGCGCCTCGATCGCATCCATGTCGGTGGCGCCGGTGGGCCGCGCCTTGCTCGGCTGGTCGTGCAGCCAGGGTTCGCGGTCGCGTTGCCAGATGCCGTGCAGGCGGCGGAGCTCCGCCAGCGGGTCCGGATGGTCGTCCACGCGGAGCGACAGGTCGGGGAAATCCTCGGTCGTGACCATCACCATCGCCGCCGATTGCCGCCCGCGCCGGTCGCCCCCCGCGGCTTCCCCGGCATCGAGCGCGGCCAGCAGGCGCTGCGGCAGCGGCAGGGCGCCATGGGCCAGGAAGGCGGCATGGGTGTCGGCGACCACCGCCGGGCCGGCCAGCATGTTGCCCGCGACCGAAAAGCCCGCGGACGCGATCTCCCCGCACCATTCGACGCAATTCGCCCCGGTGTAGGCGGCGCTGCGGCCATGGCGGTCCACGGCATGGATCTGGCGCAGCCCCTTGCCCTCGTCGCCCGCCAGCGCCCCTTCGATCGCCGCGGCCGGCGACAGCCCGCGCGCGAGGCCATCCAGCACGGCCGGGCCCAGGTAGCGGTTGGTCATGGACTGGGTGGACACCGCCCCGACCCCCGCCCGCACATAGGGGCAGGAGGCGCCGACGGCGAAGGCGCAGGTCGTCACGGCCACCGCGAAGGCCCCCGTTGCCGGATCATGCGCTACGATGGACCAGGTCACCGCGCTCTCCCGTCGTGCTCAGACCACGACTAGATGGGCATCATCGGTTGCGCGCAAGCAACCGGGACCGCATGTTCCGCGCCGGACCCGTCCTGGAGGAAACGACAATGACCTATCGGCTTCCGCGCCGCCGCCTGTTCGCCGCTGCAGGCGCCCTGGCCACGCCGCTGCTCTGGCCCGCCGCCAGCCGTGCCCAGGCCACCTGGCCCGACCGGCCGATCCGCCTCGTTGTCCCCTTCGGCGCGGGCGGTGCGATCGACACCCTTTCGCGCACCGTCGCGGCCCGCTTCGCTGATGTCACGGGCGGCCAGAACCTGGTGGTGGAGAACCGCACCGGCGCCGGCGGCACCATCGCCGGCCTCGCGGTTGCGCGGGAACGGCCGGACGGGCTGACGCTGATGATGGCCGATATCGGCGCGAACGCCATCGGCAAGGAGCTGAACCCGAACCTGGCCTATGATCCGCCCACCGCCTTCACGCCGATCATCCATCTGGTCAGCCTGCCGGCGGTGCTGATGGCGCACACCTCCGTCACGGCGAACACCATCCGGGAGGTGATCGACCAGGCCCGCGCGCGGCCCGACGGCTTCACCTATTCCTCGGCTGGCAATGGCAATGGCAGCCACCTGTTCATGGCGCTGTTCCTGAAGGAAGCCGGCATCCGCATGGTGCATGTGCCCTACCGCTCGGGGGCCGAGATGGTGACGGCGCTGGTGCGCGGCGATGCGCAATTCGGCTTTCCGACCGTCTCCTCCGGTATCGGCCAGATCCGCGCGGGCAATGCCAAGGCGATCGGCATCGGTACCACCGCCGGCACGCCGCTGCTGCCGAACACCCCGGCGGTCTCGACCGTGCTGCCGGGCTTCGAATGCGCGGTCTGGCACGGCATCGTGGCGCCGGCCGGGATGGAGCCGGCGCTGGCGCGGCGCATCAACGAGGTCTTCGCCCGCATCATCGCCATGCCGGATGTGCAGCAGCGCATCTTCGAGACGCAGGCCGGCACGGTGGTCGGTGGCAGCCCCGAGGATTTCGCCAACCATATCCGCCGCGAAGTGGCGCGCTGGACGCCGATCATCCGCGAGGGCGGCATCCGCAGCGAGTGAGCGCGAAGCTCCGGTAACGGCTGGGTTGCGCGGGCTTAGCCTGCGCAGCCCAGCAGATCGGCCAGGGCGGTGAAGCTGTCCGCGACCTGGTCCCAATCCTGCTCCGCGACGAGGTCCGTGGTCTGCGCCGGCCCGTGTTCGCGCCTTGCGATGAAGGCCGTGCCGAAGCCGCAGCGCCGCGCCGCCGCCAGGTCGGAGTTATGCGCCGCGACCAGCATGCAGGCCTCGGGCGGCAGGCCGAGGATCTCGGCGGTCCGCAGATAGGCCTCGGGCTGCGGCTTGTAGGCCTGCGCGACCTCGGCACCGAGGATCGCGTCCCAGGGCAGGCCCGCGCGCTTGGCCATGTTCAGCAGCAGCGCGATGTTCCCGTTCGACAGCGGCGCGATGATGAAGCGCGTCTTCAGCCTGATGAGGCCCGCGATCGCATCCGGCCAGGGGTCCAGCCGGTGCCAGGCGCGGTTCAGATCCCCCAGTTCGGCTTCCGGGATCCGGGCGGGATCGGCGCCGGCCGCGCGCAGCACCTCCTCCAGATTTTCGCGGTGCAGCAGGTCGAGCCGCGTGAAGGGCCGATTGCCGTAGCGCACCGCCTGCATCGCCGGCTGGTAGCGCGCGCGCCAGGCCTCGGCGAAGTCGTGCGGGTCCATCGCGATGCCATGGCGGGCGAGGAAGGGGGCGGCGTCGCGGGCGA
>JBIKSZ010000235.1:0-5536 GCA_044348345.1 Roseomonas sp. | reverse complement strand
GGCGCCGTGGTGCCGTGGGAGGTCGTGCCCTCCATCCGCCTGCAGGAGCTGGTGCGCCACCACACCGAGATCCCCGGCAACCCGGCGCTCTACACCGCAACCTTCATCCTCGCGATGAACTCCGCGCGCTATGCCGGCCTGCCGGCGGAGCTGCGTCAGGTGCTGGACGCGAATTCCGGCATGGTCGCGGCCGAGATGGCGGCGAAGGTGTGGGACGAACAGGGCCCGGTCGTGCGCGAGCAGGTCGCGCGCCGGCGCGACAACCGCATCGTGCAGATCACCGAAGCCGAGAAGGAGCGCTGGATGATCGCGACGCGCCCCGTGCTCGACACGTGGATCGCCGGCTCGCGCGAGCGCGGCTTCGACGGCGCGGCGCTACTGGCCGATGCGCGCGGGCTGATCGCCAAGCACGGCGCCGCGCGCGCCTGAGCCACGCCATCGCCCCGCCCCCGCATCGCCGGGGGCGGGGCGGGTGCGAGGCATGCAGCGAGGTAGGGGGAGAGAGACAGGTTGAGCGAGCGCACCCCCTCCCCCACCGGCCCCATCGCGCATCTCGCCCGCGCGCTCGCGCTGCTCGGCGGCGCGTCTCTGCTCTTCGCGGGCTGCGTCACCACCGTCTCCGTCGTGCTGCGCTGGGCCACCAACCACCCGATCCGCGGCGATTTCGAGATCGTCTCCATCGCGGCGGGCATCGGCGTCCTCGGCTTCCTCGCCTATGGCACGCTCATGCGCGCCAACATCCTGGTGGACAGCTTCACCACCTGGCTGCCGGCGCGCGTCACTGGCGCGCTGGACGCATTCTGGATGCTGGTCTGGGTCGCGGTCGCCGCCTGGCTGGCGGAACGCATGCTGATCGGCACGCTCGACACGTGGCGCAGCGGCACGCGCACCATCGGGCTGCTGGCGATCCCCTATTGGTGGGCGATCGGAATCGGTGCGCTTTGCTTCGCCGCGACGGCGCTGGCCGGACTGTGCTGGCTGCCGCGGCTGCTGGGGCTGCGCCGCTGATGGCGCCTGAATTCGCGCTGGCCGCGACAGGCTTCGCGGTGCTGCTTGGCCTGATCGCGCTTCGCGCGCCCGTCGGGCTCGCGATGCTGCTGGTCGGCATCGGTGGCTATGTCCACATCCTGGATTGGACGGCACTCGGCAACTACCTCAAGACCACGCCCTATCACCTGTTCTCGAACTACACGCTCTCCGTCATCCCGCTGTTTATCCTGATGGGTGCGCTGGCGGAGCGCGGGGGGCTGGCGCGCGACCTGTTCGCGGCGGCCAATGCGCTGATCGGGCGCAAGCGCGGCGGCATGGCGATGGGCGTGATCGGCGCCTGCGCCTGCTTCGGCGCTGTTTGCGGCAGCTCGGTCGCCACCACCGCCACCTTCGGCCGCGCCGCGCTGCCGGAGCTGCGCCGCTATGGCTATGACCCGGGCTTCTCCACCGGCACGATTGCGGTTGGCGGCACGCTCGGCATCCTCATCCCGCCCTCGGTCATCCTGGTCGTCTATGCGATCAGCACCGAGCAGAACATCGCCAAGCTGTTCATGGCCGCGCTGATCCCGGGCCTGATCGCCACCGCGCTCTACATCCTGGCCATCGCCATCATGGTGCGGCTGCGCCCCGAGCTCGGCCCGCCGGGCGAGGCACCGACCGCCGCCGAGCGCCGCCGCGCCTTCCTCAACGTCATTCCCGTGCTGCTGATCGCCATCGTGGTTGTCGGCGGCATCTATGGCGGCGTCTTCACCCCGACCGAGAGCGCCGCGATCGGCTGCATCGCGACCCTTGCCGTTGGCGTGCTGCGCGGCACGCTTGGCGGGCGGGAGGTGAAGGACAGCCTGCTCGCCACCGCCGAGACCTCGGCGATGATCTTCGTCATCCTGCTGGGTGCGGAGGTGTTCAACGCCTTCCTCGCGCTGTCCCAGGCGCCGGACCTGCTCGCGCTCTGGATCACCGAGCAGAATTTCCCGCCCTATGGCGTGCTGGTGCTGCTGCTGGTCGCCTACGTCATCCTGGGCGCGGTGATGGACGAGCTGGCGATGATTCTGCTGACGCTGCCGGTCTTCTTCCCCGTCGTCACCGCGCTCGATTTCGGCCTGACGACGGAGGAGACGGCGATCTGGTTCGGCATACTGGTGCTGGTGGTGGTGGGCATCGGGCTGACCGCCCCGCCGATCGGGCTGAATGTCTTCGTCGTCTCCGGCCTCGCGCGCGACGTGCCGATCACGCAAACCTACCGGGGCGTGCTGCCCTTCCTGGCGATGGATGTGATCCGGCTGGTGCTGCTGGTCGCCTTCCCCGCCTTGTCGCTGTGGCTCGTCAGCGTCCTCAGTTGACGCAACGCCCGCGGGGCGGGAAACCCCTGCCAACGAGGAGGAACCCCGCAATGGCCGACGCCTTCATCTGCGACGCTGCCCGCACCCCCATCGGCCGCTATGCCGGCGCGCTGAAGGAGGTTCGCACCGACGACCTCGGCGCGATTCCGATCCGCGCGCTGGTGGCGCGCAACCCGCAGCTCGACTGGGCCGCGGTCGAGGATGTGATCTTCGGCTGCGCCAACCAGGCCGGCGAGGACAACCGCAACGTCGCGCGCATGGCGTCCCTGCTGGCCGGCCTGCCGGACACGATCCCCGGCAGCACGGTGAACCGGCTTTGCGGGTCGGGCATGGACGCCGTGGGCATCGCCGCCCGCGCCATCAAGGCCGGCGAGACCGAGCTGATGCTGGCCGGTGGCGTGGAAAGCATGACACGCGCCCCCTTCGTGATGGGCAAGGCGCAGGAAGCCTTCAGCCGCAGCGCCGAGATCTACGACACGACGATCGGCTGGCGCTTCGTCAACCCGCTGATGAAGGCGCAGTACGGCATCGATTCCATGCCGGAGACGGCGGAGAACGTCGCGCAGCAATTCGGCATCTCCCGCGCCGACCAGGACGCCTTCGCCTGGCGGTCCCAGCAGCGCGCCGGCCGCGCCATTGCCGCGGGCCGCTTCAAGGAGGAGATCGTCCCGGTCACCATCCCCCGCCGCAAGGGCGAGCCGGTGGTGGTGGACACCGACGAACATCCGCGCCCCGATACCACGCTGGAAGCACTGGCCAAGCTCGGCACGCCCTTCCGCAAGGAAGGCGGCAGCGTGACGGCGGGCAATGCGTCCGGCGTCAATGACGGCGCCTGCGCGATCCTGGTCGCGAGCGAGGCGGCCGCACGGAAGCATGGCCTGACGCCGCGCGCCCGCGTGGTCGCCACTGCCACCGCCGGCCTCGCACCGCGGATCATGGGCTTCGGCCCGGCGCCGGCCACGCGCAAGGTGCTGGCCAAGGCGGGGCTCACCATGGCCGACATTGCCGTGATCGAGCTGAACGAGGCCTTCGCCGCGCAGGGGCTCGCGGTCACACGCGACCTCGGCCTGCCGGACGACGCCGAGCATGTGAACCCGAATGGCGGCGCCATCGCGCTCGGCCATCCGCTGGGCATGAGCGGCGCGCGGCTGGTGCAGACCGCGGTTGCCGAACTGCATCACCGCAAGGCGCGCTACGCGCTGGTGACGATGTGCATCGGCGTCGGCCAGGGCATCGCCATGGTGCTCGAGCGGGTTTGACCCGCCGCCCCCTCCCAGCCGCCCCGCGCTTGCGGGGCGCGCCGGGTTGGGGGAATTTGCCTGCCGTCACAGCCCGGGCCCGCAACGACCATGTTCCTCCAGATCGGCGACATCGTCCTCCACGCCGAGGTCGAGGGCCCGCCCGGCCTGGCGGACCAGCCGCCGGTGCTGATGCTGCATTCCATCGGCACGTCCATGCAGGTGTTCGGCCCCCAGGCCGCGGCCATCGCGCGCCATCGCCGTGTCATTCGGATGGATCTGCGGGGCCATGGCCTCTCAGGTGTTACGCAGGGCCCCTATTCCATGTCGCTGCTGGCGCGCGACGCGCTCGGGCTGCTCGATGCGCTCGACGTGCGGCAGGCGCATGTGGTGGGGCTGTCGATCGGCGGGCGCATCGCGCAGCAGATGGCGGCCGAGGCGCCGGAGCGCGTCGCCTCGCTCTGCCTGATGGACACCGCCGCGGAATTCCCCCCGCCCGACTCCTGGCAGCAGCGCATCGACGCAGTACTGGCCGGCGGGACGGAGGCGCTGGCCCAGATGGTCATGGCGCGCTGGGTGCTGGATCCCTCGACAGCGGCCTCGCAGGGGCTGCGGCGGATGCTGCTGGCCACCGACCGCCAGGGTTACGCCGGCGCGGCCGCGGCGCTGCGCGATGCGCGTGCGGCAGACCTCGCGGGCCGCATCGCCTGCCCGGCCACGGTGATCGTCGGCGACCGCGACATCGCCACCCCGCCCGCCATGGCCGAGGCGCTGCGGGACATGATCCCGGGCGCGGTGCTCACCATCATCCCCGAGGCCGCGCATATCCCGACGCTGGGGCGCGCCGAGGCCTGCACCGCCGCGATCCTCGCCCATCTCGCGCCCTTCGCGCCGCCACCGGGCGCGGAAGGCGGGCTCGCGATCCGCAAGCAGGTGCTGGGTGCTGCGCATGTCGCGCGCGCGCAGGCGAATGTGACGGCGCTCGATGCCGCCTTCCAGGATTGGATCACCGCCAATGTCTGGGGCGGTGTCTGGACGCGGCCGGGCCTGACGCGCCACCAGCGGAGCATGCTGACGCTCGCGATGATGGCCGCACTCGGCCGGCACGAGGAATTCGAGTTGCATGTACGCGCCACAAGCAACACCGGCGTGACGGCCGAGGAGCTTGCGGAAATCCTGCTGCAGGTCGGCGCCTATGCCGGCGTGCCGGCCGCCAATTCCGCGCTGAAGATCGCCAAGCGTATCCTGTCCGAGGAGAACCCGGCGTGAGCGACCCCATCCCCTTCCGTCGGCCCGAACCAGGGACGCAGCCACCGCTCGATGCACCGGCCTATGGCAGCACGCATAAGCGCCACCCGAAGCAGCCCCTGCTGCGCATCCCCCACACGCTGACCGAGATCGCCGCACCGCGCTTCGACCCCGCGCGCTATCCGGTCCAGGCCGATATGAGCCAGGTGAACGGCAAGGGCGCGCTGGGCGAGCGCATCATCGTCGCTGGCACCGTGACGGATGAGGATGGCCGCCCGCAGCGCGGCGTGATGCTGGAGGTCTGGCAGGCCAATGCGTCGGGCCGCTACCACCATCCGCGCGACCAGCACGACGCGCCGCTCGACCCGAATTTCGAAGGCCGCGCGCGCATCTTCACCGATGAGGAAGGGCGCTACAGCTTCGTCAGCATCAAGCCCGGCGCCTATCCCTGGCGGAACCACTGGAACGCCTGGCGGCCGATCCACATCCATTTCGGCCTGCACGGCGCGGGCTTCGCCCAGCGCATGATCACGCAGATGTACTTCCCCGGCGACCCGCTGCTCGACCTCGATCCGGTCTTCCAATCCACACCCGACAAGGCGGCGCGGGAGAGGCTGGTGTCGAAATTCGACCTGCAAGTGACCAAGCCCGAATGGGCGCTGGGCTACCGCTTCGACATGGTGCTGCGCGGGCGCGAGGCGACGCCCTTCGAGAAGATCT
>JBIKSZ010000052.1:0-18056 GCA_044348345.1 Roseomonas sp. | reverse complement strand
TCTGCTCGACGAACCGCTGGCCGGCATCGACCCGATCGCGGTTGGCGAGATCCGCGACCTGGTGAAGCATCTGAAGGACCGCGGCATCGGCGTGCTGATCACCGACCACAATGTCCGCGAGACGCTGGAGATCATCGACCGCGCCTATATCCTGCATGACGGCCAGGTGCTGATGGAAGGCGGGCCGCGCGACATCGTCGAGCATGAGGGTGTGCGCCGCGTCTATCTCGGCGAGCGTTTTTCCCTGTAGCGCGGCGATGCGGCGCAGGCGGGCCAGCTTCGGGTTCTCGGTGGCGGCGCGATGAGCCTCGCCCAGCGCCTCGATATCCGCCAATCGCAGTCGCTGGTGATGACGCCGCAGCTGCGGCAGGCCATCAAGCTGCTGCAATCCTCGAACCTCGAAGTCACCGCCTTCGTCGAGGAAGAGCTGGAGCGTAACCCGCTCCTCGAACGCGATGAGCGCCCCGAGCCGCGCACAGCGGCCGATGAGCGCGGGCCTGAGGCCGCCCCGCCCGAGCACGCCGATGCCCACGCCGCCGCCACCTCGGGCGAGATGCCGGCCGAGGGCGCGGCGCCGCTCGATGCCGAGTGGGACAATGTCTATGACGCGGATGGCCCAGGGGTCACGCCTGGGGGCGGGCTCGGCAGCGGCGTCGGGCGCGGCGGGTCGGCGGGCTTCGACGACGACCTCTCCGGCATCGAGGAGATGGCCGATGCCCGCATCTCGCTCCGCGAGCATCTCGGCGAGCAGATCCGCCTGAGCTTCCACGACGCGAAGGAACGGCTGGTCGCCGCGCAGATGCTGGCGCTGGTCGACCCTGCCGGGCGGCTGACCGTGACGGATGCCGCGATCGCCGGCGCGATGGGCTGCGCGGAGGCGATGGTGGCGGGCGTGCGCGCCCGGCTGCAGCGGCTCGATCCGGTCGGGATGTTCGCACGCGATCTGCGCGAATGCCTGGCCGTGCAGTTGGCGGACCGCAACCGCTTCGATCCCTGCATGGAGGCGCTGCTCGCGAACCTCGAGATGCTGGCGCGGCGCGACATGCGCGGGCTGATGGCAGCCTGCGGCGTGGACGCCGAAGACCTCGCCGAGATGATCGCGGAGCTGAAGCGGCTCGACCCCAAGCCCGGCGCCAATTGGGATGCGCCGCCGCCGGCCACCATCGTCCCCGACGTGCTCATGCGCCGTATCGAGAACGGCGAATGGGCGGTGGAGCTGAACCCGGAAACCCTGCCGCGCGTGCTGGTGAACCGCGGCTTCCATGCCCGCGCCGTGATCGGCACGCGATCCCGCGACGACCGCGCCTTCCTGGCGGAAAAACTGCAAAGCGCGACCTGGCTCGTCAAATCGCTGGAACAGCGCGCCACCACCATCCTCAAGGTCGCGGCCGAGATCGTGCGCCGCCAGGACGGCTTCTTCCGCCATGGCGTCGCGCATCTGCGCCCGCTGATCCTGCGCGACGTGGCCGATGAGGTCTCTCTGCATGAGAGCACGATCAGCCGCGTGACCGCCAACAAGCACATCGCGACCCCGCGCGGCATCTTCGAACTGAAGTACTTCTTCACCACCGCCATCGCCGGCACCGCGGGCGGGGAAGCGCATTCGGCCGAAGCGATCCGCTTCCGCATCCGGGAGATGATCGCCGCCGAGCGCGCGGACGACATCCTCTCCGACGATGCGATCGTGGAGCGGTTGCGCAAGGAAGGTGTGGACATCGCGCGTAGAACGGTGGCGAAATACCGGGAAGCGCTGCGCATCCCCTCATCCGTGCAGCGCAAGCGGGAGAAGGCCGTCCCGGCCTGATCCGCGGCCGCGCCGCGCAAGCGTCCCGCCGCGCTCCCCGGGCCGGCCTTCCCATCAAGGAAGGAGCGGCCACCGCATGCACATCACCGTCGCAGGCAAGCAGGTTGATACGGGCGAGGCGCTGCAGACCCGGGTTCGGGAAGGGCTCGGCACCATCGCGCGCAAGTATTTCGACCATGCGCTCGAGGCGAATGTCACCTTCCGCCGCGACGGCAAGGGGCACGCCTTCGTCTGCGACATCAACCTCAAGGCCGGGCGCGACCTGTTCATGCGCGGCGAGGGCGAGGGCCCGGACGCGCATCGCGCCTTCGAGGAAGCGGCCGAGCATGTCGCCAAGCGGCTGCGCCGCTACCGCCGGCGCGTGAACGACCATGCCAGGAGCCTCGCCGCCGAGCGCGACCGCCCGCGCGGCGAACCCGCGCGCCAGGTCGTGCTCGCCCGCCCCGAGGAGGAGGAGGAGGCCGATGCCGCCGAGGCCGCGCTCGCCAATGGCCAGGACAACCCTGCGGTCGTCGCCGAGGCCCAGGCGCTGATCGAGACGCTCTCGGTCAGCGAGGCGGTGATGCGCCTCGACCTGATGCAGTTGCAGGTGCTGATGTTCCGCAACCGCGCGAGCGGGGAGCTGAACGTCGTGCATCGCCGCGCCGATGGCCATGTCGGCTGGATCGATCCGGGCAGCTGACTGGCCCCGGCCGAGCCTTGGCCGCTCGGCCGTTTGGCCCCCCGGGCCTCAATGCACCAGCGCGGGTTCCATCTCGTGCTGGCGGATCGCGGCGGCGGCGAGCTGCGCGCTCGGCGCCGCGCCGATCGGCGTGCCATCGGCGGCATGGATCGCGAAGGCCAGCGCGCCATTCAGGATGACGGGGCGCAGATACGCCACCTCCTCCGCGCCAAGGCGCGCGAAATCCTGGACCGAGAGGCTGCGCAGCGTCGCCGCGCTGAGGAATATCCGGCCCGTCTCGGCGCCGTCATGCTCGTTCATGATACTCTCCTTCCCGGCGCGTCCCGTCTGGGCCCGCGCCTGATCAAGGGGTACGGGATCGTCACCCCTCCTTGAGGCCGTCCACGATCGGCTCGGGCAGGCCGCCGACGACGGGACGCTGGGCGCCGTTGCCGCGGGCGGCGATCTTGATGGTCTTCACCCGCGCCTCCGGCAGCGGGCGGCGCAGATCCACATGCAGCAGCCCGTTGTCGAGCCAAGCGCCCTCCACCTCGATCCCTTCGGCGAGGACGAAGGCACGCTGGAACTGCCGCGCCGCGATGCCGCGATGGAGGAAGATCCGGCCCTCGCCGTCTTCCTTCTGGCGGCCGCGGATGACGAGCTGGTTGTCTTCCTGCGTGATCTGCAGATCGTCCATCGAGAAGCCCGCGACGGCCAGCGTGATCCGCAAGCGCGTGTCGCCGGTCTGCTCGATATTGTAGGGCGGGTAGCCGTCGGTGTTCTTCTGCACCCGGTCGAGCATCTGCTCGAGGTGGTCGAAGCCGAGGAAGAGCGGCGAGCCGAACAGAGAGGGGCGCGACATCCTATGCTCCCTTGGCCTCCCCTGCCCCATCCCGGTCGTACCGGTGACGAGGTTGCTGGGCGAGGCGTGGACTGCAGGGCCCGAGGCACCCCGCGAGCCAGGATTTTGGCCGGTCCGCTGCCGGTTGCAAGGGGGGTGAGGCGGGGCTAGGTGTCCGGCTCCCCGGACCTGCGCGCGATGACCGAAGCCGATCTCCTGCCGATCCTCTACGTCCCCGACACGCGGCTGCGCGCCAAGGCGAAGCCGGTGCAGCCGGCCGATCCGCGCATCCCGGCGCTGGCCGAGAAGATGCTGGCGACGATGTACAAGGCCCCCGGCATCGGCCTGGCCGCGCCGCAGGTGGGCGAGCTCCTGCGGCTTGTCGTCGTGGACATCCGCCCTGGCGACAAGCCCGAGCCGATCGTCATGGTGAACCCCGAGATCATCGCCGCCAGCAAGGAGCTGGCGACGCGCGAGGAAGGCTGCCTCTCGCTGCCCAACCAATTCGCGGAGGTGACGCGCCCGGCGGTGGTAAAGGTGCGCTGGACCGACCTTGCGGGCGCGCGGCAGGAACGCGAGGCGGATGGCTTGCTGTCCGCCTGTTTCCAGCATGAGCTGGATCACCTGGATGGCGTGCTGTTCGTGGACCACCTCTCCGCGCTCAAGCGCAACATGATCCTGCGCAAGCTCGCCAAGGAGCTGAAGGCGCAGCAAAGGGAGTAGGAGTCTTCCTGATGCCCTCAGACGCCGGGCGGCCGCATCCGCGGCCTTGGCTTCGCGGCACAGGCCGCGGGCCGCGTTCGCGGCCTCGGCCGCCTTCGGCGGCCGCCTGATGCGCCTCGCCTTCATGGGCAGCCCGGATTTCGCGGTGCCGGCGCTGCGCGCGCTGCATGCGGCGGGGCATGAGATCGCCTGCGTCTATGCGCAGCCACCGCGCCCCGCCGGGCGCGGGCAGAAGGAAACCCCCTGCCCCGTGCATCGCGCCGCGCTCGAGCTCGGCCTGCCGGTGCGCACGCCCGCCCGCGTCAAGCGCGACGCAGCCGAGCACGCGGCCTTCGCGGCGCTCGACCTCGATGCGGCGGTGGTCGCGGCCTATGGGCTGATCCTGCCGAAGGCGATGCTGGATGCGCCGCGGCGCGGCTGCCTCAACATCCACGCCTCGCTGCTGCCGCGCTGGCGCGGCGCGGGGCCGATCCAGGCGGCGATCCTGGCCGGCGACACCGAGACCGGCATCACCATCATGCGGATGGAAGAAGGGCTCGACACCGGCCCGATGCTGCTGCGTCAGGCGATCCCGATCAGCCCGCGCGCGACGACGCCCGAACTCCACGACGCGCTCGCCGCAATCGGCGGGCCGCTGATCCTGCGCGCACTCGCCGAAGACCCGCACCCCATTCCCCAGCCCGAGGCCGGCGTCACCTATGCGCCGAAGATCGCGAAGGAGGATGGGCGGCTCGACTGGAACGCCGATGCCGCCGCGCTTGACCGGCGCATCCGCGCGCTCACCCCGTGGCCCGGCTGCTTCTTCCAGCACGGCGCGGAGGTGATCCGGGTGCTGGGCGCCGAGCCGGCCGAGGGGGCCGGCGCGCCGGGGACAGTGCTGGACGCGGCACCCACCATCGCCTGCGGCACCGGCGCGCTGCGCCTGAACCGCTTGCAGCGCGCCGGCCGCGCGCCGCTGCCGGCGGCGGAGTTCCTGCGCGGTTACGCGCTGCCGCCGGGCAGCCGGCTCACCTGATGCCGCGCTACGCGCTGAAGCTCGAATATGACGGCACGCCCTTCGTCGGCTGGCAGCGCCAGCCGGAGGGGCTGCTCTCGATCCAGCAGGTGGTCGAGGAAGCGGCAGCCCCGCTCAATGGCGGCGAGGTCCCGCTGGTCACCGCCGCCGGGCGCACTGATGCGGGCGTGCATGCCGAAGGCCAGGTGGTGGACCTGCTGCTCGCCGCCGACCTGCCCCCCGAACGCGTGCGGGAGGCGATCAACGCCCGCACCGCGCCGCACCCGGTCGTCGCGGTGGCCTGCGCGCGCGTGGCGGATGATTGGTCGGCCCGCTTCACCTGCATCGGGCGCGGCTATCTCTATCGCATCGCCAACCGCTCCGCCCGCCCGGCGATCGAGGCCGGGCGGCTCTGGCATGTGAAGCGCCGGCTGGATGCGGCGGCGATGCACGAGGCGGCGCAGATGCTGCTCGGCAAGCATGATTTCTCCGCCTTCCGGGCGGCGTCCTGCCAGGCGAAATCGGCGCTGCGCACGCTCGACCGGCTGGACGTCGCGCGCTTCGGCGAGGAGGTGCTGATCACCGCGGAAGCCCGCAGCTTCCTGCATCACCAGGTCCGCAATTTGGTCGGCACTCTGGTCGAGGTCGGCTTCGGCCGCCGGCCGGTCACCTGGCCGCGGCAGCTGCTGGATGGGCGGGACCGCAGCAAATCCGGCCAGACCGCCCCGCCCGAGGGCCTGGTCTTCCGCTTTGCCCGCTACGCGCCGGAGCCCGATTGGGTGTGAGCGCGCGGCGCGATGCCGGCTTCGGACAAATTGCCTGGGGTGGAGCGGCTTGGCGGCCTGGAACTTAATGGGAACAAATCGTTAAGGGAAGAATGTTCACGTTGTGCCCCCCCCCTCACCCCGACCAGCCTGCATAAGGGGCGGCAGGCCGCCCCAACTCTGGCGTCAGACGCCATGCGTCTGACCTCCCCCCGTCGGGGGGGAGAGGGAGATCGAGGGTCAGGGAGGGGTGAGGCCGTAGCGGGCGGCGAGCTTGGCCAGCGCCGGCGGGATCGCCGGGTGAAGGGCGACGCCCTCGGCCAGTGCCTTCGCCCGGCGCGCCATCGCACCATCCCCGGGCAGGCGCGCGGCGTCGAAGCCAGGCCGCGGCGGGTTCTCCCGCACGGCCTTCGCCATCCAGCCGCTCTCAGCCAGGAAGCGCTCCGCGCCCCCGAATTTTTGCGGGTCCAGCACCAGCACGAAGACGCTGGCGCCCCAGCCCTTGGGCTCGGCGGCGCGGCCGACGCCCGCAAGGCCGCTCGTCAGCGCCTCCACCAGCAGGCCCAGCGCGAAGCCCTTATGGCCGGCCTCCATGCCGCCCAGCGGCAGCAGCGTCCCGGCGGGTTCGCCCCAGAAGGCGTTCGGGTCGTCGGTCGGGTTGCCCGCGCCATCCAGTAGCCAGTTGCCCGGAAACCGCGTGCCCTCCGCCCGGCGCCGCCCGGTCATGCCATTCGTCGTGATGGACATGGACACGTCGAGGATCACCGGCCCGGCTGGCGTCGGCCAGGCAGCGGCCAGCGGATTGGGCGTGATCACCCGCCGCGTCCCACCCCAGGGCGCGACCGAGGCCGTGGCCGGGTCCGAGCAGGTCAGCACCAGCATCAGCCCCTTCGCCGCCACCGCCGGCCCATAGGCCGCGAGTGCCGCGATATGGTGGCTCTGCGCGATGCTGACCGCGCCGAGCCCGAAGGCCTGCGCCGCCGTCTCGGCTTGCGCGATCGCGCGGCGCACCAGCCAGGGCCCGGGCAGCTTCCGCCCATCCCAGGCCTGCACGACGGGGGTCGAGGAGAGCACCTCCGGCTCCCCAGTGCCGCGCATGTCGCCGGACGCCGCCGCATCCAGATAGGGCGTCAACAGGCCGAGGCCATGCGTGTCGTGGCCCATCAAATCGCCCTCGACCAGCACCTCGGCGACGTCGCGCGCCTTCGCCTCCTCCAGCCCCGCGGCGCGGCCGCAGGCTTCGGCGAAGCGCATCAGCGCCCTGGCATCGTGGCGCTCGGCCATGCTCATCCCCCCGACAAGTTACGGATCAAGCCCGCCAGAAACAGGCCGAGCGCGAGATCGAGCCCGACCACCGCCGCCGCCTTGCCGCCATCCACACCCAGCGCGTGGCGCGTGACGAACCATTCCAGCCAGAGCGCGTAGGAAATGCCGAGCAATGTCAGCACCTGCACGACGGATGGCGGCAGGCCGAGCGCCGCCGGCACGGTCAGCGCCAGCATCAGCCCGTACTGGACGATGTTGGTCCAGTTCCAGGCGGCGATGAAGCGCGGCCAGGCCGCCGCCTGCCCCCAGGCCTGGGCCAATGGCAGGGAGAGCAGCGCGAAGCCGGCCCAGGCGATCGCATAGGCCGTCGTCTCCGCGATCAGGGCGCGCAGCACACCGCCCTCCGGCGCGCCGAAGCTCGCCCAGGCCAGGAAGCGGATGGCGAGCAGCGCGGGCAGGCAGATCAGCGCCGCTGCGAAGGACCGCCAAGCGCCCTCAGGCGTCGTCTCGACCAGCGCCACGCCCTGCGGCTTGGCGCGGGCGAACAGCAGCGCGCTGGCAATCCCCGCCACGATCACGTCGCGCATCGAAGGCGGGGCTGCGCCGCTCAGAGCAGGATCTCCTCAAGGATCGCGCGATAGGTGCCGGCGAGGCGATGAAGCTCCTCGACCGGCGCGTGCTCATTCACCTGGTGCAGTGCTGCGCCGACGGCGCCGAATTCCGCCACCGGGCAGTAGCGCGCGATGAAGCGCGCATCGGATGTGCCACCGCCGGTGTCGAGCGTCGGCGTCACGCCCGTGGCCCGAACAATGGCGCGCGACAGCGCATCCACGAAGGGGCCGGGCGACGTCAGAAAACTCTCGCCCGAGCATTCGGCGTCGAGCTGGTAGCGCGCGCCGGCGGCGCGGAAGGCGGCGTGCAGGCGCTCGGTCAGTTGCGCGCTGGTGTGGTGGTCGTTGAAGCGGATGTTGAGCATCGCCCGCGCCGCGCCAGGGATGACGTTGGATGCCGCATTGCCGACGTCGAAGCCCGTCACTTGCAGCGTCGAGGGCGGGAAATGCGCGCTGCCATTGTCGAGCGGCGCGGCGAGCAGCGGGGCCAGCGCCGCGACCAGGCGGTGGATCGGGTTGTCGGCCTTGGCGGGATAGGCGCTGTGGCCCTGCACGCCCTCCACCGTGACGCGCGCCGTCAGGCTGCCGCGGCGGCCGATCTTGATGATGTCGCCGAGTTCGGCGCGCGAGGTCGGCTCGCCCACCAGCGCCATGTCGGGGAGCTGGCCGTTGGCCGCCATCCACTCCAGCACCTTCGCCGTGCCATCCACGCTGCGCGCTTCTTCGTCGCCGGTGATCAGCAGCGAGATGGAGCCAGGGTGGTCGGGATGGGCGGCGAGGAAATCGGTGAGGCCGGCGATGAAGGCAGCGACGCCGCCCTTCATGTCGCAGGCGCCGCGGCCATAGAGCACGCCATCGCGCACCACGCCCGCGAAGGGATCGTCGCGCCAGGCAGCGAGGTCGCCGGGTGGCACCACATCGGTGTGGCCGGCGTAGCAGAGATGCGGCGCGCCGGTGCCGCGCCGGGCGAAGAGGTTGTCCACCCGATAATCGTCCGGCCCGAAGACGAGCCGCGTGCAGGCGAAGCCGAGGGGCTCGAGCGCGCGCTGCACCACATCGAGCGCGCCATCATCGGTCGGCGTGACGGACCGGCAGCGGATCAGCGCCTGGGCGAGGGGGATGGGGTTGGTGGTCATGCTCGCCTGCTCATCAGCGATGCAACTCCCTCCCCCGCAATGCGGGGGAGGGTTGGGGTGGGGGTGCGAATGTTGGCGGGCGTACGCAGATGGTGGGCTTGCGAAAACGGTCGGCGTGCGAGGATCAGGGCGCGCGCAACGAAGCACCCCCACCCTGACCCTCCCCCGCAGGCGGGGGAGGGAACGGGACGGGCGGGGGAAGCTTCGGGCACCCCCCTCAATCCCGCAGCAACTCGTTGATTGCGGTCTTGGCGCGGGTCTGCGCGTCCACGCGCTTCACGATCACCGCGCAATAGAGGCTCGGCCCCGGCGAACCGTCCGGCAGCGGCTTGCCGGGCAGCGAGCCGGGCACCACCACCGAATAGGCCGGCACGCGGCCATAGAAGACCTCGCCCGTCGCGCGGTCGATGATCTTGGTGGAGGCGCCGATGAAGACGCCCATGGACAGCACCGCGCCGCGTTCCACGATCACGCCTTCGACCACCTCGGACCGGGCGCCGATGAAGCAGTCATCCTCGATCACGACGGGGTTGGCCTGCAGCGGCTCCAGAACGCCGCCGATGCCCACACCGCCCGAGAGGTGCACATTCTTGCCGATCTGCGCGCAGGAGCCGACGGTGGCCCAGGTGTCCACCATCGTGCCGGAATCCACATAGGCGCCGAGATTCACGAAGCTCGGCATCAGGATCACGTTCGGCGCGATATAGGCGGTGCGGCGAACAACGGCGCCCGGCACGGCGCGGAAGCCGGCCTGCTTGAAGCGAGCCTCGTCCCAGCCCTCGAACTTCAGCGGCACCTTGTCATAGGCGCCGGCGGCGGTGTCCATCGGCGCGCTGTCGGACAGCCGGAAGCTCATCAGCACGGCCTGCTTCAGCCACTGGTTGACCTTCCAGCCCCCCCCGTCTCCCTTGGGCCCGTCCGGCTCGGCGACGCGGCCCGCGCCGGAATCGAGCAGGGCCAGCGCTTCCTCGACCGCGGCGCGGTCGGCGCCCTGGGTCTGGGCGTTGAGCGTATCGCGGCGGGCCCAGAGGGCCTCGATGCGGGCCTGCAGCGCGGTCCTGTCCATGCGGGGGCGTGTCCTGGCGAGAAGGGGGAAAAGGAAGCCGCGAGGGCCGGCGGGGGGTTTGGAACCACCCCAGGAAAGTGTCAACGCGAGCGGCCCCAAGGGGGTCAACGGGCGGCGTCAACGGGGCCTTTAACTCTCTCCTGGCATTCTGAGACGCATGACCCTCGCCGCGCCGCCCGAACCCTGCCTGCTGCCGGCCGCCAGCCCACCGGCCGCGGCGCGGGGCGCGACCTGGCCATTGGCCGCCGCCCTGCTCGAGAGCCGGGCGCGCTGGCGCGACCTGGCGATGCTGGCCGCCGAGCTGCTGTTCGAGACGGATGCGGATGGCTGCTTCGCCTTCCTCGCCCCGGACCGGCCGCTCGGCCATGCGGCGGAGCGGCTGCTGGGCACCAAGGCTGCCGCGCTGCTGGCCAATCCCGCCACCAACCCCTTCGATCCCGAATGTCTCCCGCGCGGCCTGCGCGCCTGGCTCCGCGCCGCCGATGGCACGCTGCGCTGCCTGGAATTCGCCGCCCTGCCGGTCGAGGGCGGCGGGCTGCGGGGCATCGGGCGGGATGTGACGGCGGAGGAAGCACAGCTCGCCGCCACCGCGCGCTCGCTCCGCAGCGCCACGGCGCTGGTCCGCCTGCTCGGCACCGCCCAGCGGAGCCGCGCCGCGGGCGGGGAAGCCGCCTCCGCGCTCGATGCGCTGCTGGGCGGCATTCTGCCGGAACTGGGGTGCAGCGCCGCGGCGGTGCTGGAGGCGGCCGAGGATGGCTGGCACATCGCCGCCGCCGCCGGCACGCCAGGCGAGCTGCCGCCGTGCGACCGGGCCGATCCGTGGGATTCGACACCCCGTGCCGTAGGGCTGCTCGCCCTGGTCCCGGTCGCGCCGGGCCTGGCGCTGGCCGCCTGGCGGGACCCGCCGCCGGATGCCGAGGATCTGGGCGTGCTCGCCGCGCTGGTCCCCTCAGTGGCCGCCTTGCAGGCCGAGGCGGCGCGCCAGCGGGAGCTGGACCGCGCCGCGCGCACCGACCCGCTCACCGGGCTGTTGAACCGCCGCGGCTTCGCCGAGGCCCTGGCGGACGGCCGCCGCCACAGGCCCGACGGGGTCCTCGCCTTCTTCGACATGGATGGGCTGAAGGCGCTGAACGACCTGCACGGCCATGCTACCGGCGACGACGCGATCCGCGCGCTGGCGGCGCGCATGGCCGCGGTGCTGCGCCCGGGCGAGCTGGCGGCGCGGCTCGGCGGGGATGAATTCGCCCTCTGGCTGCCGGGCGCAGATCTGGCGGAGGCCGGGGCGCGCTGCGCGCCGATCGGGGCGCCCGGCCCGCTGCCTGGCCAGCCCGAGCTGGGCCCGCTGGTCCGCGCCAGCATGGGCCTCGCGCCGGCCTCCGCCGATGACGAGATGCCGAGCCTGATGGAGCAGGCGGATGCCGATATGTATGGGCGCAAGCGCGGCCTGAGGCTGCGATGAGCCTGCGCGCGCTGCGCGAGCGCCATGGGCCGCCCGCCGCGCGGACGGCGATTGCCCGGGATACGGCCACCTCCCCCGAGCTGCTGACCTTCACGGCCGGCAACGCCGCCGCCCCGGTCCAGGTCGCGGTGGCCGCGAACCGCGCCGCCCGGCCGCGCCTTGGGGCAGCTGTGGCCGATGCGATCGCGGCCTCGGCCGACCGGCCGGCGATCCGGGCGCTGCTCCGCAACCCCTCCACCGCGATCCGGGAAGCAACGCTTGACAGGTTGATCGCGGCGGCGGCGCAGGAGCCGGCCTGGCAGGCCGCCCTCGCCCGCCGCAGCGTGCTGCCGCCGCGCGGCGCCCAGGCGCAGGGCGCGATGGTGGGGGCGCATCTGCTGGAGGTGCTCGCCGCCCATCCAGACCTGCCGGATGGGCTGGCGGCGGAGCTGCGCGTCCGCATAGCCGCGCGGCTGGAAGGAGCGGCCGCGGCCCAGGCCGCCGTGCTGGAGGTGGCGCGGAGCGGCAGCCGGGCCGCGCTCGCCAGCGTGCTGGCCGCCGCGACCGGCATCCCCCCGGAGCGCATAGAGGCCGCCATTGCCATGCGCAGCCCACGCGTGATCGCGGCGCTCTGCTGGCGCGCGGGCTGGCGGGCGCCAGCGGCGGAAGCGGTGCAGGGCGCCTTCGGCGTCGAACCGGCCAGGATCGTACGCGGCAACGCCGAGGGGGGCTGGACGCTCTCACCGGCGGAACTGCAATGGCAGATCCAGATGCTGGAAGACCTGCCGGGCTAGCCCCCCAGGCTTCCGCCCCCCTGCCCGCCTTGGGTAGGGTGGGGCCGAGACGCGGAGCGCCAATGGCCGAGGATAGCTGGAGTATCCCCGAGGAGTTGCGGCCCGATCCGGCCGACTACGCCTTCGACCTGCGCGCGGCGCTCGGCGCCGTGGTGGGCTTGCGCTCGCACGTGCCAGCGGATGCCTTCTCCGCCCGCACCCTCGGCACGGAGCGCGAAGGCAGCGGCGTGGTGATCCGGCCCGACGGGCTGATCCTGACCATCGGCTACCTGGTGGGGGAGTCGGAGACGATCTGGATCACCACCGCCACCGGCCGCGTCGTGCCGGGCCATGCGCTGGCAGTGGATTTCGAAACCGGCTTCGGTCTGGTGCAGGCGCTCGGCAGGCTGGAGGCGCCAGCGATCGCGATGGGCCACGCAACGCCTGAGACCGGCGTGCAGACCGTCATGGCCGCAGCCGGCGGTGGCGACGAGGGAGGGGCCGTCGCCTGTTCGCTCGTCGCGAAGGAGCCCTTCGCGGGCTACTGGGAGTATGTGCTGGACGAGGCGCTGTTCGTCGCGCCGGCGCATCCCTCCTGGGGTGGGGCGGCGCTGATCGGGCCGGATGGGACATTGGCCGGCATCGGCTCGCTCGTGCTGCAGCACCGGGACAAGCGCGGGCGGCGGCTTGATCTGAACATGTGCGTGCCGGTCGGGCTGCTGCGTCCGATCCTGGACGATCTGCTGGCCTATGGGCGGGTGAACAAGCCGGCGCGGCCCTGGCTTGGCCTTTACGCCGCCGATCAGGAGGAGGGGATCATCGTCGCCTCCGTCGCGCCGCGCGGGCCGGCGGAACGCGCGGGGCTGCGCACGGGCGATCGCATCCTCGGCCTCGATGGGGCGGAGGCGACGGACCTCGCCGCGCTCTGGCGCAGCCTGTGGTCGCGCGGCAGCGCGGGGGTGAAGGTGAGCGTTGAGGCCGAGCGCGACGGGCGGCGCTTCAGCGTACCGGTAGCCAGTGCCGACCGCGCCAGCTTCCTCAAGGCGCCGCGTCTGCACTGAAACGTGCGGGTGAGAAGACCGCCGGCGGCCCCTTGCCGCCGCGCATCGCCTCGGTCAGCAGCGCGCCGATCACCGGGGCCAGCGTCCAGCCGTTGAAGGTCACGGCGTGGAACAGGCCCGGCACACGCGGATCCTCCCCGAGGATCGGGCCCGGGATCTGCACGTTGATCCCGCTCCAGGCGCGGATGACGTGCAGGGATTCGATTGCGGGCAGCACGCTTCTCGCCACCCATAGATTTCCCTCGATGCTGGCGCGGAGGTTGCGCGGGCGGCCCTGCGCGTCGAGCTCGCCCGGCCAGGCGCCGCCGAGGATCAGGTGGCCGCCATCGCCCTGCTTCAGCGACAGATGCCGCCCCGCATGCAGCACCAGCGGGCGCAGCAAATCACGCCCAGCGGCTTCGGTCGCGATCACCTGCTGCACGGTGGCGCGGACGGGGATCGGCGCGCCGAGCATTTTCGCGAGTTCACCCGCCCAGGGGCCGGCGGCATTCACCACGCGCCCGGCGCGGATGCGCGCGCCTTCGGCCGTGGTCGCGACGAAGCCGCTGCCATCGCGCGCGAGGGAGACGATGCGTACCCCGCCGCGGATCTCCGCCCCCGCGGCGCGCACGAGGCCGAGCAGCGCGGAGAAGCCGCGCAGCGGATCCATCTGCCCTTCCTCGGCGCAGAAGGCCGCGCCTACGAAACCCGGCGCGAGCCAGGGCGCGTAGGCATACAGCTCGTTCGCGCCGAGCAGATGGCTCTCCACGCCGAAGGCGCGCTCCATCGCGACCTTGTCGGCAAGTGCGGCGAATTGCGCCGGCGTCTCGGCCAGCATCAGCCCGCCTTCGGTGCGGATCGCCAGCGCCTCGCCAGATTCGCGCGCGATGTCGCGCCAGAGCGCGACGGAACGCGGACCGAGGGCGAGGATCTGCGCCGCGGCGCTGTCCGGCCCCTCGGCAGCGCCGGCGCTGTCATAGGCGTGCAGCTGGATGTGCAGGCTGCCGGCATTGGCGGTCGACGCGCCCTGCCCCGGCTCGCCGCGCTCGGCGAGCAGCGTTGCGAACCCGGCGCGTGCGGCTTCGCGCGCGATGGCGAGCCCGATCACGCCGCCACCGACCACCAGCACGTCGCAGTCCGTCGCAGCGCCAGAGGTGGCGGCGACCATGGGCGGCGCGGCGGGCGCATCGAAGGCCGGCGCCTCGGTCCATTCGGGCTTCTCCATCGCCAACGCCATCGCCGGCACCGGCTTCACCGGCGCGCGGGGCGCGGCCCAGTCACCCTCGTCGCGCGCCGTCGCCAAACGCGCCACCGTCGCGCCGCACATTCGCCCCTGGCAGCGCCCCATCCCGGCGCGCGTCGCCTTCTTCAGCGCGGCGAGCGACGTAGCGCCATCGTCGCGCGCGGCCCGCAGCGCGCCCGCCGTCACCTCCTCGCAGCGACAGATGACGGTTGCGTCGGCGAGCTGCGTCGCATCGAATTCCGGCACCGCGAAGATGCGCCACAGCGCATCCTGGAAGGCCATCGCACGCGCCAGTGCACGACGCGTCGCCGCATCCTCGGGCACGGCGCGGCCAAGGTCGCGCGCAGCGGCGAGGCCGGCCAGCCGCCCGCGCGCCAGCGCGATGCGTGCGCCGCCGATCCGCGCGCCATCGCCCACCGCGAAGACACCGGCGACGCTGCTGCGGCCATCGGCATCCGTCACCGTCTCCAGCCGGCCGAGGCCGCTATCCTCGAAGCGATGCGCGCAGCCGAGCGCGCGGGCAAGGCCGGTCTCCGGCTGGAAGCCGAGGTTCAGCGCGAGCGCACCGGCGGCGATGCGGAGCTCGCCATCGGGCGTCATGGCGCGCAGTGCTTCGAAGCGGTCGGTGCCCTCCGCGGCCAGCGGCGTCGCGCCCCAGATCACGGGCACGCCCGCGCGCCTCAGCACAGCGAGATACCGCACGCCATCCCAGGCGAGATCAGGCGCGCGCGCGGCCAGCCCCACCGACTGGCGCCACGCTCGAAAACCCGGCTTCGGCGCGGCTTCGAGCACCGCCGCGACCTCGACTCCGCCCTCCACCAATTCGCAGGCGAGTTGCAGGTTGAGCGGCCCATTCCCCGCGACGATCACGCGCGGCGCCGGGGAAACGCGGTTGGCGCGCGCCAAGGTCTGCAGCGCGCCGGTCGTCATCACGCCCGGCAGCGTCCAGCCGGGGATCGGCACCGGGCGTTCATGCGCACCGGGCGCGAGGATCAGCCGCTGCGGGCGGATCAGCACGTTGCGTCCGCCGATCAGCGCAGCGATCTCATCCGGCGCGAAGGCGCCCCAGACCGTCGCGCCATGGCGGAAGGCGACGCCCGCGGCCAGCGCGCGGTCGCGGAGCGCGGCGGATTGGCGGAACTGCCGGTCCGGCGCGGGGTGCGCATGGCTGGCGGCGAGCGGCTTCAGATACTGCCCGCCCGAGGCATCGCGTTCATCCAGCACCAGCACGTCGCAGCCCGCCTCGGCTGCCGCGATGGCAGCCGACAACCCTGCGGGGCCGGCGCCGACCACCATCACCTCCGGCGCGAGTTCCTCCGGCGCGGCCTGCGGCTCGGGCGCGAGCGGCGCGGCACCGGGTGCAGACTCCACAACCATGCCGGGCACGACCTTCGCGAGGCAGGCGCGCTGGTTTGGGCGCCCGTCGATCGTCACCAGACAATCGAAGCAGGCGCCCATGCCGCACCACAGCCCGCGCGGTGCACCCGATGACGTGCGCCGATACGCCAGCACGCCCGCGGCCGACAGCGCGGCGGCGACGGTCTCGCCGGGCAGCGCCGAAACCGGGCATCCGTCGAAGCGGATGCTCACCGCTTCGGCAGAGGGCGTGATCCGCGAATGGGTCAGGCGCATCGTGGGGGGCTTGCCCGCGTGTCCAAATGGTTCTCCGATGCTGCCACGAGATGCGTTCCGGCGACAGGGAGACCCCCACAATGTCCGGCGAAGCTTTCCGCGGCTGCTACACCGTGCTGATCACACCCTTCACCGAAGACGGTGAAGCTGTGGACCTCAAGGCGCTGGAGCGCCTGGTGGAATTCCAGGTCGCCGAGGGAATCCGCGGCCTGATCCCGCTGGGCTCGACCGGCGAGTTCCTCTCCGTCTCGCCGGAAGAACGCACGGCGATCGTCGAGACGGTGGTGAAGACCGCGCGCGGGCGCGTGCCCGTCATCATCGGCACTGGCGCCGAGGACACGCGCGAGGTGGTGCGGACCTCGAAGGAAGCGGAAGCGCTCGGCGCCGATGGCGTGATGATCATCCCGCCCTTCTATTCCGTGCCAACCCTGCCTGAGCTGATGCACCACTACGACACGGTGGCGAAAGCGATCGGCCTGCCGATCATGGTCTACAACAACCCAGCAACAGCGAATGTGGATATGACGGCGGAGATGCTGGCGGAGATCAGCCGCATCCCGAACTGCCTCTACGTCAAGGAAAGCACGCTGGAGGTAACGCGCGTGCGCGACATCGTCGCACTCTGCGGCGACCGGATGGAGGTCTTCGCCGGCGTGCTCGGCTACGAGAGCGCGTGGCTCGGCGCAATCGGCTGGGTGGCCGTGTGCTCGAACCTGGCACCGCGGCTCTCGACGGAGATGTTCCACGCGGCGGCCTTCGAGAAGGATAGGGACAAGGCGCTGGCGCTCTATCGGCGGCTGGCGCCGCTGCTGCCCTGGGTGGGCGGGCCGCGCTACGTCGCGGGGACCAAGGCGGGCTTCCGGCTGATGGGGATGGGCATGGGCGATCCGCGCCCGCCGCGCCTGCCCCTGCCGGGTGCGGACGTGCCGAAGCTTGCAGCCGTGCTGCAGGAGATGGGGCTGCTGTCGCAAGGCGCGAAGCTGGCCGCCGAGTAGTCCAGGAAGGAAGGGCAAGAGAGATGCGTCGTCTTCTGCTGGCCGCTGTTGCGGCCGTCTTCGCCTCGCCAGCCATGGCGCAGCAGCCGGCCTGCCAGCCGCGCGTCGCGGATAGCGAGCTGGTCAAGCCGCGCACGCTGGTGATGTCCACCAACCCCACCCTGCCACCGCTGCAATTCGTGAACGCGCAAGGGCAGCTGCAGGGCATGCGGATCGAGCTCGGCACCGAGATCGCGCGGCGTCTGTGCCTGACGCCCGAATATGTCCGCATCGAGTTCAGCGCGATGATCCCAGGGCTGGCCGCGCGCCGGTGGGACATGATCAACACCGGCATCTTCTTCACCGAGGAACGCGCCCGGATGATGCAGATGGTCCGCTACGAGAACAACGCGGTGGCCATCAGCGCTGCGCGCGGCAACCCGCAGAACATCCGTGCCGAGCGCGACCTGGCGGGGCGGACCGTCGGCGTCGAGCTCGGCGGCTTCGAGGAGCGGCGGCTCCGCGAGATCAGCCAGACCCTGCAGGCTGCGGGTCAGCGGCCGATCAATGTGCGCACCTTCGACAATTTCGCCGTCGCCTTCCAGGCGCTGCGCGCCGGCCAGGTGGAGGCGGTGACCTCGATTGACGCGGTGGCGGCCGAATACGACCAGCGCGGCGAATTCCCGCGCGTGCTGCATGGGCTTTTCCCGACGCCGGCGGCCTTCGCCTTCCGGTCGCGCACGCTGGCGATGGCGGTCTCGGGCGTGCTGCTGGAGATGCAGGCGGATGGCAGCCTGGGCGCGCTGTTCCAGCGCTATGGCGTGACCATTGCGGACCCGACCTTCTCGGTCGTCGGGCCGCAATAGGCTACCCTTCTCTCCCTCCCCCGCTTGCGGGGGGCAGCGGCATTGCCGCTGCGCTGAATGCTGGTCGGGGTGGGGGCTGGCGCCTTGGCGCGCCCTCATCCTCGCACCCCCACCCTGCCCTCCCCCGCCCGCGGGGGAGGGTTCATGTGCGGAGTAGGCGGTCATCCATATCTGGTCCTGGGACGGGTTCTTCGACTACCTGTTCAACCCCTTCCTGCTGGAAG
>JBIKSZ010000234.1:0-5615 GCA_044348345.1 Roseomonas sp. | reverse complement strand
ATGCCGGTCGCGATGCCCATCTCCTCGCACATATAGGCGAGGTCCTCGGTACAGATGTTCCCTGCCGCACCCTTATGGCCGGCGAAGGGGCACCCGCCGAGGCCGCCGATGGAGCCGTCGAATTCCCGCACGCCCATCTCGAGCGCAGCCATCGCATTCGCCATTGCCGTGCCGCGGGTATCGTGCAGGTGCAGCTTGACCGCGAGGTCGGGCCAACGCCCCCGCACGGCCCCGATCATGCGCCGGATGCGGTCGGGCGTCGCCCAACCCATGGTATCCGCCAGACTGACGTGACGCAGCGACGACCCGGCCTCCACCAGCATGGCCTCGGCCCGCGCGATCAGGCCGATAACGCGCGCCTCCGGGACGTCGCCCTCGAAGTTGCAACCGAAGGCCGCCATCATGCCCAGGCTGTCCGGCGCCACGCCAGCCGCCTTGTAGCGGGCAATCCAGTCAGGAATGTCGGCAAAGGTCTCATCGATGCTGCGGTTGGTGTTCCGCTTGACGAAGGCCTCGCTCGCCGTCAGCTGCAGGCGTCCATCGAGATCCACCTTTGCCGTCTCCACCGCGCGGTCGAGACCTCGCGGGTTGAGCCACAGCGCGCGATAGGTCACGCCAGCTCGACGGTTCAGCCGTGCGAAGACCTCCGCACTATCGGCCATCTGCGGCACCGCCTTCGGGTTGACGAAGGATCCAGCCTCGATCTCCGTCACCCCGGCCTCGGCGATCGCCTCCAGCAGTTCAAGCTTCTGGGCGGTCGTCAGGATCGTCGGCTCGATCTGCAGCCCGTCGCGCGGGCCGACCTCCATCAGATGGACGGTCTTCGGCAGGTGCCACATGGCTCAGCCGTCCAGCACCGCAGGATCGAAGGGATAGGGTACGGCCGGCCCGCCACGGCGCGGCAGCACGACACGCGCGCGGCCCGGCGTGCTCTCCGCACCCGACTGATCCCGCAGGCCGATCTCGAGGTCCACGACACCGAAGCGGCCGCGTTCCTCCTTGCCGGTCACGCGCCCCCAGGCGGTGAGGGTGTCACCTGGGACGTTCATGCCGCGGAACTGGAAGGCCACCTTCCAGGCCCAGCCTGTGTCGCCCGCCCAGTCCGAGAGAAGCTGGATCATGACATGTTGCTTCCAGCTGCCATTCACCATGACGTCCGGCAGCTTGTCATGCTCGGTCGCATACTTCCAGTCGTAGTGGATGCGGTGCCAGTTCTCCATCGCTGCCGACCAGCGCATGATATGCGCCGTCGTCATCGGACCCTTCACCAGCGCGGGAATCTCCTGGCCGATCTCGACGTCGTCGAAGACGGCTCCTTGCATTCCGCTCATCCTCGGCCCCTCATCGAAGAATCATGGTGTTGAGCGAGCGCAGCAGGCGCTCACCGGTTTCGGTCTCGTAGCTGTCCTCGATGACGACGAAGACGATCGGTCCGGTCTTGCCATTGCGCTGATAGATGTCGGCATAGCGGCTGCGCAGCACGATGTGCTCGCCTGGTCGCGCATGGCGGAACAGCTCGTATTCGTAGCCGCCGTTCATCAGGCGGTTGAGCGGAACCTTGATCTCCGGCAGGCCCGGCCGCAACGCGCGATCGACGCCATCGTAGTCCGGCCGATCCATGTTCTCGAGCGGATCGGCCGCGTCTTCCGCGCGCCGGTGGGCATGCACGGGGAAGCCGATCGGCGCGACGACGCCGCCATAGCGCTGCGCTGCTTCCGCATCCCGGTACCGCGGCGCGTTATCCATCAGCGCCTGGTGGAAGCGGCGGACTTCGCTGGCTTCGACGGGATGGCACGCACGCACGGCCGGCGCCTCCGCGCCGATCAGCGCTGTCACCTCCGGCGTGATATAGTCCGGAATGGCACCGCCACTCATCGGCGGAAGAGGGTCGTGCGCAGCACGGCGCAGAGCTCCCCCCTCTGGTTGATAAAGCGCCGCTCCGAGACGACCTGGCCGAGCCGGCCGGATTTGCCATGCTTGATCCGCGCATCGACCATCGCGGTCGTCACGGTCAGCACGTCGCCCACGATCATCGGCGCATGGAACTCATAATCGTCCGCGCCATGCACAGTCGCCCGACCAAAAGGAAAGTCGTGCTCGTAGACAGTGCAGGTGAAGAAATAGAGCCAGAGCAGCGGCCAGGGCGCGACGATACCGCGGTGCCCCCTTTCCTTCGCCGCGGCTTCGTCGAAGTGGATGGGGTCGAGGTCGCCGAGGCAGAGCGCCATGCGGCGCACGGCGCCCAGTTCGACCTGCACCTGCACGGGTTCATTCAGCGGCCCGATCAGGCTGTCGAGGAAGGCTTGCGCATCTGCGTCGGAGATCTCGGTCGTAGCGATGGACATGGTGCCGGCCTCCCTCATGAACCGCGTCTGGGCATCTCGACCAGCGCAGAGCCTGGCGTCGTCACCTCGCCGCGCTGATTGGTCACCCAGCACTCAAGCTCGACAAAAGCCTTGCCGCCTTCCTCGTAGGTACGGCGGACCTTGCCATGGAAATGCACGAGGTCGCGCGGCATGGTGGAGCCACGGTTCTGGTCAGCGAACCGCACGAGGCGCGCGCCGCGCCCCATCCATTGCACCACGGTCGTCAGAAGCCAGGACGCGATCAATGGCCCCGAGAGCAGGATGCCCGGCAGGCCCTGCGCCTTGGCAACGTATTCGTCGTGGTGGAATTCGGATTCGTAGTTGTCGCACGCGCCAGCCCAGCGCACCTGATGGCCCACCATCATCGGGCCGCGCGTCACAGTGGGCAGTTCCTGCCCGTCCTGGAACTCCTCGAAGAACCGCAGGTCTGGCTGGACCGTATCGACCTTCAGCAAGGCAACCTCTCTTTCACCGGATCACCCCCGCTTCCTCGAGCGCCGCGCGACGCGCCGCGTCGAGACCAAGAAGCTCCCCGAACACATAGGCGTTGTCGGCACCGAGGCCGGGCACGGACCGCAGCGCGCCGCGCCATCCATCGGCATCCATCCACGGCAGCGCGATGCTCCAGGCCCCGTTCTCAAGGCACCGGTAGACACCGCGCGCGGCGAGATGCGCGTCCTGCACCAGATCGAAGATCCCGCGCGAACGCGCAGCCGGCACGCCCGCCGCGCGCAAAGTCGCCTCTGCGTCCTGCGCCTCCCGGCCGCGGCACCAGGCGGCGATGGAGTCGCGCAGCATCGACTCAGCGGCGATGCGTCCTTCCGGCGCCGCGAACTCAGCGCGTGCGGCCCAGTCGGCCCGGCCGAGCGTGGCACAGAGGCCCGCCCAGGCCACCGGGCTGTCCACCGACAACGCAAGCCACTCGTCGTCCCCGGCACATCGGAACAGGCCTGATGGCGCAGCGGACAGGTCGTGGTCGCTGCCGCGCCGCGGCACGCTCCGGCCGAGGCCGGCATGCAGGAGCGCATCCGGCAGCAGCGCCACGGTGGATTCCAGCATGGAGAGGTCGATGAAGGCGCCCTGGCCGGTCGCCGCGCGATGGCGCAGTGCGGCCATGATCGCGAAGCTCTCCCACAGCGACGTCACGGGGTCCGTCCAGGCGGGCATGACGCCCATCGCCTCGAGCTGCGGGTTCGCCCTGCCGATCAGTCCGACACGGCCGCTGTAGCATTGCAGCAGCGAACCATAGGCAAGCAGGTCACGCTCCGGTCCCGCGCGGCCGAGGCCGGACGCAGAGACATAGACGATGTCGGGCCGCACCGCCTGCAGATCCTCATAGGCCAGCCCGTTCTTGCGCAGCACGCGGGACGAGAAATTCTCCACCACCACGTCGGCCTGCGCGACCAGGCCGCGGATTAGCGCCTGGCCGTCCGGCGTCGTGATATCGATCGTGCAACTGCGCTTGTTGTTGTTGACCCCTGCAAACCAGCCACCGCGGAAGGAGAACTCCGCACGCTGCGAGGACTCGATCTTGATGATCTCGGCACCCAGCGCGCCGAGCATCTTGGTCGCCATCGGCCCTGCGACGACCCAAGAAAAATCCACCACGCGGATGCCGGCGAGAGGCGCGTGCCACTTGCCACCCGGCAGGTCCACCGCACGGCGCGGCGCGAGCCTGGCGGGCGGCTGCGGCAAGCAGATCGGCTCGCCGCGCGGCAGCTCCGCACCTGCGGCATCGCGCATCGCAAAGGGCAGGCCTGGCATCGGGAGTGCGCCGCCCTCCGGGAGCGCCAGGTGGCGGAAGAAACGCCGCGCAGCGAGCTGGCGGTTTGCCAGCAGGTCAGGCGCAGTGCTGACGGGAAAGCAGGCGACGCGTGCGGCTTGCGCCTGCTCGAAGACCGGCCGGGCCGAGACGCCTGCTGACCAGGCGCGCATCAGGCGCCCCAGCTCCGCCGCGTTCTTCGTGCGTGCGGCGCGCGTGCCGCAGAGCGCAGCATCCTGCGTCCATGCCGGGCTACCCATAAGTTCCACCCAGCGCGCCCATTGATGGTCCTCGCGGGGGGAGACGACGATGGTGCCATCGGCGCAGGGCAGCAGCCAGACGAGGCCGCCGGCGATGGTGATCTCGCGCCCCGGCGCGCGTTTGCGGCCAGGCGCCAGCACGCCATCGTGATATTCCGCGAGGGCATCCACCAGATTCCAGGCGAAGACGTCCTCGGCCGACAAGTCGATCCACGGCGCAGGCCTTTGGCTGCGAGGCTCGGCCAGCGCGGCCATGGCGGCATTCGCGCCGACGAGACCGACCAGCATCGCCGCCTCGCGATCCGGGCAGCCAAGCGGCGGCTGCCCCTCCGGGTCGCTCACGGGGCACGCCTGATGCCACGCGAAACCGCCGCCATGTTGCGCGGTGAAGGCATTCGCCGGCTGGCCGGCGCGCGGCCCCACCAGGCCATGAGCGGTGAAAACCACGACCGGCGGCCGCGCCGTATCCTCCCGCCCCGGCAGCGATGCGCCAAGCGCCGCGCCACCCGCGGCGCCCGGCGCCCACAGCACCAGGTCAGCGTCAGCCGCAATGGCGGCGACGGACTCCACGGAAAGTACCGCCTTGCCGTGGTTGAGGTAGGCGAAGAGCGCGCTACCCGCCTCCGTCACAGGCGGAGCCGCCCGCAGCGGATCGCCGCCCGGGGGATCCGGTCGCAGCACCTCCGCTCCGAGATCCGCCAGCAGGCGGGCCGCGAAGGCAAGCGAGACGTCGCCGCCCAGTTCCAGCACACGCAGCCCAGCGAGCGGCGATAGCCTCACCATGCTCAGCGCAGGATCAGGTTGGTGGTGCAGCGGAAAAGCGGACGCCGCTCCTCCCCGGCGGCGAACTCGTCGTCCACCGTCACGATCACCATCGGCCCGCTGCGGCCCTGGCGCTGCGTTACGCCGCGATAGGCGCTGCGGCAGAAGATGCGCTCGCCCAGTCTCGCATGGCTGAAGAATTCGTATTCATACCCGCCATTCAGCACGCCCGAGAGCGGGACGGGCATGCGCGGCAGATGTTGACGGATCAGGCGCGAGGTGCCGTCGAACTCCGGGTCGCCATGGCCTTCAAGCGGGTCCCACTCCTGGTCGGCCGGACGGCGGAACGCGTGAACGGGAAAGCCGAGCGGCGCCACCGGCCCGGCATACCGCGGTCCGGCATAGTCAGGCCGATGCCGCGGGTTGGAATCCAGCGTGGCATGCATGAAGCGGCGCAACTCGCTC
>JBIKSZ010000233.1:0-5639 GCA_044348345.1 Roseomonas sp. | reverse complement strand
CCAATCTCATGCAGCCCGCCCGCGACCAGGTCCGGGTCATGGGTGCGGACCTCGACGCCCGAAAGGCGCAGCGCCTCCTCGTAGCGGGCGGCAAGTCCGGCGGCGCCGACCAACTCGACCTGTCGCGCGCCCGTCTCCGCCAACGCTGCGGCGATCTCGTGGCCGATCAGCAGGCCGGAGAGGAAGCTTGGCGTCTCCGCTTGTGTCAGCCGGGCCATCAGATGCAGCGTGCGCGCCCCGAACAGGTGATGCAGCAGCCCGCCCCCTTGCCGCGCCCGCGCGACACCGCGGGCGAAGGCGGCCGGGCTATGCGGGCCGTCTGCGCTGGTGCGCGCCAGGATGGTGTGCTGCGACAGCGCGGCGAAGGCCTCGCCGGTCATATGGGTGGTGAAATGGGTGATGCGGTCGGCGGCGAGCCGAGCCCATTTGCTGTGCGTGCCGGGCAGGCAGGCGAGCCCGTCATCCAGCGTCCTGGCGAGTGCGACGAGCTTCGTCTCCTCCCCGCGCATCACGTCGGGGATGCCGTCCGCATCCTCGGTGGTGAGCCCGGGCACCAAGCGGACCTCGGCGGCGTCGAAGGGGATCGGGATGGTGGCGGCGGCGATCTCAGCGGGGCCGGCGGGGCAGCGCAGATAGGGCGCCTCGACCCAGCCCTGGCGGCTGCCGACCATGCCGCAGAGCAGCACGCGCGTCTCGCCGGCGGCGAGCCAGGGGCCGATGGCCTCGGCCAGCGCGGCCGGGAAGCCGCCGGCCGGCACGGTCAGGATGCCGCCCGGCCGGTCGAGCCGCTCGGTCACCGCGCCATCCGGCCCCAGCCGGTAGGCGCGCAGGCTGGTGGTGCCCCAATCGACGCCGATCATGCTGCCTCGAACCTTCGTCCCGTATCGGGGA
The DNA here is from genome assembly GCA_044348345.1 of Roseomonas sp. Classification (GTDB taxonomy): domain Bacteria; phylum Pseudomonadota; class Alphaproteobacteria; order Acetobacterales; family Acetobacteraceae; genus Falsiroseomonas. The sequence goes on along the minus strand of JBIKSZ010000233.1, from coordinate 4,748 downwards.
TGCGCCAGGGCGCGGCGTCTGTCCATCGGGGGCCGCGCCGCACCGTGCGTGAAATGCTTTCCGTTCCGGCCCCGTCACCGGCAGTCTGGCCGCCAAGGGCCGCGCCCGCTCTGGCCCGCCGCGACGAAGGAGCACGCCGCATGCGACGCCCCGCTCTGTTCGGCCTTCTGGCCCTGGCCATCCTGGCATGTCAGCCGGCGAGCGCGGAGCAGGTCCAGCGCGAGCGTGTGCATATCGAGCCCGGCACCCATGCCACGACCATCCGCGACCGCATCACCGGGCGGGACAGCCACGAATACCTGATCGCCCTGCGGGCCGGGCAGATGCTGCAGGTGCGGCTGACCTCCGGCAGCGGTCACGTCGCCTTCAATGTCTTCGCCCCCGGCCGTCGTCCGGGCGAGGCGGAGGCGTTGCTCATTGGTGTGGTCGTCGGCACCGAGGCGGAACTGCGGGCTGCAGAGGATGGCGAGTATCTGATCCAGGTCTTCCAGAGCCGCGCCGCCGGCCGGCGAGGCGAGCGCGCGTCTTTCGCGCTGCGGGTCGGTGTCAGCGGTGGGGGCGAGGCGGCGGGCAAGGCGGCCGGGGCGCCGCCGGGCCTGGGCAGCGCCGCGCGTGCCGCGCGCGGGGCCTTCGACGCCCGGGCGGAGATGCCCTGCGCGATCGGCACTGGCGCGACGATGGGGCGCTGCCCCGCCGGCGTCGCCCGCGGCCCGGCGGGGGAGGCGACGGTTGCGGTCTCGCTGCCTGGCGGTGGCACGCGCATGCTGTTCTTCGTGCAGGGACAGTTCACCGGCGCCGATGCACCCGCGGCGCCGGGCTGGCCGCAGGTGCAGCGCGACGGCGACCTGACCCTGATCCGGCTGCAGCGCGAGCGCTATGAGGTACCGGACGCCTTCATCCTCGGGGGGTGAGGTCCTCCGGCGGCTCAGGCGCGGCGGAGCTCGCCCACGAAGCTGGTCACCGCCTCCTGTAGCCGGGTCGCTTCCTCGACCAGACGGCTCGAGGCCGTCGCGAGCCCGGTGGAGGCCTCGGTCGCGCTGGCGGCCGCGCTGCCGACCTCGGCCGCGGCCTCGGCCGCCGTGGCAACGGTCTGGCTGGAGCTGCGCGCCCGGTCCGCGATCCGCCCCGTCGCATCGCCCTGCCGGACGACTGCATCGCTGATCGAGGCCGCCGCACCGTCGAGCGAGGCGACGGCGGTCCCGACCAGCTGGATCGCGGCGACGGCGGCGCGCGTTTCCTGCTGGATGGCCTCCACCTGGCGGCGGATCTCCTCGGTCGCCTGGGCGGTACGGCTGGCGAGCGCCTTCACCTCACCGGCGACGACGGAGAAGCCCTTGCCGGCCTCGCCCGCGCGGGCGCTCTCGATGGTTGCGTTCAGGGCCAGAAGGTTCGTCTGGCCGGCGATGTCGGCGATCAGGGTCACGGCCTGGCCGATGCGGTTGGCGGCTTCCGTCAGGCCGACGACCCGCGCATTGGCCGCATCCACTTCCCGCATCGCCTCGCGTGCCTGGGCGCCGGCGGTGGACACCTCGGCGGTGATCTGTCGCACCGTGCCCGCCAGCTCCTCAGCCGCCGCGGCCACCATCTGCGTATTGTCGCGGGCATCGGCCGCGGCGCGGTTCATGCCGCCGACCTGGCCGCCGGCGGCCTGCACGGCGGTGGTGACCGTCCCGACCTGCTGTTCGAGCAGGCCGACCGTCTGGGACAGCGCGCGCACGGCCTGGCCGGCGCCCTGCTCGAAGCCGGCGGCGATGGTGCGCAGCTCCTCCTGCCGCTGCGCCTCGGCTGCGCGCTGCTCGGCTTCCAGGCGGTCGCGCTCGGCGGCGTTCTGCTTGAAGACCTCGAAGGCGCCGGCCATGACCGTCACCTCATCCGTGTGCCGGCCGATCGGGGGCGAGGCCACGTCGCGGCGCCCGGCGGCAAGCTGCTGCATCGCGCTGCCGAGCGTGGACAGCCGCCGCCGGACATCGAGCGCCGGCCGGGCGACGAAGGCGATCAGCGTCAACGCCATCAGGGCGAGGCTGCCGCTGAGCCCCCAGCGCACCATGGTCATCGCGGCCACGTAGTCGGAGACATCCACGACGCCTTCGAAGACGGCGCGCACATCGCCTTCCACCCAATTCTGCCGCGGGCTTTGCGGGTGGCTGTTGTGGCAGGCGACGCAGCCTGGTGCCATGCGGTCGGCCGTTGCGACACGCATCGTCGTTCGCCCGTCGGCCTCCCTGACGAGCTTGGTGATCCGCGCGTTGGGGTCGGCGCGGAGAGCCGCCAGGGTGGCACGCTGATCCTCATCCAGGACGCGGCCGGCGCGTTGGGGGAAGGGCAGGTCGCTGTAGAAGCGGTACTGCGTCCCGTTCGAGGCCAACTCGTCGGCCAGGTCGAGCAGGAAGGTCGCGGGGATCGGGATGGCGGTCGGGTCTGCCGCATGGTCGTGCGACGCTCGCAAATCCCGGCTGCGCAGCACATCGGCGATGACGAAGCGGGCGTAGTAGTTGCGCGCGGTCCGCGCGATATCGGCCGTCTGGATCGCTTTCTCCGCCGCGAAGCGGTTGGTGACCTCCGTCATGCCGAGATGCAGGCCGAGGATCAGCAGCGGGCAGCCAATGCCCATGGCGATCGGGATGGGTCGGCAGAGCCTCCAGATAAGGCTCTTACGAAGAACGACGGCAGAGGTCTCGGCCTGCACGCGATAAGCTCCCGGCGGATGGAATTACGCATCCATCCTGCCGGGAGAAGGTTAACGGAAACCCGTCGGACCGGCCCGTATCGGCCGTGTCCAACGGCTCTTCGTTCACGCCCCGCCGAACTTCACCTCGCCCTGGTCGTTCTGCCCGCGCATGGCCCAGCCGGTGGTGCGATCCTCGATCGCGACGGCGGCGACATACATGGCAACGCCCATCACCGCCGTGACCATCAGCCCGGCGAAGACCAGCGGCACGTCGAAGCGCGAGGAGGCGAGAATCATCAAGTGGCCGATGCCTTTGTTGGCCGCGACCGTCTCCGCGATGATGGACCCCACGAAGGCCACCGTGATCGAGATCTTCAGCGAGGCGAAGAAATAGGGCATCGCCCGCGGCAGGCCGACCTTCTTGATGATGTCCACATGCCGCGCGCCCAGCGCCCGCAGCACGTCGCGCAGCTCCGGCTCCACCGTGGCGATGCCGGTCGCGACATTCACCACGATCGGGAAGAAGCTGATCAGGAAGGCGGTGATGACGGCCGGCACGGTGCCGATGCCGAACCAGATCACCAGGATCGGCACCACCGCGACCTTCGGGATGGAGTTGAAGCCGATCAGCAGCGGATAGAGCCCGTGATAGAGCAGCGTCGAACTGCCGATGGCGATGCCCAGCAGCAGGCCGAAGACGATGGCGAAGCCGAAGCCGATCAGCGTCGTCATCAGCGTCTGCCAGGAATTATCGAGCAGCGGCTTCCACCACTTCACCATGCTCGCCGCGATGTCGGTCGGCGCGGGCAGCACGAATTGCGGCACGTTGAACGCCTGCACCGCGGCTTCCCACACGATGAACATGCCGACGATCACCAGCCAGGGCAGCCAGGCTTGCAGCCGGCGCCGGCGGCGCGCGGCGGCGGCCATCTCCTGAAGGCGCTTCAGCGCCTCGGGCGACATGCCCGCGGCATTGGCGGCTGCGGCCGGGCGGACCGTCCCCGTGTCGTCAGGCATGCGCGATCTCCTCGCCCTTGCGGGCGGCGCTGATGTACTCGCGCAGATCGTGCACGAGGGAGACGAATTCGGGGGTGTAGGTGGTCTCGAGCGTGCGCGGGCGGGGGAAGTCCACCTTGCGCTCCGCGATGATGCGGCCGGGGCGCGAGGACATCACCAGCACGCGGTCGGCGAGAAAAGCGGCCTCGCGCAGGTCGTGCGTGACCAGGATCACGGTCGGGCGACGCACCATCCAGACATCCTGCAGGACCGACCAGAGATCCTCACGCGTGAAGATGTCGAGCGCGGCGAAGGGCTCGTCCAGCATCAGCAAAGCGGGTTCGTGGATCAGCGCGCGGCAGAGGCTCGCGCGCTGCTGCATGCCGCCCGAGAGCTGCCAGGGGAACTTTGCTTCGAAGCCGCCGAGGCCGACCAGGGCGAGCAGGTCCTTCGCCTGCTTCTCATAGTCGGCGCGCTTCGCGCGAAGCTGGCGGCGATGCGGCTCCACCACCTCAAGCGGGAGCATCACGTTGTCGAGGATGTTGCGCCAGGGCAGCAGGGTCGGGTTCTGGAAGGCCATCCCGGCGATCGAAAGGGGGCCCGAAACCTCCGTGCCCGCCACCACCACCTGACCCGCCGTGGCCGGCCAGAGGCCGGTGACCAGGCGCATCAGCGTGGACTTCCCGCAGCCCGAAGGGCCAACGACCGCCACGAACTCGCCGCGCGCGATGTTCATGCTGGTGCCTTGCAGCGCGAGGGTCCCCTCCACGCCGCCATAGCGCATGGCGACCTCGGAGATCTCGACGAATGGCCGCTCCATCATGCCCCCTGGTCCGCTCAATGCCGTGAGGTGTGCGTCACACGGGCATCGTCACGCAAGACGCGCGCCGCGGGCAGGTCATGCCGCGATGCAGAATCGCGGGGCTGAGTGCCTGATTTTGCGGCAATCCTGCCTATTGCGCGGGCGCGGCCAGCACGCCGGTGCAGGCGGCGGGCAGCCGAGGCGGCGGGCCGGGCAGGGCGGGGGCGGGCCGGCGCGACTCGGGAGAGCGCCACCAATCGAGGCTGGCATCGCAGCCATCAC
>JBIKSZ010000232.1:0-5672 GCA_044348345.1 Roseomonas sp. | reverse complement strand
ACCATCAAGCTTTATCGCACATAAGATGCTGTTTTCATGGTATTTTTTATAATCCCGCGCCCAGAAATCACCCAACACTTTCACCCAACAAAGCAAGGTTGGCCGGCTTCCGTGGACACCGCACGGCTTGAGGCAGAGTAGACGCACGCCAATCCGCACCAGAGAGGTGCGGCACCACCGTGAAGGCCCTGGCGCACGCATCCGCCCTCTCGGTAATGTGATCGAATAGAAGAGATCAGCGCATCGACCGAGAGCGCAACAATCTGTTGCGGTCGACAACGATAGTGCTTAGTCAACATTACAGATCGATTCGGAGCAATTCCGATGCATGATTGGTATCGTGGAGACCGAGAGGCGGCGTTGCAGTTGGAGGGGGCGGAGACGGCAGAGCAGCGCTCAGCGCGGCGCAGTGCTGAAGCGGAGCATCTTCTGATGGCGCAGGAGATCGCAGGCCTAGGCGTATTTTTTAGAAACTACGAGACAGGCGAAGCTTATTGGTCGGATAAGCAATTTGAGATCAGGGGCTTCGATCCCAGATATGGCGTTCCGAGTCTCGAGCAGTCTCGCAGCTTCATGCACCATGAGGGGCATAACCTACCTGTTCCTAATTTGCCCATGGCTGAGCCTGGCACAAAGGAGACACGCGTTTCGCTCGAGATACGGGTACGTCACGCTCAGACAAACAGGGAGATTTGGATTAGGTCCAAAAGATTGATCACTTTTAATTCCGCCGGACATCCCGCGACTATGATTGGCGTAGACATGGACGTAACTGCAGAGAAGAAGGCGATCGAGGATATCCAACAAAGCGAGCAGCGACAGAGGCTCCTGGCTCGTGAGGTCGACCACCGGGCCAAGAACATTCTGGCGACAGTTTTGTCGGTCGTGCGGCTGACGCGGGCTGACAGTATCGATGATTTCCGAAGCGCCGTTGAGCATCGCATCGCCGCCCTCGCGCGAGTTCATTCAATCCTTGCTGACCAATCCTGGGCTGGCGCAAGCTTGAGGGACCTCATCCAGGGCGAAATCAGCGCTTTCGACGGTGCCAACCGATGCTCTCTCGATGGGCCCGATTTGGGTGTGGCACCCACTCAGGTGCAGGCGGTCTCGTTGATACTTCATGAATTGACGACTAATGCCGCCAAGTACGGGGCGCTATCTCAGCCGGCGGGCGCAATCCGGATTACCTGGTCTGAGATGAAGAGTGGCGGCGTACTGATCGAATGGTCGGAGCGTGGCTGCCACAATGTTACCGCGCCTTCCCGACGAGGATTCGGCTCCCGCCTGATCGCGGCGACGCTCGGCCACCAGATCGAGGGGGACATTAAGACCATCTGGCGCCCAGAGGGGGTTCTTTACGAGATCTTTCTGGGACCAGCAGCGGTGACGGACAAGCAGTCTCAGCACCGGCCAGCAAAAACATCAGGCACCGTCCAGTCTCAATCGATAAGCGGCAAGCGTGTACTAATCGTCGAAGACGAGGCACTCATAGCACTCAGCTTGGAGGAAATGCTGCAGATTGCCGGCTGTGATTTGGCGGAACTCGCCAGTAATGTAGACGAGGCAATGTCGATCATAGAAAATCAGCCAATCGACATGGCAATTCTTGATTTCAATCTCGGAGGAGAAACTAGCCTTCCCATCGCTCACGCTTTGCGTTCACGAGGAGTGCCCTTTACCTTTTTGACCGGATATAATTTTCTACCAACAGAGGCAGAGTCTATTTGTTCTTGCAATTTTATCAAAAAGCCGACCAGGCAGTCAGATTTTGATGAGGCCCTTTTTTACTTGGCAAAAATTAAGCAGAAATTCCAATAACAATAGAAAAAGTCGCCCGACTTTCGCGAAGCCTCTCCTTCAACCCCACTCCGGGGTTTGCATAAGCGGTATTTGGAAGGCCACCAAATCTACGAGCGTCGATCTGGTGGACTCCATTCCCAACAGACCGATTGAAGGAGCAGCCCGCCATGAAGGAGGGGCGGCTTTACGTTCGCTATTGCCGTGTCAGCACCGACAAGCAGGGCAGGAGCGGCCTGGGGCTAGAAGCTCAGAAGGCAGCCATCACCGCCCATCTAGGACCTCAGGACAGGCTGCTTGAGCCCGTCTTTGTCGAGATCGAAAGCGGGCGGAAGCAGGACCGCCCCGAGCTAGCCAAGGCCCTACATTGGTGCAGGGAGACAGGCGGGACGCTGATCGTGGCCAAGCTGGATCGGCTCGCCAGGAATCTCGCCTTCATCGCCAACCTCATGGAGAGCGGCGTGGGGTTCTTGGCGGCAGACATGCCCCTGGTGAACAGGCTCACCCTGCACATCCTAGCTGCCGTCGCTGAGGAAGAAGCCAGAGCCATACCGGCCCGAACGAAGGCAGCCCTGGCAGCGGCAAAGGCCAGGGGCGTGAAGCTTGGCGGCGACAGCGTGTACCGACCAGCTACCGGCCCCGATCAGGCTCAGGGCACCCAGGCAGCAGCCCAAGCACGATCATTGAGGGCAGCCCAATTCCGAGCCCGTGTCAGGCCTCAGATGGAAGCCCTGGCCGAGCCTGGGATGAGCTTGAGAGAGCTTGCGAGGAAGCTGAATCAGGCGGGCCTAGAAGGCCCCAGAGGGAAGCCCTGGAACCACCAAACTGTGAAAGCCGTGATGCGCTGTCCCACCCAAACGACAGCATAGGGGAATCAGACCCCAAAGATCATAGCTTTAGGTATACGAGACCAAGATAATGCTTACGATTGAAGACATTGAGAAGGCGATCAAGCCAAAGAGGATATCCGTCACGAACGTCGAAGCCTGGGAGGACATTCAGCCCAGGCTAAGACTGAACCACGATGCGGTTAGACGATACAAAGACAGGCTCAAATCAGATAGGCCCGGCTACCAACACGACGAGCCCGAACCCTTTCCGCCAATCCTCGTGATGGACATGGGGCCCGCTAAGGAAGGCGCGAGGTTCGTTGTCATTGATGGACACCACCGCCTTTTGGCCCATCAGGAAACTGACAAGAAGTATATCCAGGCCAGGGCAATCAAGACTAACATCAATGCGGCCAAGCTGCTGGCGGCTCAGGCCAACCTCTTACATGGCGTTCCGCTCAACAAAAGAGACCATAGGGAGGTCTTCAGGCGGTATGTGCAGGCAGAAGCGAATGTCAAAGAGGACGGCAGCCTGAAGAGCTACAGGGAGATAAGGGCCGACCTCACAGCCATTAGAACCCCCACAACTTTGATGAATTGGATGAAGAGAGACTTCCCTAAGATCGCTGCTGAGATGGCCAAAAGAGAGGACATTGAGCAGCCAACGCCATACGAGGACGACGGCAGCCTCGTTGGGAGAGATGCCGACCACGTCGGTGCGACACTTGATCTCGCCGTTGGGGCGCTCGATCGGGTTCGTTGAATGCAACTTGGCCCGGTGCGCGACGGGGAAGTGCATGTAGGGCAGCACGCCCTCCTCGGCGCTGTCCATCAGCGCGGCGAGCTTCAGCACCTTCGGGCGGAACTGGTCGGCAAAGCTGCGCCATTGGGCATGGGCCGCCGCGGCATCCTCCTGGGCGCAGGCGGTGCCGATCCAGGCTGAGACGATGCTGAGCTGCACTTCGCCTATGGCTCCGCGCCCCGGCCCCTCCCCCCGCTGATCATACCGACCGTCCGATCAAGCCGAAACTTCGACAGCTGAGGCCAGACGGGGCAGCTGCCCGCCCGCATGATCATGCCGTAGCGAAGCGAATGCCGACGCGGCCGAGCTCGCCGTATTCCACCTCGACCTCGTCGCCTGGCGCCACGTCCATCGGCACCAAGCAGGTTCCTGTCGTCACCACCTGCCCGGCGGCCAGCGTCATGCCGTGGCGCGAGAGTTCGTTTGCAAACCAGGCGAGCGCGATGCGCGGGTCGCCAAGCACATTCGCCCCCACCCCTTCGCGCTCAAACCGGCCGGTGACGCGCCCGATGACGCGATGGGCCGCGAGGTCCATGTCGCGCCAGCTTGCGGGGGCCTCCGGCCCGAGCACGAACTGGTGCGCGCAGGCATTGTCGGCCAGCAATTGCGCCGCGCCCGCCGTCGCGAAATCCACGAAGCGCGAATCTGGCACCTCGATGGCGGTGTGCAGAGCCGCGACGGCACCGAGCACCTCCTCCACCGTGTAGGCCTCGGCCCGCGGCGGCAGGTCGCGCGCCATGCGGAAGGCGAACTCCGCCTCGGCCACGCGCATGCGGTTCGCGCCGAATGGTAGTGTCGCGCCATCGGCGTGGACCATCTCAGCGAGCAGCCGGCCCGCGAGAGGTCCGTCCACGCCGATGTGAAGCTGGCCGGCCGTGCTGGTCGCGGCGATCTTCCAGCCCCAGAGCGGTTTCGCGCTCAGCTTCTCGAGCTGGGCCTGGATCGCATAACCCTCCGCGCGCGTGGCAGGTCGAAGCCCTTCCGGCAGCGCGTCCAGCACCGTGCCCGCCCGCCAGTGGCGAACGAGCAGGTCCGACGCGGCCCACGCCTGTGTCGCCTCTATGATGCGGGGTCTCCCTCAGAAGCCTTCCAGGACGATCTTGCCGACGGCACGCCCTGCCTCGATCGCGGCATGGGCGCGGCGCAAATTCACCGCGTTGATGGCGCCATAACTCTGCGATGCCGTCGCGCGCAACGCGCCGGCATCCACCAGGGCCGCGACCTCATCGAGGATCTGATGCTGGCGAACCATGTCGGCGGTCGCAAACATCGGGCGGGTGAACATCGCCTCCCAGTGGATCGAGACGCTCTTGAACTTGACCAGCCGGAGGTCGAGCGGCTCGGGGTCGTCAATCAGGCCAATGCGGCCCTGCGGCGCGACGATCTTCGCCATCTCCGACCAGCTTGCCGTGTCGGTATGGGTGGAGAAGATCCAGCGCACTGGCGACAAGCCTTCCATCCCGGCGACCTGTGCCGCAAGCGGACGCGAATGGTCGACGACGTGCTGCGCGCCGAGATCGCGCACCCAGGCGGCGCTTTCCGGCCGCGACGCCGTCGCCACCACCACCGCATCCGTCAACAGCCGAGCAAGCTGGATCGCGACGGAGGGCACGCCGCCTGCGCCACCGATGACGAGCAAGGCTCCTTCCGCGGCACCGCCACGCGGAATCTGCAGACGATCGAACAGCATCTCCCAGGCTGTGAGCGCAGTGAGCGGCAGGGACGCCGCGGCGGCATGGCCAACTGTGGCCGGCTTGCGCCCGACGATGCGCTCGTCCACCAGCTGCAGCTCGGCATTCGCGCCCTGGCGGTCCAGCACACCGGCGTAGAAGACCGCGTCGCCGGGACGGAACAGCTCCGCCTCCGGCCCGACCGCTTCCACGACGCCCGAGGCGTCATAGCCGAGCACGACCGGCGTCCCGCCCTTCACCGCGAAGGCCATGCGGCTCTTCACATCGCGTGGGTTGACCGAAACGGCGTGCACGCGAACCAGCAGGTCGCGACCCGCGGGTGGGCCAGGATCGGGGAGGTTCAGGTCCTCGAGCGCGCGGGGATCGGAGATCGGCAAGCCATGCTGCCGGTAACCGACGGCCTTCATCAGCGAAGCTCCCTTAGGCTGCGGAAGAATGCACGGAGACGGCCCAGGGCCTAGGCTCAGGACCCATTAATCGCTTGAAGCGACGCGGCGAGGTGTGATTCTGGGCTTGGTGGAGGTGCCGCCATGCCCACGCAGCCGTTCCTGT
>JBIKSZ010000231.1:0-5685 GCA_044348345.1 Roseomonas sp. | reverse complement strand
ATCCACGCGATCTTCGAGACGCCGCGCGACCGGCTGATCTGGGATGTCGGCCACCAGGCCTATCCGCACAAGATCCTCACGGGGCGCCGCGACCGTATCCGCACGCTGCGCACGGAAGGCGGGTTGTCGGGCTTCACCCGCCGGAGCGAGAGCGAATACGACCCCTTCGGCGCGGCGCATTCCTCCACCTCGATCAGTGCCGGCCTCGGCATGGCGGTGGCGCGCGACCTGAAGGGCGACAACCGCAACGTCATCGCGGTGATCGGCGACGGGTCCATGTCCGCCGGCATGGCGTATGAGGCGATGAACAATGCGGGCGCGCTGAAGGCCCGCATGATCGTCGTGCTGAACGACAACGACATGTCCATCGCGCGGCCCGTGGGTGCGATGAGCGCCTATCTGTCGAAGGTCGTGTCCTCGCGCCCGTTCCTCAACGTGCGGGAGATGATGGTCAAGGTCGCGAAGCGCTTCCCGAAGCAGATCGAGCACGCCGCGCGGCGCGCCGAGGAATTCGCCCGCACCGTGCTGACCGGCGGCACGTTGTTCGAGGAGCTGGGCTTCTACTATGTCGGCCCCATTGACGGGCACGACCTGGATCACCTTCTGCCCATCCTGCGCAACCTGCGCGACGCGGATGAGAACCACCCGATCCTGCTGCATGTCGTGACGCAGAAGGGCAAGGGCTACGCCCCGGCCGAGGCCGCGGCCGACAAATATCATGGCGTGCAGAAGTTCAACGTCATCACCGGCGAGCAGCAGAAGGCCCCGCCCGGCCCGCCCGCCTACCAGAAGGTCTTCGCCACCTCGCTGATCGCGGAAGCGGAGGCGGATGAGCGCATTGTCGCGATCAATGCGGCGATGCCGTCCGGCACCAGCCTCGACCTGTTCGCGAAGAAATTCCCGAACCGCTGTTTCGATGTGGGCATCGCCGAGCAGCACGCGGTGACCTTCGCGGCTGGCATGGCGACCGAAGGGCTCAAGCCCTTCTGCGCGATCTATTCCACCTTCCTCCAGCGCGGCTACGATCAGGTGATGCACGACGTCGTGCTGCAGGGCCTGCCGGTGCGCTTCGCGATGGATCGGGCAGGGCTGGTTGGGGCAGACGGTGCCACCCATGCCGGCAGCTTCGACATCGCCTATCTCGGCTGCCTGCCCGGCATCACGCTGATGGCGCCGAGCGACGAGGCGGAACTCGCCCATATGGTCGCCACCGCAGCCGCCTTCGACGAGGGGCCGATCGCCTTCCGCTACCCGCGCGGCGAAGGTACGGGCGTCGCCGTGCCGGCGCGCGGCACGCCGCTCGAGATCGGCCGTGGCCGCGTGGTGCGGGAGGGGACGAGCATTGCCATCCTGTCCTACGGCACGCGGCTGCAGGAATGCCTGAAGGCGGCGGATGAGCTGGCAGCGCAGGGGCTATCGGCGACGGTGGCCGATGCGCGCTTCGCCAAGCCGCTCGACACGCAGCTGGTCGAGCGCCTGGCGCGCGAGCATGAGGTGCTGATCACCATCGAGGAAGGCTCGGTCGGCGGCTTCGGCAGCCTCGTCGCGCAGCATCTGGCGTGGCAGGGGCTGCTGGATGGCGGGCTGAAGTTCCGCCCGATGGTGCTGCCTGACCGCTTCCTGGATCATGCCGCGCCGAAGGTGCAGTACGACTGGGCGGGGCTGAGCGCGAAGCACATCGCGGGCACGGCCATGGCCGCCCTCGGCGCGCCGGTGGCGCAGCCCGCCCGGGCCTGAGCTGTTTCCTCCCCCGCTTGCGGGGGGGGCGCGGCACTGCCGCAGCGCCGAAGCACTGTGCGGCAAAGCCGCCTATCGCGTAGGCTGGACAGGGCGGGGGGTGGCGTCACGCGCGCCCTCGCCTTCGCACCCCCACCCCGGCCCTCCCCCGCTTGCGGGGGAGGTAGAAGGGGGCGGGTGAGGGAGACGATTCCGCATGACCCGCCTCACCACCATCCGCGCCGTCACGCCGCATGTGCTGATGGCCGATCTCGCGGAGCCCTTCGCCTATTCCCAGGCCTGGTATCGCCGCCGCGGCGCGATGATCGTCGAAGTGACCACCGAGGACGGCATCACCGGCTGGGGCGAGGCCTTCGGCCCGCCTGAGCTGACGGCGGCCGTCGTCGCCTGGCTTGCGCCGCTGCTGGTCGGACAGGACGCCATGGCGCGGGAGGCGATCTGGCAAGCGCTCTACAATCGCCTGCGGGATCACGGCCAGCGCGGCATCGTGGTGGAGGCGATCAGCGCGCTCGACATCGCGCTGTGGGACATCGCTGGCCAGGCGTTGGGCCAGCCCGTGCACAAGCTGCTCGGCGGCCCGCTGCGCATGGAGGTCGAGGCCTATGCCACCGGCTTCTACCGCCGCGAACGCGACGACCACATCGCCTACCTGACCGAGGAAGCGGAGCAGCGCCGTGCCGAGGGGTTCGGCATCCTCAAGCTCAAGACCGGTTGGGGGCTCAAGGAGGATATCGCGCTGACGCGCGCCTTCCGCGCGGCCATTGGCGCAGACTGCGGCCTGCTGGTGGATTGCAACCACGCCTATGATGCGCCGGCGGCCATCGCCTATGGCCGCGCCTGTGCCGATTGCGACATTGGCTGGTTCGAGGAACCCGTGCCGCCCGAGGACATCGCCGGCTATCTGGAGGTCAAGGCGCGCCAGCCCATCCCTGTCGCCGGTGGCGAGGCGTCCTTTGCGCGCTGGGGCTTTGCCGAGATGATCGCGCAGAGGTCGGTGGACATTCTGCAGCCGGATGTCGCGGCCTGTGGCGGCATCTCGGAGCTCAAGAAGATTGCCGACATGGCGAGCGCCTTCGGGATGCGCGTGAACCCGCATGTCTGGGGCACGGGCGTGACGCTGGCGGCCTCGCTGCATCTACTGGCGGTGATCCCCGACAATCCGCCCGGCCTGTTCCCGCGCCCGCCGCTGCTGGAACTCGACCGCTCCCCGCATCCGGTGCGCGATGCGTTGCTGGAACGCCCGATCGAAGCGATCGGCGGGCGCGTGCGCGTGCCGGAAGGCCCGGGGCTTGGCGTTGCGGTGGACCGCGCCGCACTGCGCCACTTCGCCGCCCGATGACCCAGAAGCAGCGCGCCGATGTGGCGCTGGTGGAGCGCGGGCTGGCAGAAAGCCGCACCCGCGCGCAGGCGCTGATCCTCGCCGGAGTCGTCTTCAGCGGCGAACAGCGCGTCGCCAAGGCGGGCGACCTGGTGAAGCCCGACCAGCCGCTGGACGTGCGCGGGCAGGATCATCCGTGGGTGAGCCGCGGCGGGCTGAAGCTTGGCCATGCGATCGAGCATTTCGGCCTGTCGCCGCAGGGCCGCATCTGCCTCGACATTGGCGCTTCCACGGGCGGCTTCACCGATGTGCTACTGCACCACGGCGCGGCGAAGGTCCATGCGGTGGATGTCGGCCACGGGCAGCTGGCCTGGAAGCTGCGGAACGACCCCCGCGTCGTTGTGCGGGAACGGGTGAATGCCCGCTACCTGGACGTGTCGCAGGTGCCTGATCCGGTGGGCTGCATCGTCTGCGACGCCAGCTTCATCGGCCTGCGCACCATCCTGCCCGCGCCGCTCGCGCTCGCCGCACCAGGCGCCTGGGCGGTCGCGCTGATCAAGCCGCAATTCGAGGTCGGGCCGGCCATCGCCAAGGGCGGCGTGGTGCGCGACGCCGCCGTGCACGGCCGCGTCTGCAACGAGATCCGCGCCTGGTGGTCGGAACTGCCCGGCTGGCGAGTGATCGGCATCGAGCCGAGCCCGATCCTCGGCCCCGAAGGCAACCGGGAGTTCCTGGTCGCGGCGCAACGGGAAGGATAGCGCTCCGCGAAGGAGCCCCGGATGCCCGTCATCAACCGCATCGCCGCTTTCCAGGCTGCCGCATCTGGCGATCGACCCGGTGCTGGTCGGCGCGCAGATCGTGGTCGGCATCCACCAGATCGTCTCCCGCCGCGCGGACCCGTTCGACGGCGCGGTAATCCGCGGGACCGTCCGCACCCTGCTGCCGCGCACCCAGGATGAGATGGAGCGCCTGATCACCCAGGCCGCGCAGGGCATCGCCGCGCTGAACGACGCGGAAGTGGAGGTGGACGACCACTGTTTCTATCCGCTCCGGCGGAGCGGGCGTTCAGCGCGCAGCGGCCAGCGCGCTGTCGAGGCCGGCGAGGCTCTGCTCCAGCAGTGTCTCCAGCCCCTCGGCGGCAGAGATTGCTGCTGTGCTGTCGCCCGCGCGCGCGGCGCGCTCGATCCGCGGCATGTCCTGCGACAGCGCATCCACGCCCAGCATCGCCGCGGGCGATTTCAGCGCATGGGCGTGCTGGATCGCCGCCGCGAGATTGCCTGTTGCCAGCGCGATGCGGGCGCCCTCGGCCTGCGTCAGGGCCGATTGGCGGAACAGCGCCGCGGCCTCTCGCACGGCCTCTGCTCCGATCGCGTCGATCAGCTCGTTGAGGACCGTCGCGTGCAGCAGAGTCTCGGCCGTGGCCGGCAGCGTTTCGGCTAGAAGGTTCTGCAGCGCCGCGCGGTCGATGGGTTTGCGCAGCACATGGCTGGCCCCTGCATCGAGGATGCCTGCCAGCGCATCCGGCAGGATGTTGGCCGTGCAGGCGACGATCGGCATGTCGAAGCCCGCGGCACGCAAGCGCCGCGTTGCCTCCATCCCATCCATCACCGGCATGTGCAGATCCATCAGCACAAGGTCGGGACGGCGCCGCGCGGCGGCGTCCAGGGCCTCTCGGCCATTCTCCGCCACCATGATCTCGAGCCCGAGCCCGTCCAGCAGGGCGCGCGCCACGGCCCGGTTCACCTCGTGGTCTTCCACCAGCAGAACCAGCGCGCCCCGGCGATGGCGCGGCGCCGTGCCGTCCGGCAGGCCGGCGGCATCGTCGAGCAGCGGGGGATGCGGCGGCCGCAGGCCAAGGCTGGCCTCGACCGCGTCATAGAGCGCAGCCGGGCTGAGCGGCAGCGGCACATGGCGGCACGGACCCGGCAGGTCGGTCGCGCCGGCCGCGCCCAGCAGCACCTTCGGCGCCGCGTCGAGCGAGGCCTGCGCTGCCGGATCGGCCATCGCTCGCAGCCGCGCAAAGTCTGCGGCCTCGGTGCAGATCACGAGCTCCGGCGGCAACGCCGAGGCGCCGCGTAGATCAGCCCCCATGCTTTCCAGCTGTTCCACCACCAGCTGCCGGCGCCGGTCATCAGCGCTGTGCGCGACCAGGACGCGGTGCCCGGCCAAGGGCAGGCCAAAGCGCGGCGTGGGGTCCGAGACTTCGAGCGGGACGCGGAGGCGGAAGATGCTGCCGCCGCCCAGCCGGTCTTCATGCGCGATCTCCCCGCCCATGAGCCGCGCCAGATCCTGGCAAATGGACAGGCCAAGCCCGGTGCCGCCCGGCCGTCCGCCGCCATCCACCGCTTCGATCTGCGAGAAGCGGCGGAACAGGCGGTGGCGCTGCTGCGGCGGAATGCCCGGCCCGGTGTCTTCCACCGCAAGGTCGAGCAGGCGGCTGCCGCCCGCTCGCGTCTCCACGCCAAGCCGCAGCACGATGCCGCCGCGGCTGGTGAATTTCACCGCATTGCCGACCAGGTTGTTGAGCACCTGTGCCAGGCGCAGCGGATCGAGCCGCACGCGCGCGGGCATCCGCCCATCCATGATGCGCACGAGGTCGAGGCCCTTGGCATGGGCGCGCTCAGTCCAGA
>JBIKSZ010000051.1:0-18506 GCA_044348345.1 Roseomonas sp. | reverse complement strand
CAATCCGAAGCTGCGCTGATGTCGAACTCCCAACCCCTTCTTGAGGTGCGGAACCTCCGCGTCGAATTCCCGACGCGGCGGGGCACGCTGGTCGCGCTCGATGATGTCTCCTTCGACATCCATCCGGGCGAGGTGCTCGGCGTCGTCGGTGAATCGGGCGCCGGCAAGTCCATGACCGGGGCCGCGATCATCGGCCTGCTGGAACCGCCCGGCCGCATCGCCGGCGGCACCATCAGCCTTGGCGGGCGGCGCATCGACAACCTGCCCTACAAGGAGATGCGGACCGTCCGCGGGCGGCAGATCGGCGCGATCTTCCAGGACCCGCTGACCACGCTGAACCCGCTCTACACGGTCGGTCGCCAGCTGGTGGAGACGATGACCACCCACCTGCCGCTGAACCCCGCCGAGGCGCGGAAGAAGGCGATCGAGTGGCTGGAACTGGTCGGCATCCCCGCCGCCGCGCAGCGCATCGACAGCTACCCGCATGAATTCTCGGGCGGCATGCGGCAGCGCGTGGTGATCGCGCTGGCACTCTGCGCGGAGCCGAAGCTGATCGTGGCGGATGAGCCGACCACCGCGCTCGATGTCTCGATCCAGGCGCAGGTGATCGCGCTGCTGAAGACGTTGGCGCGGGAGAAGGGGACGGCGATGATGCTCGTCACCCACGACATGGGCGTGATCGCCGAAACAGCGGACCGCGTGGCGGTGATGTATGCCGGGCGCATCGCGGAGATCGGCGCCGTGCGCCAGGTGGTGCGGCATCCGTCGCACCCCTACACGATCGGGCTGATGGGCTCGATCCCGCCGATCAGCCACCGCATGGACCGCCTGCTGCAGATTGAAGGCGCGATGCCGCGGCTGTCGGCCATCCCGCAAGGCTGCGCCTACAACCCGCGCTGCCCGCGCGTCTTCGACCGCTGCAAGGTAGCGCGGCCCGAATTGCTGGAGGCGGGTGCGACGCGCGCGGCCTGCTGGCTCTATGACACCGCCGACAAGGATGCCGCTCGTGCGGCTGCCGAAGCGGCATATGGGGAGGCGCACCGTGGCTGACGCGACCCCGATGCTCGAGACGCGCGATGTCGCGCGGTTCTTCGATGTGTCCCGCCCGCTGTTGCAGCGCCTGATTGCGCGCGAGGGGAAGCGGATGCTGCGCGCCGTGGATGGCGTGTCCTTCGCGATCCCGAAGGGCACGACGCTGTCCCTGGTGGGCGAGAGCGGCTGCGGCAAGTCCACCGTCGCGCGGCTGGTCGTCGGGCTTTATCCGCCGACGCGCGGCGCGGTGCGTTTCGACGGGCAGGATCTGGCGGCGGCGCGCGCCGATGCGTCGCAGCGCCAGCGCATCCAGATGATCTTCCAGGACCCCTATGCCAGCCTCAATCCGCGCTGGCGCGTGCGGGACATCATCGCCGAGCCGATCCGTGCCTTCGGCCTCGCCCAGAGCAATGCGGAGGTTGAGGCGCGCGTCGGGCAATTGCTGACGCAGGTCGGCCTCTCGCCGCTCGACGGCCAGAAGTTCCCGCATGAATTCTCCGGCGGGCAGCGGCAGCGCATCTCGATCGCGCGTGCGCTGTCTTCCAACCCGGAATTCCTGGTCTGCGACGAGCCGACGAGCGCGCTCGATGTCTCGGTGCAGGCGCAGATCCTGAACCTGATGAAGGACCTGCAGAAGAAGCTGGGCCTCACCTACCTGTTCATCAGCCACAACCTGGCCGTCGTGCGGCAGGTGAGCGACCGCGTCGGCGTGATGTATCTCGGCCGCCTTGTGGAAACGGCGGAGGCGGAGACGCTCTTCACCACGCCGCGCCACCCCTATACGCGCGCGCTGATGGAGGCGATTCCGGACCTCGAGATGACGGGGCGCCAGCGCGTCCCCGTCGGTGGCGAGGTGCCGAGCCCGATCAGCCCGCCCTCCGGCTGCCCCTTCCATCCGCGCTGCGCGCTGGCGAATGACCGCTGCAAGGCCGAACGGCCAGAGCTTGCACCGGCGCGCGGCACGCCGGGCACGGCGGTCGCTTGCCACGCGGTCGAAGAAGGCCGCGATGGTGGCGCGCTGCCGGTGGAAGCCGGCGCGCCCGTGCTGGCCGGCTGAAGCGCCGGGGGCTCAGTCCCCGCGCGCGGCGCCGTCGCGCCTTGGATCGGCGGCGCCGAGCAGACCGGCCGGGGTGACGTGCAGCACGGCAAGGCCCGACGGCATCTCGCGGATATCCGTGCGCTGCCCGATCGCCTGCAAGGCCGGCGTGAGCGCTGCGGCCGCCGTGCCGGCTTCGAGCTCGACCGGGCCGGTGCCGATCACGCCGATGCGCGGCAGGGCCACGGCCTGATCGGGCGGCAGGTTCCAATCCAGCAGCGCGAACAGCGTCTGCGCGACATGGCCGATGATGCGCGCCCCGCCCGCGGAGCCCAGCAGGATCTCGGGCCGGCCCGCCGCATCGAGCACGATGGTGGGTGCCGTTGAGGAGCGCGGGCGCTTGCCCGGCTCCACGCGGTTCGCGACGGGCGTCCCGTTCTGCGCGGGCAGGAAGGCGAAGTCGGTCAGCTGGTTGTTAAGCAGGAAGCCGTGCACGAAAAGCCGCGAGCCGAAGACCGCCTCGATGGTCGGCGTGAGTGAGACGGCGTTGCCCGCCGCATCCAGCGCGACGATGTGGCTGGTGCCGGTGCCGAATTCCTCCCGCTGCGGCGCATGGCGGCCTTCGCGGAAGGGCGGGTCGCCCGCGGCGGGGGCGGGGATGGCGCGGCCCGGCGCGATCAGCGCGCTGCGCTCAGCGAGGTAGCCGGGATCGAGCAGGCCGCGCAGCGGCACGCGCACGAAGCCGTCATCGGCCAGGAACAGGTTGCGGTCGGCGAAGGCGAGCCGCCCGGCCTCGGCCAGCAGATGCGCGGCCTCCGCGCCACGCGGGTCGAGCGCGGCCATGTCGAAGCGCGCGAGCAGCCCGAGAATCTGCCCGACCGCGACGCCACCCGAGGTGGGCGGGCCCATGCCGCAGACGGATCGCGCACGATAGGGCACGCAGACCACCGCGCGCTGCGCGGGGCGATAGGCCGCGAGGTCATCGAGCGTCAGTAGCCCCGGATTGGTGGGATGCGAGCGGATAGCGGCGATGATCGCTTCCGCGATGGGCCCGCGATGCAGCGCCTCCGCGCCCTCCGCCGCGACGGCACGGAGCGTCGTGGCGAGGTCGGGGTTGCGCAGGACGTGGCCGGGCGGCCAGGGGTTGCCCTCGGCATCCAGGAAATAGGCGCGCGCGGCTGGGTTGCGGCGCAGGCTTTCGGCCGCGGCGGCGGTCGCGGCGGCCATGCGCGGCGGCACGGCAAAACCCTCCTCGGCGGCGGCGATGGTGGGGGCCATCAGCTGCGCCCAGGGCAGCCGGCCATGGGCGCGATGCGCGGCTTCGAGCATCCGCAGCAGCCCAGGCACGCCCACCGCGCGGCCGCCTTCCATCGCCTCCGCGAAGGACATGGGCTGGCCATCGGGGCGGAGAAACAGCGCCTCCGTCGCGGCTGCTGGCGCGGTCTCGCGCCCGTCCCAGGCCGTTGTGGCACGCGTCGCGGCCTCATGGGTGAGCATCAGCCCGCCGCCGCCAATCCCGCTCGCCTGCGGTTCCACCAGCGTCAGCATCACCGCCGCCGCGATGGCCGCATCCAGCGCGGTGCCGCCCTGGCGCAGTATCTCCCGCCCCGCCTCGGCGGCCATCGGATGGGGGGCGACGACCATGTGGCGCGTCGCGGGCTCGGCGGCGGCAGCGTGGGCCAGCAGCAGGCCGAACAGTGCAGAGACGAAACGGCGCATTCCAAATTCCAGTCCGGACATGCAAGGCTAGCGCGATGCGCCGCGACCCCGCCATCCGCGAAGCCGCCGATGCCCGCGGCCGCCACGCCGAGCACCGCGCCGCGGCCATGCTCGCGGCCGAGGGCTGGGCCGTGCTGGCCCAGCGCGTCCGCACGCCGGCCGGCGAGCTCGACCTGGTCGCGGAGCGCGCAGGGCTGCTCGCCTTCGTGGAGGTGAAGGCGCGCGCGACGCTGACCGATGCCGCCTTCGCGCTGGGCGCGGCGCAGCGCGCGCGGCTGCTGCGCGCGGCGGAATGGTGGATGGGCGCGAACCCTGGCCATGGCGCGGCGGGGGTGCGCTTCGACGTGGTGCTGGTGGACGCCGCCGGCCGGGTGCGGCGGGTCGCGGATGCGTTCCGGCTGGAGTGAGCGCCTCAGCGCAGCGGCATGTTGTCCAGCAGCCGCACATCGCCGAGCCGCGCTGCCGCCAGCAAGCGGCCAGGACCGCCGGTCCAGGGGCGCAGCGTCTCCGGCTGAACCAGCGCGAGGTAATCCGGCGCGAAGCCGGCGGCGATGAGCGTCGCGGCGGCCTCGGCCAGCACCGCCTCCTGCGGCGCGCCGGCGGCGATGCGAGCCAGCGCGCGGCGCATCTCGGCCGGCAGCATCGGGGCCAGCGCGCGTTGCTCCGCTGTCAGCCGCTGGTTGCGGGAGGAACAGGCAAGGTCATCGGCCTCCCGCACCGTCGGATGGCCGATGATCGTGATGGGCAGGTCGAGATCGGCGACGACCCGGCGCACCACCTGCAATTGCTGCCAATCCTTCTCGCCGAAGACCGCGACATCGGCGCCGGTCTGGCCGAACAACTTGGTGCAGACGGTCGCGACACCGCGGAAATGGCCGGGGCGCGCCGCGCCCTCGAAGCCCTCGGCGGGGCCTGCCACCTCGATCAGCGTGGCCGCACCCGGCGGGTACATGGTGGCCACATCGGGCATCCAGACCAGGTCGCAGCCGGAAGCCGCGAGCTTCGCCAGATCGCCCGCCTCGTCGCGCGGATAGCGCGCCAGATCCTCATGCGCGCCGAATTGCAGCGGGTTGACGAAGATCGAGACAGCGACGGCGTCCGCCGCCCGCCGCGCCGCGGCCACCAGGTCCAGATGGCCCTGATGCAGCGCGCCCATGGTCGGCACCAGGCCGAGGCGCAGCCCGGCGGCGCGGAGCCGCGCCCTGGCATCGCTGAGCGTGGCGCGATCGCGGATGACCTGCATATCCGTCCTTCCGGCGTTGTTGCCCGCCGCATCGCCCGCGCGCCGCAGGCTGGCAAGCGCGCCGCGCGCGGGTCAGCCCATGCGGCCGGGAATGCGGTGGCGATAGGCCAGCGCCTCCGCCACATGCGCGCGCGCAACGCGCTCCGCGCCCGCCAGATCGGCGATGGTGCGCGCAACACGGAGCGCCCGGACCTGGCCACGAGTGGACAGGCGAAGCCGCGCGGAGGCGGTCTCGAGCAGTGTCAGCGCCTCCGGCTCCAGCAGCGGTTGCAGCTCGTCCCAGCCGGCTTCGGCATTGCAGCGCGCGCCGCCTCTCGTCCGCGCGCGGTCGCGTGCCGCGGCGACGCGCGCGGCGACCACCTCCGTGCGCTCGCCGATCGGGGCGCGGGCGAGCTCGACGGCGGGGATGGGCTGGATTTCGATCACCAAATCCATGCGGTCCAGTAGCGGGCCCGAAAGGCGCGCGAGATAGTCCTGCCCGCAGCCCGGCGCGCGGGCGCATTCGCGTGCAGGATCGCCGAGGTAGCCGCAGCGGCAGGGGTTCATCGCCGCGATGCATTGGAAGCGCGCCGGGTAGCTGACATGGGCGTTGGCGCGGCTGATCGTGGTGCGGCCGGTTTCCATCGGTTGCCGCAGCGCTTCCAGCGCAGGGCGCGGAAATTCCGGCCATTCGTCGAGGAACAGCACGCCGAGATGCGCGAGGCTGATCTCGCCGGGCTTGGCGCGATGCCCGCCGCCAACCAGCGCCGGGACGCTCGCCGAATGATGCGGGTCGCGGAAGGGCGGGCGGCGGATCAGGCGGCCGCCCTGCAGCATGCCGGCCACCGAATGCACGAGGCTGACCTCCAGCGCCTCGGCCGGCGTCAGTTCCGGCAGCAGGCCAGGCAGGCGCGCGGCGAGCATGGATTTGCCAGCACCGGGCGGGCCGACCATCAGCAGGTTCAGCGCGCCGGCCGCGGCGATCTCCAACGCGCGTTTCGCGCTTTCTTGGCCTCGCACTTCCGCCAGTTCCCCGCCGCGCCAGGGCTCGGCATCGAGCGCGGGTGGGGCAGGGGCGGCCAGCAACTGGCGACCGTTCAGGTGGTTGATCAGCGACGGCAGGTCTGGGGGGGCCAGCACCTCCACCGTGCCGGCCCAGGCGGCTTCCGGGCCCTGCGCGGCGGGGCAGATCAGGCCGAGTTCGCGCGCGCCAGCGGCGATCGCCGCCGGCAACACGCCGGCGACCGGCGCCAGTGCGCCATCAAGGGCCAATTCGCCGAGCGCCGCATATTCGGCCGCGGCTTCGCGGGGTATGACCTCCATCGCCGCCAGCAGCCCGAGTGCGATGGGCAGGTCGAAATGGCTGCCTTCCTTCAACAGATCGGCCGGCGCGAGGTTCACGATCACCCGCTTCGGCGGCAGCGCGAGGCCAATGGCGGTCAGCGCCGCGCGCACGCGTTCGCGCGATTCACCGACCGCCTTGTCGGGCAGGCCGACGACGAGGAAGGCGGGCAGGCCGGGCGCGACCTGCACCTGGACCTCGACGGGCACGGCCTCGATGCCGCTGAAGGCGAAGGTCGGGATCCGGGCGATGGCGTTCACGGAACCGAGGGTGCGGCGGTTCCGTTGCGATGATCAACCGATTTCAGTCGCCCCAGGCGCCGAGGAAGCGTTCCAGCAGCCCGCCGATGACCTCCACATTATAGCCGCCCTCCTGGATGAGGGCGGCGGGCAGCTTCGCGGCAGAGATGGCGGCGGCGGCGCGGGCGAAGCCGTCTTCCGTCACGCGCAGGAAGCCGAGCGGCTCATGCTCTGAGGCGTCGAAGCCGAGCGAGACGACCAGGGCCTCGGCACCGAAGGCACGGATGGCGCCGAGCCCGCTGGCGATGGCGGCGAGCCATTCGGCATCGCCGGCACCCTGCGCCAGCGGCAGGTTGATGTTGGCCCCTTCGCCCGCGCCAGCGCCACGCTCGGCGGCGTGGCCCACGAACCACGGGTAGTAGCGGTTCGGGTCGCCATGGATGGAGACGGTCAGCACATCGCCGCGCGTCCAGAAGATGCCCTGCGTGCCATTGCCGTGGTGGCTGTCGATGTCGAGCACGGCGACGCGCGCCGCGCCCGCCTTGCGCAGCGCCTCAGCGGCGATGGCGGCGTTGTTGACGTAGCAATGCCCGCCCGCCCGCGCCGCATAGGCATGGTGTCCGGGCGGGCGGCAGAGCGCATAGGCGCTGCGGCCCGCCGCCGCTTCCTTCGCTGCGGCCAGCGCGCAGGCGGCGGCGCCGAGGGCCGCGTCATAGGTGCCGGGACCGATGGGGCAGGCGGTGTCCGCGGTGAACCAGCCCGTGGCGCCGACCAGCCCTTCCGGTTGGCGCGCGCCTTGCGCCAGCATCTCTGGCGTCGGGTGGACATTGGCGACGATCTCGGGGCCGGGGTCGAGCAGCGCCGCCCAGGCGGCTGGCGCGTCGCGCAGGAAGTCGAGATAGGCGGGGTCGTGCACCGCCGTGAGCGCGGCGCGTGGGGCCTCGGGCGGCGTCTCGGGCACGAGGCCGAGGCGCGCGAGGCCGGCGGCGAGTGCGGCGGCGCGGGCCGGCACCTCGAAATTCGGGCGCAGCCGGCCGCGCATGAGGAAGAAGCGCGGGTCGTGGCCGGCTTCGGCGGGGTGGGCGAAGGCTTTCATCCGGTGCAGGGTAGCGACCGATCCGCGCGGGCGGCAACGCCGGGTTGCGCGGGTGGGAGAATGGCATGAGCGGATTGGACCAGGGCGCACGGCGCGCCATTCTGGAGGCCTGCGACACGCTGCGCGGCGAGGGTGTGGCGACGCTGGAGCGCCTGGTGCGCTGCGCCTCGATGCTCGGGAACGAGGCTTCGGCACTGGAAGAGATGGCGCGGAACTACGCGTCCCTTGGCCTTTCGCCGCAGCGCGTGCCGGTGGATGTGGAAGCGCTGAAGGATCATCCGGGCTTCTCGCCGCCGCTGATCTCCTATGCGGGGCGCGACAATGTCGTCGCGCTGCACCGCCCGCGCAACGCAAAGGGCCGCTCGCTGGTGCTGCAGGGGCATGTGGACGTCGTGCCGGAAGGTGCGGCGGATGAATGGACCACACCGCCCTTCGAACCCGCGATCCGCGGCGGGCGGATGTATGGGCGTGGCGCCGGCGACATGAAGGCCGGGATCGTCGCCTACCTCACCGCCTTCCGCGCACTGCAACTGGCCGGGTTGCAGCCGGCGGCCGAGGTGCAGATGCAGTCGGTGATCGAGGAAGAATGCAGCGGCAATGGCGCGCTGGCCTGCATGGTGGCGATGCCGCAGGCCGATGCGGTGATCATCCCGGAGCCCGGGCCCGGCCTGCCCGCACTCTATTCCGCCGAGGTCGGCGTGGTCTGGGCCTTCGTGACAGTGACGGGCCGCCCCGCCCATGTGCGGGACAAGCAGGCGGGCGTGAACGCGATCGAGGCTGCGATGACGATCTGGTCCCGCTTCGAGGCCTATGAGCGGGAGATGAACCGCGCCGAGAACATCCATGCCAGCTTCCGCGGCGTGAACCATCCGGTGAACGTCAATCTCGGCACGGTCGAGGGCGGCGAGTGGAACAGCTCTGTCGCCACGCGCGCGCGGCTGGGGCTGCGCGTCGGCGTGATGATGGGCAACACCGCCGATCGGGTGAAGGCCGATATCCTCCGCATCGTGGATACGGCGCGTGGTGACCCGGCGCTGCGTGGCGCCAAGGTGAAGGTGGAGTTCCAGGGTTTCCATGCTGACCCCTGCGTCTTCGACATGCAGGCGCCGATCGTGCAGCTGGCGATGCGGAGCTATGCCGAGGTGACGGGTGGCGAATTGCGGCATTACCCGGCCACGGGCCTGACGGATGGGCGCTTCTTTCAGCTCTACCAGGGCACGCCGGTCGCCTGCTTCGGGCCAGACGCGCAGGACATCCACGGGATTGACGAAAGCGTGGGGCTGGAGAGCGTGCACGACATCACGAAATCCATCGCGCTCTGCATCGCCGAATGGTGCGGCGTGGAGAACATCTGATGCGCGGTAATCTGCCACTGTCCGGGGCACGGCTCTGGGACAGCCTTATGGAGTATGCCCGCATCGGTGGGACGCCGAAGGGCGGGTGCAACCGGCAGACGCTGACCGACCTCGACGGCCAGGCGCGCGCGCTGCTGCAACGCCAGGCAGAGGCGGCGGGGGCGAGGCTGACGCTCGACCGGCTGGGCAACATGGTGCTGACGCGGCCGGGGCGCGATCCGTCGCGCAAGCCGGTCGCCATCGGCAGCCATCTCGACACCCAGCCGACGGGCGGGAAGTTCGATGGCGTGCTCGGCGTGCTGGCGGGGCTTGAGATCCTGCGGGCACTGCATGAGGCCGGTGTGGAGACCGAGGCACCCATCACGCTGGTGAACTGGACGAATGAGGAGGGGGCCCGCTTCTCCCCGCCCATGATGGGCTCGGGCGCGGCGATGGGGATCTTCCCGGAAGCCGAGGTGCTGGCGAAGACCGACAGCGCCGGTGCGCGTTTCGGCGACGAGATCGCTCGCATTGGCTGGCAGGGGCAGGCCGATCCGGCGGCGCTGCAATCGCTCGGCGCCTATTTCGAGCTGCATATCGAACAGGGCCCGGTGCTGGAGCGCGAGGGGCTCGATTGCGGCATCGTCACCCATGCGCTGGCGCAGCATTGGTTCGATGTGACCGTGACCGGCGAGGATGCACATGGCGGCAGCGCCATGGCTGGGCGGCGCGATGCGCTGATGGCCGCGGCCGAGACCGCGACAATGATCGAACGCGCGGCGCTGGCAGCCGGGGCGCGCGCCACCATCGGGCGAATGACGCTCGCGCCTGATAGCCGCAACGTCGTGCCCGGGCGCGTCTGGTTCAGCCTGGACACGCGCCACGACCATGAGAACCAGCTGGCCGCACTTGCTGCTACGTCGCGGGCGGAAGCGGCCGCGATTGCCGCGCGGCGTGGCGTTGCGATCGATATCGCGGATTTCTGGATCTCGCCGGCGACAGCTTTCGACGCGACGCTGGTCGGGCATCTGCGCGATGCGGCGAAGGCGCGGGGGATACCGCATCGGGACATGCCGACGGCGATCGGGCATGACGCGGTCTATGTCGCCCGGAAACTGCCGGCGGTGATGCTCTTTGTGCCTTGCCATGGTGGGCTCAGCCACAACGAGGCGGAGAGCATCACGCCGCAATGGGCCGAGGCCGGCTTGCTGGTGCTGGCCGATGCGGTGCTCGCGACCGCTGGCGTGGTGCGGGGAGGGGCGTGATGCGGATCGCCATCGGCGGCTTCCAGCATGAGAGCCATTCCTTCGCGCCGCATCCGACGCGTTGGGCGGATTTCCTGAGCCCCGGCAGCTTCCCGCCGGTGCAGCGTCCGGCGACGCTGATCGCCGGGCTGCGGGAGACCGCCGTGCCGGCCTCCGGCGCCATCCGCGCGGCGGAAGAAGCGGGTGTTCATATCGCCCCGCTCTGCTGGGGCTTCGCCTATCCCGCGGGGCCTGTGGCGGCCGAGGCCTTCGAGCGGCTCGCTGCGCTCATCATGGTCGCGCTGCAAGCCGCGCTGGAGGAGGGGCCGCTGGACGGGCTCTATCTCGACCTGCATGGCGCGATGGTCGCCGAGCATTTCCCGGATGGGGAAGGCGAGCTGCTGCGCCGCGCACGCGCCATCCTCGGGCCGGATGTGCCGATCGCGGCGAGCCTCGACCCGCATGCGAACCTCACGCCGGCGATGGTCGCGCATGCCGATATCCTCTCGCCCTATCGCACCTATCCGCATGTGGACATGCGCGAGACCGGCGCGCGCGCGATGCGCCTGCTGCTGGCCCGCATCGCGCAGGGACGCCCCTTCGCGAAGGCGTACCGGCAGCTCGACTACCTGATCCCGATCACCAGCCAATGCACGCTGGTCGTGCCGATGGGCGATGTGCTGGCGGCGCGGCAGGTCATTGCGGCCGAGAGCGGCGCGGCGGAGCTCGGCCTTTGCTTCGGCTTTCCCTATGCCGACTTCCCCGATTGCGGCTGCGCCGTTGTCGCCTATGGCGCGACGCAGGACGCCGCCGACGCCGCGGCTGATGCGCTGCTGCGGGAGATGCAGCGGCGCGAGACCGACTTCGCCCAGCCGATCCTGGAGGCAAAGGACGCCGTGGCGCAGGCGATCCGCCAAGCCCGCGGCGCGACGAAGCCCGTGGTGATTGCCGACACACAGGACAATCCGGGCGGCGGCGGGCATGGCGACACGACGGGCCTGCTGGCGGAGCTGATCGCGCAGCGCGCGGAAGGTGCGGTGCTTGGCCTCATCAACGATGCCGAGAGTGCGGCCGCCTGCCACGCCGCGGGTGAGGGGGCGGAGGTCGCGCTCCGCCTCGGCGGCAAGTCGGATGGCGCGCCGCTGCCGGTCACGGCGCGCGTGCTGCTTCTGACCGATGGGCGCTATGTGAACACGGGCGCGATGGCCGGCGGCAACAGTGCCGATCTCGGGCCGACGGCGCTGATCGGCATCGGCGGCGTGCGGGTGATCGTGACGTCGAAGAAGACGCAGGCCTATGACCAGGCGCTGTTCCGCCATGTCGGGCTGGAGCCCGCGGCGCAGAAGATCCTGGTGCTGAAATCCTCGGTGCATTTCCGCGCGGATTTCCAGCCGATGGCCGAAGCCGTGCTGGTTGCCGCAGCACCTGGGCCGGTGGTGGCCGATCCCGCCGTGCTGCCCTTCCGCAACCTGCGGCCGGGGCTGCGACTGCGGCCGGGCGATAACCGCCGGGTAGGCTGACGCGGCTCGGGCAGTCTCAACTGCGATCGGTGAGGAAGGCCCTGACCTCCGCTGCGCGCGGGATCGGCGCGACGGCGCCGTAGTCGAGCGTCGAAAGCGCGGCGGCCGCATTGGCGTAGCGCGCAGCGTCTTCCAGCGTATCGCCCTGCGCGCGGCGGGCCAGGAAGGCGCCGGCGAAGGTATCGCCCGCGCCCGTCGCATCAACTGCCGATACGGCAAAGCCTGGAATGCGTTGGCGGTGTTCGCGCGTGGCCAGCAGCACGCCCTCTGCCCCGAGCTTCAGCAGCACCAGCGGGCAGAGCGCCAGATAGGCATCGGCGATCGCATCGGGATCGGTGAGGCCCGTCAGTGCCGTCGCATCGTCGAGCGAGGGGAAGACGATGTCCGCCTGCGCGATCGCCGCCTGGATGCAGGCGCGCGCGCGGGTGAGCGGCCAGAGACGAAGGCGTAGATTGGTGTCGAAGGACACAAGGCCACCCGCAGCCCGGGACACCTCCATCGCGCGAAACGCCGCGTCGCAGGAGGCGTCGGAGATGCCGAGCGTGATGCCTGTCACATGCAGCACGCGGGCGGCGCGGATCGCGGGTTCCGGCAATCGCGCGGGACCAAGCCTGGCGGCGGCGCTGCCCTTGCGGTGGAAGGTGAAGTGATGCCCGGCTTCGTCATGGGTGACGAAGTAGATACCGGTCGGCGCTTCCGCTTCGGTCGCCACTGCGCTGTCGTCCACGCCCTCTGCGCGCCAGAGATCGCGGAAGGCGGCGCCCGCGCGGTCCTCGCCAAGCGCGGTCAGCATTGCGACCTTCGCATCTGACCGCGCCGCGGCGATGGCCGCGTTGGAGGCGTCGCCACCGAAGCCTTCCAGATAAAGCCGCCGCCCATCCGGCCCGACAGGCTGCTGGTTGAATTCCAGCATCGGTTCGCCGAAGCAGAGGATATCGATGGTCATGCCTGCATGACCCCGAGCACCTCGCGCGCGGCGGCAGCGATGGCTTGCCGGTCGCCGGCGGACAGCAGCTTTTCATCCACCAGCTTGCCGCCGATGCCGACGAAGCTGGCGCCGGCGGCGAGGTAATCCGGCGTGTTGCGCGCATCCACGCCGCCCGTCGGGCAGAAGACGACATCGGGGAAGACGGCACGCAAGGCCTTCACATGTGCGGGACCGCCGGCAGAGGACGCCGGAAAAATCTTCACCGCATCGGCACCCGCGCGGAGTGCCGCGCGCACCTCGGTCGGCGTCATCGCGCCGAGCAGGCTCATCGCGCCGGCCGCGCGCGCAGCCTCGGCGATCGCTGCATCCACCCAGGGCGCGACCAGGAAGCGCGCGCCGGCGGCAAGGCAGGCCTCGGCGGCCGCGCGGTCCGGCACGGTGCCGGCACCGACCAGCAGCGCGGGGTCGGCGCTGAGCTGCCGAATCAGGCCGGGCGCGTCAGGGACGGTCATGGTGATCTCGAAGACCGTGATCCCCTCCGCGCGCAGCCATTCAACAGCGCGTGCGGCCAGTTCGGGCTTGGTGGTGCGCACCACCGGGACGATGCGCGCCGCCTTGAGGCGCGGGATCAGCGGATGCATCGGCGTTTCCTCACTCGACCCTGGACCTGCCCCCAGGCCTCACCCCTGAACGCGGCGGGCGCGGCGGGCTTCCGCGAGGCGGGCCGCGCGCGGGGCGGCCGAGGGCGGGGCCATCAGCGCGGCTGTGCTCACCAACGCCTCGGCCAGCGCCATCTGCAACACGCCGGCCGGGTTGCCGGCCGCGCTGCCTTCCGCGGCCTCGCAGGGGATCAGCCATTGCGCGGCCACGGCGAGCGGCGAGCGCGGGCGCGTCACGGCGATCACCACCGCGCCACCCGAAGCCGCCAGCCGCGCGGCCTCCACCACCTCGCGGTCGGCGCCGGTGCGGGAGAGGCAGATCGCGACGGATTCGCCCTCGAGCGTCGCGGCGGCCATGGCCTGCATGGCGCCGTCATCGCGCGCGGCGACGCCCCGGCAGAGCCCGATCAGCCCCTGTTCCAGGTGTCGGGCCGCGCCGAAGCTCGCGCCCGAGGCCCAGATCTCGACCCGGCTGGCGCGCAGCAGGGCGAGGGCGGCGCGCACCAGCGCCTCGCCCTCCACCGCCTTGCGCGCGGCGAGGAGGGCCGCGATCGCGGCATCGAGCGACGCGCCCGGGGCCTCGGCGGGTGGCATGCCGGGCGCGATCAGGCGCGGGGTGGGCAGGGTCGTGCCCTCGGCGCGGATCGCTTCCTCGCGCAGATCGGCGAAGCCTTCGAGGCCCAGGGCGCGGCAGAAGCGGATGACGGTCGGCTCGGACACGCCCGCGGCGCGGGCGAGCGCGGCGAGGGTCGTCTGGGGCAGGGCGGCGGGATCGGCGACCACAAGCCCGGCCACCTTGCGCTCGGCCGGGGTCAGCCGGTCGAGAATAACGGCGATCCGGTCGCTGAGCGGGCCCTCCCTCATGCCTGCCAAGGGACCACGCGCGCGGCCCGCGGGCAAGCGCCCGGCGGCGATCAGAACCGCGTGGCCGGGTCCATCGCCTCGGCCGTCGCGGCCAACTGCTGGGCGGCGGCCTGGGCGCGGCTGGCCTCGCCGGCCGCATCGGCCAGCGCGAGGTTCAAGTCCTGGGCGCTGCACCCCAGCCGGTCCACCGCCCCCTTCAACGCGCTCAATTGCGCGCGGAACTGGGCGACGCTCTGCCGTTGCTCGGCCAGGGCAGTATCGAGCGCGCGCAAGGCCCGGCGAAGGCGCCGCTCATCCGTATCGGGAAAGGCGAGAAGCTCCCCATCGAGGGCCCCAGCGGTTCGCTCGGCTGGGCCATGGTCGTCGGGCATCGGGGCGCTCCGCATCCGTTAGGGAAGCGTTAGCATTGTCCCCTTTTGCGCGACAACCATTACGATGTGGCACAATGTCTCACGGGCGGGGCCGCCGCCCGTCAGAGGCCGGCCGCGCCGAGCAGCAGCGCCAGCCCCGCCCCCGTCGAAAGAAGCCAGCGCAGACCGAGATAGGCGCGCGGCACCAGCCCCTGGCGCGCGGCCACCGTCTCGGCCAGCGCGGTCGCCAGGATGGCAAGCGCCAGCATGACGAGCCCGGTAGCCAGCGGCAGCAGCAGCGCGACCCAGGCCAGCAGCGCCGGTACCACCCCAAGGCCGAGCCGGCCCCATGCGACGCGCTGAGCCCCCGCCTCGGTGGCCCCGGCCGGCGCGGCGAGGGCGAGCCCCCAATGCACGGCGCCGAGGAAGGCCAGGATCGTCGCGCCATAGGCCACGAGCGCCGGCCCGGCACCGGGCCACCCGGCCCAGATGCCGGCGGCCAGTCCGGCGAAGGGAATCAGCCCGGCCGGGCCGAGCAGGCGGGCAGGGGCGGGCAGGGGGTGATTGGAAAGGGAGCCGTGCATGGCGCCTCATCTCCCTCCCGCGGCGCCGTTGCGCAAGGTGCGACGTTTCGCCCGAGCCTCTGCGACGCTACATGGTAGGCGAAACCCCCTCTCGGACCGGACCCAAATACCGCCATGGCCATAGGCTTTGAGCTTCTGCTGATCCTGCTGCTGGTGCTGCTGAACGGCGCCTTCGCGCTCAGCGAGTTGGCCATCGTCTCGGCGCGGCGGTCGCGGCTGATCGCCATGCAGCGCAAGGGCAGCGCGGGGGCGGCGGCGGCGCTGGCGCTGGCCGACGACCCTCAGCGCTTCCTGCCGACAGTGCAGGTCGGCATCACGCTGGTCGGCATCCTGGCCGGCGCCTTCGGTGGCGCGCGGCTGTCGGGAGGCATTGCGGAGGCGCTGGCGCTGGTCCCCGGCGTCGGCGCCGCTGCGGAGGAGATCGCCTTCGCGCTGGTGGTGCTGCTGATCACCTACCTGTCGCTGATCCTGGGCGAGTTGGTGCCGAAGCAGCTGGCGCTGCGCAACCCGGAAGCGCTGGCGGTGATCGTCGCCCGGCCGGTGAGCGTGCTCTCGCGCATCGCCGCGCCTGGCGTGTGGCTGCTCTCGCGCTCCTCGGCGCTGGTGCTGCGCCTGTTCGGCCGCCACACCCCCTCCGATCAGGCGGTGACGGAGGAGGAGGTGAAGGCGATGGTGGCCGAGGGCGCGACCTCGGGCGCGATCGAAACCGAGGAACGGCAGATGATCGAGCGCGTGCTGCGGCTGGCGGACAAGCCGGTGCGCGCGCTGATGACGCCGCGTACGGATCTGGAATGGATCGACCGCACCGCGCCTGCGTCCGATATCGTCGCGCGGCTGCGGGCCTCCGCGGTCACGCGCTTCGTCGTGGCGGATGGGCGCGTGGATAATGTCGTCGGCGTGGTGGCGGCGAAGGACCTGTTCGACCAGCTGCTGGCGGGCGCGCCACTCTCCATCGGCGCGGCGCTACGCCAGCCCTTGGTGATGCCAGACACGCTCTCCGCCCTCGATGCGCTGGAGCGGCTGCGCGGTGATCCGATCGGGCTGGCGCTGGTGATGGACGAGTATGGCAGCTTCGAAGGGGTGGTGACGGCCTCCGACCTGCTGGAGGCGATCGTGGGCGAGCTCGGCGCGCCAGAGCCGGCGGAATCGAAGCCCGCGGTGCGCCGCCATGATGGCAGCCTGCTGCTGGACGGGATGATGGCGAGCGACGAGCTCAAGGCGCGGCTCGAACTGCCGGACCTGCCACGGGAGGGCACCTATCACACCGTCGCGGGGCTGATGCTGGCGCTGCTGCAGCGCGTGCCGAAGGAAGGCGACCGGATCGCCTGGGCGGGCTGGCGCTTCGAGATCGTGGATATGGACGGCCGCCGCGTGGACAAGGTGCTGGCGACCAAGGAGGAGGCGGCGGCGCAGGAGGGGTAGGGCGGGCGGGCCCGCACACGGCTCAGCTGCGCGCAGCCACCCTCTCCCGCGATGCGGGAGAGGGTACGCGCGCTCAACCGGCGTTGGCGTGGCTTTTCGCGATGGGGGCGACGAACTGGGGCTCGGTGTCCCAGGGGAAGAGGATCCAGGTGTCCTGCGACACCTCGGTGATGAAGGTGTCCACCAGCGGCTTGCCGGCGGGCTTCGCATAGACGGTCGCAAAATGCGCCTTGGGCAGCAGGGCGCGGACGACCTTGGCGGTGGTGCCGGTATCCACCAGATCGTCCACGATCAGCCAGCCGGCGCCGAGGCTCTCAAGCGCGGCGGCGGGCGGCTTCACCACATTCGGCTCGCCGCGCTTCTCCTCGTCATAGGTGACGATGGAGACGGTCTCGATCAGGCGGCATTCCAACTCGCGCGAGATGATGGCGCAGGGGATGAGCCCGCCGCGGGTGATCGCGACCATGCCGGTCCACGGCCCCTTTTCCATGAGCCGCCAGGCCAGCGCCTTCGCGTCGCGGTGCAGCTGGTCCCAGGTGACCGTGTAGTAGCGCGGAGCCATTCTCTAATCCCTCGTTGAACCCCAACCCTCGACAGCGGGCGCTGGCGGCCGGCCGAAGCCGGCCGAAGCCGCGCCCGGCGTCTGAGGGCTCAGAACATCTTCCCTCCGTCCGGCACCTTGAGGTCCGGGCGGAGCAGTACGACCGCCCCGTTCTCGTCCGGGACGCCGAGGACCAGGACCTGGCTCTCGAAGCCGGCGATGCGGCGGGGCGGGAAATTGACGACGGCGATGACCTGTCGGCCGATCAGCCGATCCGGCGTGTAGTGGACCGTCAGCTGGGCCGAGGATTGGCGCACCCCGATCGGGGCGCCGAAATCCACCCACAGCTTGATCGCGGGCTTGCGCGCTTCGGGGAAGGGAGCTGCATCCACGACGGTGCCGGCGCGGATGTCCACCTTCTCGAAATCGTCGATGGCGATCGGGTCCATGGCGCGTCCTAGCGAATAGGTTGAGTCGGGGGAAGGGGCGTCGCGCGGGCCGCGCCCGCGGCCACGCCCCCAGGTGGCTTGCACAGGGCGGGGGAGGGGTCCATTCAACAACCCCAACAGCGCCCCCAACGGCGCCCAAGGAGGAGAACGCGCCATGACCCTGCCGATCACGCCGCCCTTCCGCCTGGATGGCGCCCGCGCCCTGGTGACCGGGGCCAGCAAGGGCATCGGCCGCGCCAGCGCGGTCGCCCTGGCCGCCGTCGGCGCCGAGGTGGTGCTGGCCGCGCGGAGCCTCTCGGAGATGGAGGCGACGGTGGCCGAACTCACGGCCGCTGGGCTGAAGGCCAAGGCCGTTGCGCTCGATGTGACGGACCGCGCGGCGGTGCGGGCCATTGTCGCGGCCGAAGGGCCCTTCGATGTGCTGCTCAACAATGCCGGGACGAATATCCGCGAGCCTTTCCTGGAGGTGCAGGACGCCTCGGTGGATGCGCTGATCGACCTCAATATCCGGGCCTGCTTCACGGTCGCGCAGGCCGTGGCGCAAGGGATGGTCGCGGCGGGCAAGCAGGGCGCGATCCTGAACCTGTCTTCCGTCAACGGCCATGTCTCGGGCGCCAATCGCAGCGTCTACACGGCGACCAAGCACGCGGTGGAAGGGATGACGAAGGCGATGGCCTTCGAACTCGGCCCGAAGGGCATCCGCGTGAATGCTATCGCACCCGGCTTCGTCGAGACGCCGCTGACCAAGCCGGTGCTGTCCGACCAGAAATTCCTCGAACGCGTGCTGCGCACCATGCCGCTTGGCCGGGTGATGCAGGTGGAGGACATCATGGGCGCCGTGGTGTTCCTGCTGTCGCCGGCGAGCGCGATGATCACCGGCGCGAGCCTCGTCATCGACGGCGGCGTACTGACGCATTGATCTCTC
>JBIKSZ010000230.1:0-5690 GCA_044348345.1 Roseomonas sp. | reverse complement strand
CGCGCCGTCCATCTGCGCCGCACCCGTGATCATGTTCTTCACGTAGTCGGCGTGGCCGGGGCAATCCACATGCGCGTAGTGCCGGTTCTGCGTCTCGTACTCGACATGCGCCGTCGAGATCGTGATCCCGCGCGCCTTCTCTTCCGGCGCCTTGTCGATCTGGTCGTAGGCGGTGAACGTCGCACCGCCCGTCTTCGCCAACACCTTGGTGATCGCCGCCGTCAGCGACGTCTTACCATGGTCAACGTGACCGATCGTACCGATGTTGCAGTGCGGCTTGTTCCGCTCGAACTTTGCCTTGGCCATGGCCCTGTTCCCGACGCTGATGTCACGACCCGATCGTGACCCGTTCGAGTCGCGACCACCGAAACCCGCAGTTGCAGCTTTGCCCACACGGCCCGCCCCGCCGACGCCTCGGCGCGCGGGATGGAGCGGGTGAGGGGAATCGAACCCCCGTAGCCAGCTTGGAAGGCTGGTGCTCTACCATTGAGCTACACCCGCACACTGCACGCGCCTGATGGTGATCGGACGCGTCGTCCTCTGGCTGGCCTGCAACGCAAGCACCCGCTGAACATGCGTGTCGCGAAGGAATGGAGGGGGTTGGATTCGAACCAACGTAGGCTGAGCCAGCGGATTTACAGTCCGCCCCCTTTAGCCACTCGGGCACCCCTCCGTGCTCCGTCGCGACCCGACGCTGCGGGCCGGCGGCACTAGCCCCAGGCAAGCGGCGCTGTCAACGTCGCCGGGTGTGACATGTGGCGCGCATCCCGCCTTCGCATCGCGCGCTGGACAGGATCGGCACAAGGGGCAGGATGGCCGGATGCGACGTCCCCCTCCCCGCCGACCCGGCCCGCCCGGTCCCCGCCCGCCCAAGGGCGCAGCCGAAGGGCCGCGCCGCGGCGGCCCGCCCCCAGGCCGCGCCGAGGGCCGCCCGGACCGCCCTCCTCGCCCAGCCGACCGCACGGGCGACTCCGCCCGGACCCAGGATGCCGAAGCCCCGCCGCGGATTCGCGGCCGTGACCGGCGCGGCATGAACGATCCGCGGCCCGGCCGCGCCGAGCCCGCCCCCCTGCCCTCGCGCGCCGCCCTGGCCCCACGCCCTGCCCGGCCCGCCGAGCGCGAGCCGACGCCCCCGGGCAGCCTCTGGCTGCATGGCCTGCACGCGGTGGCCGCCGCCCTCGTCAATCCGCGCCGCCGCGCGCGCCGCCTGCTGCTGACCGCCGAGGCGGAGGTCGAACTCGCGCGCCGCGTGCCGAAGCCCTGGCGCTGCCAGGCGGAGGTGGTGGACCGCTCCCGCTTCCAGACCTTCCTGCCCGAGGATTCCGTCCATCAGGGCGCCGCGCTGCTGGCCGAGCCGCTGACGCCCACCCCGCTCGAACAGGCGATCGCGCAGTCGGACGGGCCGGTGCTGCTGCTCGATCAGGTGACGGACCCGCGCAATGTCGGCGCCATCCTGCGCTCGGCGGCGGCCTTCGGCGCGGCCTGTGTCGTGATGCAGGACCGCAATTCGCCGCCCGAGACCGGGGCGCTGGCGCGCGCCGCATCCGGCGCGCTCGAGATCGTGCCGATCGCGCGCGAGGTGAATCTCTCCCGTGCCATCGTGGCGCTGCAGCGCGCGGGCTTCTGGGTGCTGGGCATGGCTGGCGATGCGACGCGCACACTGGCCGAGGCAGCACCTCGCGACCGGCGCGTGGCGCTGGTGCTCGGCGCCGAGGATGCCGGGCTGCGCCGCCTGCAGCGCGAGACCTGCGACGAGTTGGTGCGCCTGCCCATCGCGTCTGGGATCGAGAGCCTGAACGTCGCCGCCGCGGGGGCGGTCGCGCTGTACGAATTGGCGCGCGACCGCGCGGCGCCAGAACCCGATGCCGAGGAGGAGACGCCGACATGACCAGCCAGGCCGCCGCCGCGATCCTCGACGCCCGCCGCGCCAAGCGCATCCTGCTGCCGCTCGGCGCCGCCGCGCCGGCCGATATCGCCGCCGGCTACGCCGCGCAGCGCGAGATCGCCGCCGCGCTGGGCGCGGTGCCGCCCGCCGGCTTCAAGATCGGCGCGACGACGAAGCAGATGCAGGCCTATCTCGGCCTTGCCGGCCCCGCCGCGGGCTTCGTGCAGGCGGAGAACCTTCAGGCCGAGGCCGGCCGCTTCCGCTTCGCCGATCTGATTGCACCCGGCGTCGAATGCGAGGTGGGGCTTCGGCTCGGCGCCGACCTGCCGGCCGGCCCCTGCACGCGGGCTGCCGCCGCGGCCGCGGTCGCCGATGTCTTCGCCGCGATCGAGATCGTGGAGAAGCGCTACACCGATCTCGGCGCGCTCGGCACGCCGACGCTGATCGCCGACCAGGTCTTCCACCGCGCCGGCGTGCTGGGTGCTCCGGCGGCGGGTTGGCGGGAGGCCGATCTCGGCGCGATCCGCGGGCGGCTGACAGTGAATGGCGCGCTCCGTGGCGAAGGGGTGGGTGCGGACCTGCTCGGCCATCCGCTGGAGGCGCTGGCCTGGCTTGCCGGCTCACCGGCGGCGGCGGCCTTTGGGGGGCTGAAGGCGGGCCAGGTGGTCTTCCTCGGCTCCGTCACGCCGCCGATCTGGCTGGATGGCCCCTGCGAGGTGACGGTGGAGTTCGACGTGTTGGGGCGTGCGACGGCTAGCTTCGCCTGACGCCGGCGCCGCGGAGGAATTTACGTTTTAGCAATAACTCTGTCCCATGATCGGGGCGCCGCGGCCGTTGCGTGGCGTCCCGCCAAGACGGCGCCCCACATCGCCGGAGCGCCATGCGACCCGCCAGCTGGACCACCTTGCCCGACGATCTGCAACTCGTCCTGTCGCGGGAAGCGCTGCGCCGCGCGGCGGCGACGCTGGCCGAGCATGCCGAACTCCTCGCCGAGGAGATGGAGCGCGGGACGCTCTCCGACCGCGGCGGTCCGGATGCCCTAAGGCTGTTCGCCGCCGTGGTGCGCGCCACCAATGAGGACGCCTTCGGCTCGGTTGGCCACGCCTGAGCCGCGCTCATCCAGCGGGCGCGCGGCGAAGATACTGGCCGCGAAGCCGCGGCGCTGATCCTGCCACGGGCGCGCCAACTCGACCCAGCGCGGATCGGCGGCCAATGCGTCCCGCGCGGCCGCGACCTGCAGGGCGCCGTCGCGGTCGGTGATGCCGAGCAGCACCAGCCGCGCATAGGGCGCGGCGCGGTCGCGGAGGCGCGGGATCTCATCGAGGCGCAGCAGCTGGATGGGCTGGTCTCGCGCTGCCTCGGCCAGCACCGCGCCGACGATGCCGACGCCATCATTGCCCTCCGGCACCAGCAGTAGCGCCTCCGGGCCGAGCGCCGGCGCGAGCGCGGCCAGCGCATCGCGATAGGCCTGCCGCGTCGCCGGGTGGAGCGCCATGCCCGTGCTGCCCGCGGCCTGCACGGCCAGCAGCAGCGCGAAGGCCGCGGGCGCGGCTCGCGGCAGCCGGCGCGCCCAGCCGCGCGCCGCACTAGCCAGCAGCGCGGCCGCGAAGGGTGCCGCGAAAGCCAGATAGCGCAGCTCGATCGGCATGGTACCGAAGGCTGCGCCGAGCGCCAGCAGACCGGCCGAGGGCGCGGCGAAGCCGCCGAGCCACAGCCAGCGCGTCGGGCCGAGCGCGCGCCAGCGCCACGCCACCGCCAGCGCCGCCCCGCCCGCCAGCCCCGCCAAGCCGACGGCCAGCCCCTGGCGCGCCGCGCCGTCGAGGTAAAGCGGCAGGCCGCCGAGCAGATTGGCCAGGTTGAACTGCGCGAGCAGCGCCAAGGCCTCGAACGGGGCGAAGGGCTCGAACTGGCCGGGGCGCGAATCGCGCTGCGCCAGGAAGAAGTGCAGGTTGCCCGCCTGGACCAGCAGGAAGGGCACAGCGGCCGCCGCGAGAAGGCGCAGCCGGACCCGCCAAGGCAGGGGCGCGACCAAGGGCCAGGCGATGATCGCCGCGGCCGGGAAGGCTGCGAGGTAATTGGCGAAGGAGGCCCCCCCCGCCGCGAGCCCCGCCCAGGCCGCTGCCCCGGCCCGCTGCCGCCGCCAGGCGAGCACGATGCCAAGCACAGCCAGACCGAGCAGCAAATGCGCCAGCGCGAAGCCGCGCGCGACACCGCCGGTATAGGCGAAGCCATAGGCGAGCGCGGTCCCGAGCCCGACGGCCGCGGCCGGCAGCCCGGCCAGATGCCCCGCCGCCATGAAGGCCGCGACGGCCCCGAGCGCGAGGATCACCGACAAGGCGCGCAGCGCCTCGACCGAGGTGCCGCCCACCGCCCGCCAGGCTCCGGCGAGCCAGAAATAGAGCGGTGGATGGACGTCGGTTGAGCGCAGATTCTCGGCGATGGCGGCCGGCGGGGCGATGGCGGCCAACAGCGGCGCGACCTGCTCGGGCGTGAAGGGCGCGGCCGGCCAGGCCGGGCGCGGCACGGGCGAGGTGACAAGGCGGGTATAGGTCTCGTCATATTCGGTCGAGCGCAGCGCCGCCCCGCCGCCCAGCGCAAGCAGCGCGACCGCGAGCGCGAGCAGGATGGCCCAGCGCGGCGTGGCATCGCCGGTTGCGAGCAGGCGCTGGACCATGCGCGAAGATCCCCCGATGGCGCGGTCAAGGCGCCGGAATGCGGGGCAAGACGCGCGGCGGGGTCAAAGGCTCCCCTGGGTGCGGCACATATTCGTGCGAGGCCGCACCTTTCCGCCGGCGTTCGGACCGGCCGGGGCGCGGGGTTGCGCGGTCTGGCGTTGAGTGGCGCGCCGCGCCGCGCTACTGCTGCGGCGCGCCGGGTTAGCACAGCGGTAGTGCAGCGGTTTTGTAAACCGAAGGTCGGGGGTTCAAATCCCTCACCCGGCAGTTGATCTCGGTCCCCGACCAGCGATCGGCGCAGCGCGCGGACCGACCGCGGACGCAATCGATCCTGTCCAGCCCTGCCCCCCCGGCCCGAAGGTGGGCCGGAGGTGCTTCGCTCAGTGGCCGCCGGAGAAGACCAGGGCCTTGAAGGGCAGCAGCAGCGCCTGCACGCGCAGCAGGATCGCATGCACCAGGC
Source organism: Roseomonas sp. (assembly GCA_044348345.1). GTDB lineage: Bacteria > Pseudomonadota > Alphaproteobacteria > Acetobacterales > Acetobacteraceae > Falsiroseomonas. The sequence continues at coordinate 670 of JBIKSZ010000230.1, read as the reverse complement.
CGACCGCGTCGATCGCGTGCAGCGCCAGGTAGCGGCCGGCGCCGATGCCAGGCTCCGACAACGCCTCGTGGTTCGAGGTATAGGCATTGGCGATGCAGGAGCTGCCCGGCAGCACGCCATCCAGACCACCGGCGTAGAGCGGCTCCATGATGACGGTGATGGTGCCCGGCTGGCGGAACTGCGCGACATCAATCAGCTGGTCGGTGCCGCGCAGCTGGCCGGTGGCGATGTAGCCCTGCACCTGCGTCACGACGAGCGGGATGATCGTCCAGGGCTGCGAGGCGCAGGTCGCCTCCGCGATCATGCCGGGGCGCATCACCTGCGCCTCCACCTGGCCGAAGCCGGCGGCCAGGATGCGTTGGCGCCCGGGCGCCGGATCGGCGACCAGCACGCCCGCGGGGCGCATGAAGGGGTTCACGAGATCGCCGACCTGCAGCACGAACTGCTCGACACGGCCGGTGACGCCAGCACGGATCACGGTCTTGTCGAGCTCGACCTGTGCCTGGGCCAGCGCCGCCTCCGCGCTCGCGCGCTGGGCGGGGAGCTGGTCACCGAGCCGCGCCTGCACCGCCTGGCGGGCGGCCTGCATGGCCTCCACGCCGGCCTGGCGCTGGCGCACCGTGACCTCCAGCCGCTCGATGTCGCGCCGCGCAACCGTGCCGGGGCTGCG
>JBIKSZ010000229.1:0-5724 GCA_044348345.1 Roseomonas sp. | reverse complement strand
ATCTCGCCCGATGCGCCTGCCGAGGCGGTGATCGCGCAGCTCCGCGCCGCGTCTGCCGCCCTTGAGGCCGGCAGCCGTGTGCGCGCCGAGGCAGAGCTGAGCGGCCCCCATTTCCCGGCCGGCGGCGCGGAGACGCTCAGCCGGCTCGCGCGCCTGCCCTTCCTGCCGCGCGTGAGCGAAGCCGCCGGCGCCGCGAACGGGGAGATCGCCCGCCTCGACCGCAGACCGCGGTGACCCGCAAGCTGGCCCCTGGCAAGCGTTGCCCCCCGCGATGACCGAAGACCCGCCGAGCCCCGCCCTGCTTCCCGCGGGAAGCCTCAGCCGAGGAAGATGTCGAACTCGGCCCGCTGACCGCCATCCCAGGCGGAGATCCGCGCGGTCAGCAGCGCCCGGGCCTCGGCCGACATGCGACGATAGAGGGGGTCGGTCTCGTTCTGCGGCTCGTTCGGGAAATAGAGCTGGGTCGTCAGGTTGCGCCGCCCATCCGCCGCGGCTGCGCGCAGATGGATATGCCGCGTGCGGCCCGTGTAGAGGCCGGGCCGGATGGTACGGAACGCGTAGCGCCCAGCCCCGTCGGTCACCGTGCGGCCGAAGCCTTGGAAGGCCTGGTCACGCTGCGCGAGGCGGGAATCCCCCGGATGGAGATAGATGCCGTCGTGATCGGCCTGCCAGATCTCGACCCGCGCCCCGGCCACAGCCGAGCCGTCAGGCCCGCGGACCACGCCCTCCAGCAGCAGGGGCATGCCCCGCGCCGGCCTGGGCTGGCCGGCGACGTTGATCAGGTCGGCATCGGCATCGGCGGGGATGGCGTTGGGGTAGTAGGGCCCCTCCATCTGCGCGGGCGTGCGGGGCAGCTGGGCCTGGGCCGGCAGCGTCAGCAGCGCGGGCGCGGCCAGGACGATGAAGCGGCGGGTCGGAAGGCGAAGGCTCGGGCGCATGGGGTCTCCTCTGGCGCTATGCCGAGGTTGAAGCCCGCTGGGCCGGTCGAAAGCCAGTCACGAACCATCTCAAAGCGAAACGGTCACCCATCGCGAGAAGATGCGGCGGCCCGATCACCGCAACGGCGATGTGGCGCCCCGCCAGCCCGCCGGCACATGCCGGAAGGGCAGCGCCCCGAGGTCGAGCGCGGCCGGTCCCGGGCAGTCGCATTCGACGATCGCGGCGCAGCGCCCGGCAAAGGCCGCGCGGAAATGGTTCTTGGCCTTATTGGCCAGCAAGCGGGTGGCGCCGAGATCCACGCCATGCAGATCGAAGAAGCCCGGATCCACCGCGGCTTCCTTGCGCGTCGTGACGATGATGCGGAGGTGTCCTACCCGCAGCACGCAACTCGGCCCGAGATCCACGGGCATGCCGCGCTCCATCGGGCCGGTGTTCACGAAGCGGCCCTCGGTCAGGCGTTCGACCACCGCCTCCAGCATGACGGGCGGGCCAAAGGCCTCGCCGGTGCGGGCGCAGAGGCTGAAGCGACGCAGGGCCCCCACCCCGGCCTCGCGCGCCAGGGCCACGGCGGCTGGGTCGTGCAGGAAGGCGAAGACGGTCGGCACTGGCGGCCCGGCCGCGACCAGCGCGCGCAACAGCCCTGGCGTGTCGGCGACGCCGCCCGAGAGCGGGTTGTCGGCCGGGTCGAGCAGCGCGACGAGGCCGGGCGGCGCGGCGAGTGCCGTGGCCAGCGCGGCGTCCGGCGTCGGCAGCGTCACGGCGAAGCGGGGCTGGCGCGCGGCGATGGCAGCCGCGATGCGCGCCGCCGCCTCCCGCGCCGCGGCGGCATCGGTCGCCCAGGCCATGCCGCAGGGCCCGGCATGCGGGCTGTCGCCCCAGGCGAAGCCACCGAAGGGCGCGGCGTCGAGGACGGTGTCGTTCTCGAGCGCCGCCGCCTCGGCCCAGACCTCGGCCATGGGGCCCTCGGCGCTCCGCATGTGAAAGCTGTGCAGCACGGTCGGCAGCTTGACGATGGCCCCGTGCAGACGCTGCCCCGCCATGCGGCGTTCCAGCAGCGCCAGCGCGCGGCCCGCCGTCTCGGCCATGTCCACATGCGGATAGCTGCGATAGACGCTCGCACCATCCAGCAGCGCGGCGATCTCCTCGGCCATGTTGGCGTGGAAATCGAAGCTGGCGGTGAGCGGCGTCGCGCCGACCAACGCGCGCACGCGGCGGATGATGGCGAGGTCGGCCGCCGGCTCGTCCTCCGTCACGCAGGCGCCGTGGAGCGACAGGTAGACGCCATCCCAGGGCGCGCCCGCGGCGAGGCCCTGCTCGACCTCCGCCATCCAGGCGTCGAAGGCCGCCCGCGTCATCGGCCCGCCGGGCTGGGCGGAGGTGGCGCGGATCAGCGTCGCGTCCCAGCCAGGCCGCGCAGCCAGGAAGGCGGCGAGCCCGCCGAGCTCGGTCGCGGTGCCAGCGGCACGCGCGAGATCATCGGCGCCGGCCAGCCATTCCCGCGAACGGAACGCGTCGAGGCCGGTCGGGACCGGGGTGAAGGAATTGCCCTCGAACCAGAGGCGCGCGACGGCGATGCGCGGCATGCGGGCGCGTCAGGCCCCGCGCAGCAGCGCGGCGAGCGGCGCCGCCAGCCCGATCGCCTCCCGTCCCACGGGCGCGGCATAGCTCCCGGCCGATGGCTTCGGCAGTTGCAGCGCGACCAGCATCTCCGCCAGCCGCACGGCGCAGACCATGCCATCCAGCAGCGGCACCGCGGCGCGGGGCTGCAGCACGCGGTCCATCCCGGCCAGCACGGCACCGGCGAGCACGATGGCATCCGCACGCTCCGCCATTTCGCCGATGGCCTCCACCAGCATGGCCTGCACGCGCGCCGGGTCGCGCAGCGTGTCCTGTGGGGTGGCGGGAATGCCGCGCACCTCGGCGCAGCGGGCCGTGAGGCCATGGCGCGCCACCAGCTCCTCATAAGGGCCGGCCTGGCCGAGCGTCAGCACGCCGAAGCGCCCGCCGAGCATGCAGGCCGTGAGGCAGGCGGCCTCCGTCATGCCGATCACTGGGCAGGGCATCAGCTGCCGCGCGGCTTCCAGCGCCGTGTCGTGGCTGACGGCCAGGATCGCCGCCTCCACCTGGCCGGCATGGGCGGCCAGCGTCTCCAGCAGCGCATGGCTGGCGATGGCGTTCTCGGCCCTGGTCGAGATCACGCGCGGGCCGAAGGCCGGCGTCGCGCCGATGATCTCCGTCCCCGGCGTGGCGGCGCGGCGCGCGGCGGCGACGCAGGCCTCGGTGATGGCTTCGGTGGTGTTGGCGTTGGCCACAAGGATGCGCATGGCCCGAGCTTCGCGCCGCCAGCGCGCGCGCGCAACCGGCGGGCGGGCGGCATCGGCGGGACGGCGCTCATGGGCCGCAGCCTAGAAGGCTGGGCAAAGCGGGGCATCCATGGCCTCCCATGTCCCACCCCACTCTTGCGGCATCGGGCGCGCGCCCGCAGGCTCCGCCACGACCAACCGGAGCCCCGCCCATGGATGCCGCGACCGCGCGCCACCCCGCCCTCGACCTCGCCTTCGACACGGAGACGATCCTGGCCGGGCTGCGGCCCTGGGTGGAATGCGAATCCCCCACCTTCGACGCGGCGGCAGTGAACCGGATGATGGATCTGGCCGGGCGTGAGCTCGCGCTGCTCGGCGCGCGAGTGGAGCGGATCGCGGGACGGATGGGCTTCGGCGATTGTGTGCGCGCCCGCTTCCCGCACACCGCCTCCGACACCGCGCCGGGGATCCTGGTGCTGGCGCATCTCGACACCGTCCATCCCGTCGGCACGCTCGCCCGCCTGCCCTGGCGGCGCGAGGGCGAGCATGTGTTCGGCCCCGGCATCTTCGACATGAAGGGCGGCACCTATCTGGCGGTGGAAGCCATGCGCCGGCTTGGCATGGCCGGGATCGCGACGCCCTTGCCCGTCACCTTCCTGCTGACCTCCGACGAGGAGGTCGGCAGCCCCTCCACCCGCGACCTGATCGAGGCGGAAGCCGCGCGTGCGAAATTCGTGCTGGTGCCGGAGCCCGCGCGCCCGGATGGTGGCGTCGTGACCGGGCGCTACGCCATCGCGCGCTTCAACCTGCGCACCACCGGCCGGCCGAGCCATGCCGGCGCCACCCTCGGCGAAGGCCGCAGCGCGATCCGCGAGATGTGCCGCCAGGTGCTGGCGATCGAGGCGATGACGACCGAGGACTGCACCTTCTCCGCCGGCGTGATCCATGGCGGGCAATGGGTGAATTGCGTGGCGACCCATTGTGATCTGGAAGTGCTCTCCATGGCCAAGCGCCAGCAGGATCTGGATGCGGGGGTGGAGCGGATGCTGGCGCTCGCCTCCTCCACGCCGGATGTGACGCTCGAGGTCCGCCGCGGCGTGACGCGGCCGGTGTGGGAGCCGGATGGCGGGGTCATGGCGCTCTATCAGCATGCGCGCGGGCTCGCGCGCGCCATCGGCTTCGAGATCGCGCATCAGAGCAGCGGCGGCGGCTCGGACGGCAACTTCACCGGCGCGATGGGCATCCCGACGCTCGATGGGCTCGGCGTGGCGGGCGCGGGCGCGCACACGCTGCAGGAACACATCGCGACCGCGAGCCTGGTGCCGCGCGCGAAGCTGCTGGCGGGGCTGTTCGCCACGCTCGCCTGACGATGGGCGCCTGACCGGCACCCGCGCAGGGCGCGCATGCGTGCGCCGCGCTTGTATCCGCGCGGCGTGGCGGCTCAACTGGCGCCTCACGGCCAGGAACGAGCGCATGCCCTTGCGGCAGGCCGGATGACGAACGCCCGATGAACCAGCCGGCCGACAACCTTCGCGGTGCGGCGCTGATGTCGGCTGCGGCCGTCATCTTCGCCGCCGAGGCGTTGGCCATACGCTGGATGACAGAGCGCGGCATCCCGCTTGAGATGCAGGTATGCGCGCGGGCAGGCGGGCAGGTTCTGTGGGTGCTGCCGCTGATCCTGGCCTCGGGCCCTGCCGTGTTCCGCACCGCTCGCGCGCCGATGCATTTGCTGCGCGGGCTGTCATCGCTCATCACCTGGGGGCTTTATTACCTCTCCTTCGCGCTGCTCGATCCGGCGACGGCGACGGTGCTGTCCTTCACCAATGTGATCTTCACCACCCTCCTCGCCGGACCGGTGCTCGGTGAGCGCGTGGATAGCTGGCGCTGGGGCGGGTCGCTGGTCGGGCTGCTCGGCATCGCCGTGATGCTGCGGCCGGGCAGCGGGGTGGATGCGTGGGGGGCCACAGCGGCCATTGCGGCCGCGGTCGCTTGGTGCGGCATCACGCTGACCTCCCGCAGCCTGACGCGGACGGAGAGCACGCCGACGATCCTCGCCTGGGTCGGCCTTGTAACCTTCGCGGGCTCGCTGCCTTTCGCGCTGCTGGCCTGGGAGTGGCTCGGGCTGATGGATTGGCTGATCCTGCTCGGCGTCGCGCTGATCGCACCCGGCATCATCTGGCTGGTGACGGAGGCGCTCCGCGCGGGCGAGGCATCGGCCGTCGCGCCCTTTCAGTATCTGCGCCTGATCTTCGTCGCCGCCGTCGCCTGGATGGTGTGGGGCGAGGCGCCGGATGCCTGGGGCTGGCTGGGTGCTGCGATCATCCTGGGCGGGGCGGTCGTGGTCACCGTCGCGGAGGCGCGGCGCAAGTGAGCCCGCGCGCACGATGTTCCGCCCTGCGGCCCGCAGGGCCGAGCGGCCGAATGGCCGCCGCCGCTTATGCGGCGAAGCCAAGGGCCGCGGATGCGGCCCGCCCGGCGTCTG
>JBIKSZ010000050.1:0-18801 GCA_044348345.1 Roseomonas sp. | reverse complement strand
CACAGGCACGAGGATATTGGGTGGCGTCCCATTCTGGAGGCGCTGGCGTAACTCGGATCATGGGGGGGTGCGCTTCAGCGTCCGACTGTCCTGCTGCATGCTGAGAAGTGGCTTGGCATGTACGTCCGCGTGAGCGGTAGCGTCGCTGCGGGAGGCTTTGGCCCCAACCCCGCTTCTGGTTACGACGCGTGTGAGCGACCCCTCAAATTGCCACCGCGATGTATTGGCATCGTCGGTTGCGCGTCCCCGCATCTCCTTTCGCCGAACCGAGAAACATAACCGGCCCATCCGGCACCACGCATGGGCTATTCGTGTTGCCAGCGCGACCGACAGCGGCCGTGCATGCCGTTGACGCCCTGGTATTCTTCGTCCGGCCAAGCACAGAGCGTGGTGACGGCTTACTGTGAGCGGGCGGACAGTTCCTGTTCTACCCGCCCCGCTACAAAGCCGCGTCTCCGCAGCGCGGGCCCGCCGGAGATGTTGAGCGCGGTGGCCAGGACGTTCACCACCGCGCAGAGGCCCTCGCGCCCAGCAAACGTACCGCGCCATAGGCGTTGCGCCTGCGTGCTGCCGCTGATCAATCAGGTCAGTGGAGAGCCCGCCAGTGGTGTGCAGATCCAGGACCGCATGTCGGGGCTGAGCCAGGTCGGGCCGCCGCGCGGCGGCCAGATGCCCCGCTCGACCGCGGTCGCGCGGATTGCGGCGCGCATGTCCATGGACGGATACGGCCAGATGTGTGTGAAGCGTGTCGGACCGTCCAGCGTGTGCATGGCCACGAGCAGGCGTGAGAGTTCGCGCCGCGCCGGGAGTTGTTCGCGCCAAGCCTCAATCGTCGGTCCGAGGCCGTTCGGGCGCGTGACATAGGTGCGCACTTCATAGAACGGGCCGAAGGCGCCGGTCTCCACCGGGGGCACGAAATCGAGTGGCGCATAGGCATCGAGTTCCATGCCGCCCAACCACTCCGCGCAGCCGAAGGGATTGGTGCTACCCTGGGTGCGTCGGCGTTCGGCGCGAAGCTCTGCCTCGTCAGTAAAGCCGCGCAGCACCAGCACGCGGTTCAGCGCACCGATTTCAGTGACAAAGCTCCCGAGCAGCCGGCCGCGCGCGCCGTCTTCCGCGCAGAAGGCCGCGATGGCGGGCCCGAACCGTCCAGTCGCGCCGACGGTTGCGGCCGTGAGGGTTGCCAGTTCGTAGACTTGCATCGGTGTGTCTCCTCGATGTCAGGCCGGTCGCATTTACAGAGGCATGTGAGTGCGATGGATCGCGCAGCAGCTGGGGCGCACGAAAGGGAAGCCCTCGTGCCCTGGATACATGGTGCTGATCAGCGGTCGTAGGCGGAGATGATCGCCTGCGTGCCGACTTCGCCGCCCAGCGTTGCAGCGACGCGCTCGAACAAGCTGCGTGCCTGGGCGAGGCCAGGAAGAGCAAGGCCCATGGCTTCGGCATCGGCGACTGCGATGCCGAGATCCTTCAGGAAGTGCTTCACCATGAAGCCGGGTGCGAAGTCGCCCGCCAGCATCTTCGGTCCCAGCGCTGTGAGTTGGAAAGAGCCTGCCGCACCCGGCGCGAGTGCTGCGATCACGGCCTCACCATCCAACCCGGCCCTGCGCGCATAGGAGAGCCCTTCTGCGACGCCCATCACCGTGGAGGCGATGGCGATCTGATTGGCCATCTTCGCATGTTGCCCGGCCCCGGGCGCGCCCATGCGACGGATCGTCTTGCCCATGCGCGCGAAGACGGGCTCCGCACGCGCGAAGGCGGCCGGATCGCCGCCAACCATGATGGAGAGCGTCGCGTTGCGGGCCCCGGGCTCACCGCCTGAGACCGGGGCATCAAGCGCCGCGCAGCCGCGCTCCGCCGCGGCGGTGGCGAGGCGTGCCGCAAGTCGCGGTGCGGAGGTGGTCATATCAATCAGCAGCGTCCCTGGCCGCGCCCCGGCCAGCAGCCCGCCGGCGCCCAGCCACACCTGTTCCACGTCCTGCGGGAAGCCGAGGATGGTGATGACGATGTCGCTCGCGGCCGCCAGTTCCGCCGGCGTCTCTGCCCAGGTCGCGCCAGCGTCCAGCAGTGCCTGGAGGCGCGGCGTGCGGGAGCGGTTGGCAATGGTCAGCGCATGGCCAGCAGCCAGAAGGTGCCCTGCCATGGGCGCGCCCATGATCCCGAGGCCCATGAAGCCGATGCGTGGAAGCGTGTCCGTCATGTGGTGTCCTTTGCCGCCTGCAGGGCGGCCCAGATGCGCGCGGGGGTGGCGGGTTGGCTGTCCAGCCGCGCGCCGGTGTGGCGCAGCGCGTCGTTCACGGCGTTCATGAGCGCCCCGATGCCACCCATCGTGCCGCCTTCCGCCATGCCCTTGATGCCGGCGGGCGTCCGCGGGCTCGGCGTGTCGTGGTGCGACAGAACGAAGTCGGGCAGGTCGGCGGCGCGCGCGACGGCATAGTCCATGAAGGACCCGGCGAGCGCCTGGCCGTCTGCGCCATAAGCGGCGTGTTCCATCAGCGCGCCTGAGAGGCCCATGGCGGTCGCGCCATGCGTCTGGCCTTCGACCACCACCGGGTTGATGCGCGTGCCGGAATCCTCGGCGACAACATAGCGCAAAATGGACAGAGCGCCGGTAGCGGGGTCGATCTCCACCGCGCAGGCATGGGTGGAGTTGGAGTAGGTCATCGCCGGCGGATCGAAGGCGAGCACCGTGTGCATCCCCGGTTCCATGCCCGCTGGCAGGCGCAGTGGATCGAGATGCGCCGTGCGCGCCAGTTGCGCCAGTGTCAGCCCCGTTGCGGCCCAGCCGCCCTCAACTTCGCGCAGCACCTGGCCCTCGCGCAGGTCGAGACCATCGACGCTGTTCCGGTCGAGCATCGCCGCGGCGATGGCCAGCACCTTCGCCTTCAGCCGCTGGCCAGCCATGTAGAGCGCGCCGCCACCCGCCGCGGCGCCGCGACTGCCGCGGCTGCCCATGCCATAGGGCGCGATATCGGTGTGGCCAATCCGGACCGTCACCTCGTCGAGGGTGGCGCCGAGGCCGGCGGCGGCAGCCTGCGCCAAAGTGGTCTCGTAGCCTTGCCCCGAGCCCATCAGCCCGCAGGAGGCGATGACAGCGCCGGAGGGCTCGATGCGGATCGTCGCCACTTCGTGCCCGGAGCCAGGGATTCCGGCTGCCTTGTAGAAGGCGGAGCCATAGGTGGTGCTCTCGACAACGGTACACAGCCCGATGCCAAGCAGCGTCTCGCGCGGCGTCGCCTGTTGCGCGCGCAGGCCGGCATACCCCAGCCGATCGGCGGCGGCGTCCAGCGTGGCGCGGGGCGTGAGCGCATCGTAGCGCTCGCCGGTGGCGGTGACGAATGGCAGGTCCGTCTCGGCGATGGAGTTCAGACGCCGCACCTCGAGAGGGTCGAGGCCAAGGTCCCGCGCGATGGCGTCCATCGTCCCTTCCATGACCCAGGACGTGACGGCCATCGGAGCTCGCATCGGGCCGGAAGGGCATTTGTTGGTCAGCCAGACCTTCACGTCGTAGCCATACTCCTTCAGGCGATACGGCCCGGGCAGGATCATGGCGACGACGCGCGCCATGTAGTTGGCGGGGAAGAACGACCAGGCCCCGAAATCCGCTTCCATCGTGCAGGTCAGGCCGAGCAATCGCCCCTCGGCGGTGACGGCGGCGCGGGTGATGAGGGTCTCCTCGCGCGCCATCATGACCGCGATCAGATTTTCGCCGCGGGTCTCGCGCCACCGTACCGGGCGGCTGAGCAGGCGGGCAGCGGCGGCGAGGCAGAGATCCTCGCGCAGCGGAATGATCTTCTGGCCGAATCCGCCGCCCATCTCCGGGCTATCGACCGTGACCTGGAACTCCTTCAGGCCCAGCCGCGCGGCAATGGCGCTGCGATAGGGATGCGGCGCCTGGGTGCCGACATGCATTGTCAGCTGCTCGCGCCCAGCATCCCAGATCGCCAGCACGCCGCGCGGTTCCAGTGGCACATGGGTCTGGCGGTGCTGACCGAAGCGCGTTTCCACAATGCGGTCCGCGCGGGCGAAGGTGGCGTCCAGCCCCGGCGTGGAGAAGACTTGGTGGGAGACGCGGTTGCCTGGCACGTCCGGGTCCACTAGCGCGGCAGCGGCCTTCGCCTGGTCGATATCGGCGATCGCGGTCAGCGGGGCCCAGTCCACCGCGACGAGCTCCGCCGCGTCCTCGGCCGCCACGCGGCTTTCGGCAAGCACCAGCGCGACAGGGTCGCCCACAAAGCGCGCCGTTTGCAGCGGGAGAACTGGCATCTCCATCGGCAGCAGCCCCTCGATGGGCGGGGCCATGCGGAGCGGGGCAACATGGCCGGCCAGATCGCGCCCGGTCAGAACTGCGACGACGTCGGGCAGAGCGAGCGCAGCCGCGCTGTCGATCGCGCCGATGCGGGCATGCGGATACGGGCTTCGCACGAAGACCGCGTGCAGGCAGCCTGGCGGGGCGGCGATGTCGTCCAGGAAGCGGCCCTGGCCCATCAGCAGGCGCCGGTCTTCTCGCCGCGCCACCGCCCTACCCAGCAGGCCGCCCGGCGCTGGGGGCGGCGGGACGCTCACAGCCGCATCTCCGTCGTCTTGTCGAACAGGTGCAGCCGCGCCGGATCGACGCCGAGCGCGATCGTCTCGCCTTCCTTCGCGCGCCATTCCTTGGGCACGCGAAGCGTCAGCGGTACCTCGCCTGGCGCCATCACCTCCAGCAGCGTTTCGGAGCCGAGCGGGGAGACGAGATCGACGCGCGCCTCCAGCGTGGCGAGGCCGGGCGCAGGGGCGCCGACATCCTCAGGCCTGAGGCCGAGGATCACGGCGCGGCCGGGTGCGGCGGCGCCTTCGGGCAGAGGCAGCCGCAGCGCGCCGCGCATGAAGGCTCCGTCCGGCGCGACCTCGCCTGCAATCAGGTTGATCTGCGGACTGCCGAGGAAGGAGGCCACGAAGGTGTTGGCGGGGCGGGAATAGATGCCCTCCGGCGTATCGAGCTGCTGGATCAGTCCGCCGCGCATGACCGCGATGCGGTCGGCCAGCGTCATCGCCTCAGCCTGATCATGCGTCACATAGACGAAGGTGGCGCGCAGGCGGTGGTGCAGATGCTTGATGAGGCTGCGCATGGACAGCCTGAGCGCTGCGTCGAGGTTCGAGAGCGGCTCATCCATCAGGAAGACGCTCGGCTTGCGCACGATGGCGCGGCCAAGGGCCACGCGCTGCCGCTGCCCACCCGAAAGCTGCGAGGGGTGGCGGTCGAGCAGATGTGCAATCTCGAGCTGGTCCGCCACCTCCTGCACGGCCCGCTCGATCTCCGCGCGTGGCGTGCGGCGGAGCTGCAGTGGGAAGGTGATATTCTCCCGCACCGTCTTGTTGGGATAGAGCGCGTAGGATTGGAACACCATCGCCACTTCCCGCTTGTGCGGCGGCTGCCAGGTAACGTCGGTGTCGTCGAAGCGCAGCACGCCGTCGCTGATCTCCTCGAGGCCGGCGATCATGTTCAGCGTGGTGGTCTTGCCGCAACCAGAGGGACCGAGAAGGACCATGAATTCGCCATGGCGGATGGTCAGGTCGAGCCGGTCCACCGCAGTGACGGCGCCATAGCGCTTGGTGACCTTCTCGCAGGTAATGGTCGCCACGGGATCAGCCTTTCACGGCGCCGGCGGTGAGGCCGGAGACGATGTAGCGCTGGAACAGAACCGCCATCAGCACCGGTGGGATGATGGCGATGACACCTGCCGCATTCACAAAAGAGAAGCTTGTGGTGAAGTCCATCACGAAGCCGGAGATGACGATCGGCAGAGTCTGCGCGGCGACGTTCTGGGTCAGCACCAGCGCAAAAACGAACTCGTTCCACGAGGTAAGAAAAGCGAAGGTGAGCGAGGCTACCAACGCCGGCAGGGAAAGCGGCAGGTAGACATGCCGTAGCGCCCCCCAGTGCCCGCAACCGTCGATGCGCGCAGCCCGGTAGAGATCGCGCGGGATGCCTTCGAAGTAGGAGATCAGTATGAAGATGGTGAAGGGCACGGTGATGGCGAGGTAGGTCACGACCAGCGCGCCGAGCGTGTTGATGAGCCCGAGGTTCCGGATCACGAGGAACAGCGGCACAATCAGCGCGATGTCCGGCACCACGCGGGTGGCGAGCACCGTGTAGAGCGTCGCGCGCCGGCCGCGGAAGTCGATCACCGCGATGGCATAGGCGGCGGTGACCGACAGGAGCAGGTTCAGCGCCGCGACCCACAACCCGACTGTCAGGCTGTTCCACAGCGAGGGGATCAGGTTGGCCGCGCCGGAGGGCAGGAAGCCGCCGGATGCCGGGTCGCCCTGGCGCCGCGTCTCGTAGGTGACCTGCCGCTCAGCGGCGTTCAGGATCGCATCGAAATTGCCGAAATTGATGTCTGGCGGCAGCCAATTCGGCGGGATGGCAGTGATCTGCGCCTCGGTCTGCAGCGAGGAGGAGACGAGCCACCCCACCGGCCCGGCGACGTACAGCACGAACAGTGCCGAGAAGAAGGCCAGCAGCAGCGCGCGGCCGATGCGGGGGGCGACGGGACGACCAGCCATCAGATGCGCTTTCCGAGCCAGCGGATCAACGCCCAGGACAGCAGGAAGGTCGCCATCGCGAGGACGTAGCTCATCGCGGCTCCCGTGCCGAAGCGGAGCGAACGGAAGGTCTCGACATAGATCAGCCAGGACAGCGTGAAGCTGGCGTCCCCTGGGCCACCCTGGGTCATGATCAGGAACAGGTCGAAGTGGCGGATGCTGATCATCGTCTCATAGACCAGCACCAGCATCAGTCCCGGCCGCAGCGCTGGCAGGGTAACATGCATGAAGCGCTGGAAGACATTCGCGCCGTCCACCTTCGCGGCGCGGTACAGATCCTCGGGGATGGCCTTCATGGTCACGATCAGCAGCAAGGCCGCCAGCGGCATCTGTTTCCAGATCGCGGCATTGGCGATCAGCAGCAACGTCAGATCAGGGTCGCCGAGCCAGGCGCGGTAGCGCTCGATCAGGCCGAGTTGCAGCAGCAGCGCATTGAGCAGGCCGTAGGTTGGATCGTAGATCCATTTCCACATCAGCCCGTTGACGACGGACGGCGTGGCCCAGGGCACGAGCAGCAGCGCCGACAGCACGCGGTGTCCGGGGAAGGTCTCGTTCAGCAGCAGCGCGACGAGAACCGCGAGCAGCGTGGTCACCGCCACCGTCACCACCGTGTAGACGGTGGTGCGGGTGACAGCGAGCCAGAAGCGGTCGTCCCCGAATATGCGAAGGTAGTTGTCGAAGCCGACGAAGGGACGGCGCAGTGGCCGGGTCAGCACGATGTCGTGCAGGCTGACCCAGAAGGAATAGAAGATGGGATAGGCCGCCACGACGAGCAGCACAGCCACCACCGGGAAGACGAGGATGGCGGCGCTGCGTTCGTCGTAGCCGAAACGCCTGTTGAGTGCGGCGAGCACGTCAACGGAAGGCGCGACGGAGCTCGGTCCACTTCGCCGCGGCAGTGCGCAGCGCCGCTTCCGGCTCTGCACGTCCGAGGCAGACGGCCTGCCAGGCCTGGTTCGAGGTCTCGACCCATTCGCCGAACCAGGGCGAGATGGTGTCCTTCTTCTTCGCGAGCATGGCCTGCTGCGCGATCACCGCGCCGCCGCCCGCCCAGCGATCCCAGAACGTCTTCACATCGGCGTCGTCGTTCACCGGCATCGCGCAGGACGGCAGGCCGACATCGGTCAGCAGCAGCTTCTGCATGGAGTAGTTACCTGCGGTGTCACGCCCGCCGAAGAACTCCATGAAGCGCACGGCACGCTCGCGGCGCGCGCGATCGGCCTTGGCGGCCGGGGTCATGCCGTAGAAGCGGATCCAGCCGAGCGTATTGTTGGTGCCGTCCGGCCCGCCCTTCGGCATCAGCGAGATGCGGATCTTGCCCGCAGCGGAGGCCTGGGAGGGATCGTTCAGCGCGCGGATGCGATAGGTGGGCACGATGGCGAAGGCGTGCTGGCCGCTGCCGAAGGCGCGCAGCCCGTTGATCTCGCCGGTCTCGACCGCGCCGGGCGAGAGGATGCGGTGCGTCGCGATGGCCTCGCGGATGAAGCGTGCCGCGCGCACCGAGCCGCGATTCGCATCCGCCATCATCGCATTGCCCTGGTCGTCCACCATGCGGCCGCCGAAGGCATAGGTCAGCGCGCTGACGAACTCGATCAGCCAGGTGTCGGCGGCGAGCGAGAGCAGAAGCGGGAAATCCACGATGCCCTGCTGCTTGATGCGCAGCGACTGCTGGACGACCTCGTCCCAGGTCGTCGGCGGGGTCGAGATGCCCGCGCGCTGCAGGAGTTCCGTGTTGTACATGAAGCTCATGTGGTCGCCGTAATAGGCGAGACCGAACTGCCGGCCGCGATAGGTCATGGACTGCGTGCAGTAGTCCGCGGCTTCGGCGTTGTAGCGCATGAGCTGGGGGATATCGTTGATATCGGCCAGCCAGCCGGCTTCGGCGAACTCCGGCAGCCAGGCGTCCGAGATCCAGGAGAGGTCGATCGGGGCGTTGCCGACCAGCCGCGTGACCAGCGCGGTGCGGAACTGCGCCCAGGGGAAGTTCTCGTAGTTCACCCGGATGTTGGTCGCACGCTCGAAGGCGGAGATCTGCGCCCTCACCTGGTCCACGGCGGCCGACCAGCCGATGAAGTTGACCGTGCCGGCGCCCTGCGCGGCGGCGCCGCTCGCAGTCAGCAGCGCCGGCGAGCCGATCAGTCCCGCAAGCACTTTGCGGCGGGACATGGCGTTGGTCGGATCTTGCATCATTGCCTCCCACGTATGGCGGACCGACCTTCCGCCTGATCGCGGAGCCTGTCCAGGCCTGCTCCTCGCCTGCGACCCGTTGCTGTCCAGGGACCCGGGTCCGCGACTGTGCAAACCTTGGTTGCGTCCAGAAGCTGGCGATTCCCTGCGACATCGCCAACAGTCCGCCGGACTGCTGCAGGGTAGGCACGTTACAACCCTATCGCGTCGGTTTCGGCCGAACATCCAAGCAAGCGTGACCGCGAGCAGTACCTTGTGGTGTTGTTTGGGGCCGCTCGGTGGCTCCTACTGGCTATGTTCTCACCAATCCCCTTGGCGCCGACCCGCTGAACCTGTCTGGCTGAACACAATCGGGGATAACCGACATTCTCGAAGCCGGACGTTCAACTGGTCCCGGCGTTCGGTCCGCGGATACGCTTTCAGCCCCGGCACGCGATCTGCAACCGTCGGTGGCTGCCTGTCCCCGGATTCCGCGCTTCTATTCCGTTTCCAGGCTTTTCGGCTGCGCTACATCGGTGGACCTGCGACACGTCCGCTATCCTGCAACGCAGGCGACGCTTGTTGCGCGGCGTGCATCGCTGTTCTCCGCACCGGCTGCCGCGCTGGCCTTGGGCAGCATTTCGTTGAGTTTACGGAGTCATCGGCGTGCGGCCGTATGCGGCCATGCATTCCCGACGATGGCGATGATGGCAAAGCTGCACGCATAACCATGGGACATGCCGTTACAGCCTACTCGCTGACTGGCCTCCGGTCGTGCGAGATGGGCTGGCGTTTCCGCGATGCCCGCCGGGGCGTAACACTCAAAGGGTGATCGCACGGCGGTGGCGGTTAGGAGCCTCTAGGAATGCCACGACATCATGTCTTCCAGGCCCTCGTCACCGGCGCCAGCTCCGGCATCGGCGCGGCCATCGTCGCGCGGCTGCTGGCCGAGGGATGGCATGTCACGGGCATCAGCCGGACCCGACCGGCGTTGCAGGATCCGGGGTATCGGCATCTCTGCCTCGACCTCACCACGGGCGACGCCCTGCCATCCGATCTGGCCGAATCCGGCTTCGACGCCTTCGTGCACGCGGCCGGTGTGATGCGCGCTGCACCGCTGGGCGCGCTGGAGCCCGAGGCCAGCCGCATCCTGTGGCGCCTGCATGTCGAGGTGGCGGAGCGGCTGGCCAATCAGCTGGCGCCGCATATGCCCGATGGCGGGCGGATTGTGCTGATCGGCAGCCGCGGGTCGATGGGTTTGCCCGGAAGAAGCCAGTATGGCGCGACCAAGGCCGCGCTGGTCGCCATGGCGCGCGCCTGGGCCCAGGAACTCGCGCCGCGCGGCATCACCGTCAATGTGGTGGCGCCGGCCGCGACGGACACGCCCATGCTGCGCGATCCCGCCCGCAGCGCCTCACCACCGAAGCTGCCGCCGATCGGCCGTCTGATTCGCCCCGAGGAAGTCGCCGCGCTGACCGCCTTCCTGCTCGGCCCCGAGGCAGGTGCCATCACCGGCCAGCAGATCATGGTCTGCGGCGGCGCGTCGCTCTGACGGTTGGAGGCGGCGCTTGACCCGACCCGGGGGCTGGCGTTTAGCTACGCAACACTGCCGAACAAAAGTTCGGATGGCGAACCTTGGGCCAGTTTAGGCTCCCAGGGATCGGGCCAACGGGCGAGGAAGGGCGGAAGAGCGTGCCGGACGGGGAAGACGTAGCGCGCAGGCCATTGGAGCCGCGCCGCGCAGCGTCCCGCGATACGAAGAATCAGGTGCAGTCCGCCGCGAAGGTCTTCGCCGTCGTGAAGGCTTTCGGCCGCGGTGCTGCCGAACTGACGGCCGCCGAGGTCGCCGCCCGAGCGGGGCTCGACCGCGGCACAGCCTTCCGGCTGCTCCAGACGCTGCTCGATCTTGGCTATGTGCGGGGCGTCCCGGGCAGCAAGCGGTATCGGCTGACGCTACGCTGCCTTGAGCTCGGCTTCGCCGCGCTCTCCGCCGGCGACCTGCCGGAGCACGCAACACCCCTGCTGCATGAAGCCGTGCCCGAAGCCGCAGATGCGGCTTCACTCGGCGCGCTCGAGCGTGGCGAGGTGATCTACCTGGCGCGGGTGGAGGCGGCGCTGGAGCGACACGGCGTGGTGCGCCGCCCGGGCACGCGTGTTGGCGCCTATGCCACGGCGCTCGGCCAGGCGATCCTCGCCTGGCTGCCGCAGGCCGAGCAGGTTGCGCATCTGCAGGCGGTGGAGCGCGTGATGCTGTCTGAGCGCACACTGACCGGCCTCGATGACCTGCTGGCGCGGCTTGCGGCGGTGCGGGCACGCGGCTTCGCGGTCTCGGATGGCGAGAACGCCTATGGCCTCCGCACCGTTGCCGCGCCGGTGCTGGATGCGGCGGGGCGGCCCTTGGCCGGCGTCAGCCTGACCATCGCGGCGACGCGCATGCCGGTGGAGGCCTTCATCGCCAGCGCCGCGCCCGTGGCGCTGCGCATTGCGGCGGAGCTGTCCGAGGGCTTGCGCCTGTCGCTCGGCGCCATCGGCATCCCGAGGGGGCGCTCATGACGCGCCCGGTCCTGCGCCTGCTGGCCGATGACCTGACCGGCGCGCTCGACAGCGCGGCGGAGTTCTCGGCGCTGGCGGGTCCCGTGCCGGTCCGCTGGAACGGCACGGATCGCGGGACCGGCAACCTGGCCTTCGCGACCGCGACGCGGGAAGCGACGCGGAGGGAGGCCATCGACCGCGTCACCGCCGCGGCGCCGTTGCTGACGGGTGCGGATATCGCCTTCAAGAAGCTCGACAGTCTGCTGCGGGGGCACCCGGCCGCTGAGATTGCCGCCTGCCTTCAGGCCGGCGCTTGGCGCAGCGTTGTCGTCGCGCCTGCCTTTCCCGCCGTCGGCCGCGTGACGCGCGGCGGCGTGCAGCAGCTGCGCGGCCCGGACGGCACCTGGCGCGGCGTGGCCCCACCCTTGGCGGCGCAGCTTGCGGCAGAGGGGCTGGAGGCCCAGCCGGGCGACCCGGCCTTGCCGCTGCCACCCGGCCTCTCCGTCTTCGATGCGGAGACCGAGGACGACATGCGCCGCATCGCCGCCTGCGGCCGCGCCGCGCCAGGGCCCGTCCTGTGGTGCGGCAGCGGTGGGCTGGGGCGCGCGCTGGCGGGCGATGCGCCGGTGCGTGCCCTGTCGCGCCTCGACGGTCCGGTGCTGGGGCTGTTCGGCTCCGACCAGACGGTCACGCGGCGGCAGCTCGCGGCCTGCGGGCGGCTGTGGCTGCGCCTCGATCCCGCGGAGGGTGCGACGCGGCTGGGTGCGGCGCTGGCGGGGTGGGGCGTCGCGCTGGCGAGCCTCGACCTGCCCGAGGGGCTGTCCCGCGCCGAGGCCGCGCGGCAGATCGCCCACGCCTTCGCGGCGCTGCTGCGCGACCTGCCGCGCCCGGGCGCGCTGCTGGTCGCGGGTGGCGAGACGCTGGCGACGATCTGCGCCGCTCTGGGTGCAAACGCGATCGAGGCGAATGGCCTCGTCGGACCGGGCGTGCCGCGGTCCATGCTCCGTGGCGGGCGTTGGGACGGGCTGCGGCTCGTCTCGAAATCCGGCGCCTTCGGCGACGATACGCTCTGGCGGGACCTGCTCGCCGCCAATGACCTGATCCAGGACCACGCAACCGCATGACCACGCCGCTTCCGCTTGCCATCACCATGGGCGATCCCGCCGGCATCGGGCCGGAGATCATCGCCAAGGCCTGCACCGCGCTGGCCCCGCGCATCGCATCCGGTGCGCTGCGCCTGCTGGTCATCGGCAGCCGCCCGGCGCAGGACGCCGCGCAGGCCCTGGTCGGCGGCGCGCCGATCCCGGAGGTCGCGGCGGATGGCGACTGGCCGGCGCTCGGCTTCCTGCAGGCCGCACCCGAAGGCGCGCCGATCGCGCCGGGCGTGCTGTCGGCCGATGGTGGCCGGCTGGCCTTCCATGCGGTGGAGCGTGGCGTCAGGCTGGCGCAGGCCGGGCGCATCGGCGGCATCGTCACCGCGCCGCTCAACAAGGAAGCGCTCAACAAGGCTGGCTTCCACTATGCCGGCCATACGGAGATGCTGGCGGAACTGACCGGCGTGAAGGGCAGCGTGATGTTGCTGGCGCATGGCAATATGCGCGTCAGCCACGTCACCACCCATATCGCACTGGAAGATGTGCCGAAGCGCGCGACGCCGCAGCGCATCCGGCTCGTGCTGGACCTGACGCATCAGGCGTTGCGCGACCTTGGCATCCTGCGCCCGCGCATCGCCGTCGCGGCGCTGAACCCGCATGCGGGGGAAGGCGGGCTGTTCGGGCGGCAGGATATCGACGTGACCGCGCCGACCATCGCGCAAGCCGTCGCCGACGGCATGGATGTGGTGGGCCCGGTGCCCGGCGACACCGTCTTCGTGAAGCTGCGCGCCGGCCAGTACGATGCGGTGGTTGCGATGTACCACGACCAGGGGCACATCCCGGTCAAGCTGCTCGGCTTCCATGTGGATCCCGCGACCGGCAAGTGGGATGCGCTGTCGGGCGTGAATGTCACGCTCGGCCTGCCGGTGATCCGCACCTCTGTCGATCACGGCACGGCCTTCGACATCGCGGGCCAGGGCATCGCCAGCGAGCGCAGCCTGATCGAGGCCATCGACTATGCCGAGGCGCTCGCCGCCCGGAGGACCCACGCATGACCAGCCTGATGACACCCATCGAAATCCTCCGCCCGCAGCGCATCGAATTCGGCAGCGGCCTCGCGCCGCTGGTCGGGCGATGGGCGGAGGAGCGCGGCCTCTCTCGCATCCTCGTCGTCGCCGGCCGGTCGAATGCGGGCCGGGTCGAGCAGCTGGGCCTGAAGGGCGATGTGACGGTGTTCGGGCAGGTGAAGCCCGAGCCCGACATCCCGAACCTCGAAGCGGCGCTGGACCTGGCCGGGCGCGTCAAGCCTGACCTCGTGATCGGCTTCGGCGGCGGCAGCGCGCTCGACCTCGCCAAGCTGGTCGCGGTGCTGCCGGGCAGCGGGCAGTCCATCCATGATGTGGTGGGGCCGGAGAAGGTGGCGGGCCGCCGTGTCGCGCTGGTGCAGGTGCCGACCACCGCAGGAACGGGCAGCGAGGCCGGCACGCGCGCGCTCGTCACCGATCCCGCGACCCAGTCCAAGCTCGCGGTTCAAAGCCGCCACATGCTGGCCGATCTCGCCGTGGTGGATCCCGACCTGATGCTGAGCGTGCCGCACGCGGTGACCGCCGCGACCGGCGTGGATGCGCTGGCGCATTGCGCGGAAGCCTTCACCAGCAAGCGCGCGCATCCGCTGATCGACCTCTATGCGCTGGAAGGCATCCGCCTGGTCGGGCGCTTCCTGCCGCGCGCGGTGGCCGATGGAGCGGACCGTGAAGCGCGGGCGGGCCTCGCGCTCGCCTCGCTCTATGGTGGCTATTGCCTGGGGCCGGTGAACACCACGGCGGGCCATGCGGTCGCCTATCCGCTCGGCACGCGCCACCATGTCGCGCATGGCCTGGCCTGCGCGGTGATCTTCCCGCACACGCTGGCCTTCAACGCGCCCGCGCAGCCGGAGAAGACGGCGCTGACGCTGGCCGCGCTCGGGGTGAAGGATGCCGACGGCGCGCATGGCTGGTGCGCCGCGCTTGGCATCGAGATGCGCCTCTGTCAGCTCGGCGTGCCCGAATCCGACCTGCCGGCGATGGCGCGCGACGCGCATGCGATCCGCCGCCTGCTGGACTTCAACCCGCGCGACATCTCGGAAGCCGAGATCTTCGCGATGTACCGAAGGGCCTTCTGAGATGGATGGGAACGGAACCAACGGCGGGCTCGCGCCCGGGCTTTCGGCGCGCTTCATCCCGACGCCCTGCGTCCAGAATCACGCGGCCTTCCTGCATATGCTGCCGGGCGGCGAGCTGGGCTGCGTCTGGTTCGGCGGGACGCAGGAAGGCGTGCCCGATATCTCCGTCCATTTCTCCCGCTTCGTGAACGGGTGCTGGACAGAAGCGCAGAAGCTATCGGACGACCCCGCGCGGTCCGAGCAGAACCCGCTGCTGTTCACGACCCCCGACGGGGCGCTGTGGCTGCTCTGGACGGCGCAGGTCTCGGGCCACCAGGACACGGCGATTGTCCGCCGGCGCATCTCCACCGATGGCGGGCGGAGTTGGGGTCCGATCGAGACGATGCTGGACCGCCCGGGCGTCTTCATCCGCCAGCCGATCGTGGTGACGAAGACGGGCGACTGGCTGCTGCCGGGCTGGCTCTGCCCGACGCCGGCGGCCGGCGCCTGGCGCGGGGACGATGATACAGCGCTAGTGCTGATCTCCTCCGACCAGGGTCGCAGCTGGGACGCCGTGGACGTACCCGGCAGCACAGGCTGTGTGCATATGAACATCCTCGCTCTGCACGACGGCACGCTGCTCGCACTGTATCGCAGCCGCTGGGCGGACCGGATCCACGCTGCGCGCTCCGCCAATGGCCGCGACTGGAGCGCGCCGCAGCCGACGGATCTGCCGAACAACAATTCCTCGATCCAGGCGACGGTGCTGGCGAATGGCCACATCGCGCTGGCCTATAACTACAGCAGCGCCGAACAGGCCACGGGACGTCGCCTGTCGCTCTATGACGACATCGGCGGCGAGCTGCCCGCCCAGGCGCCGGCCGGCGCGCGCACCGCCTTCTGGGGCGCGCCGCGCGCACCGATGACCATCGCCATCTCGGGGGATGGCGGGCGCAGCTGGCCGTATCGGCGCGATGTCGAGACCGGTGACGGCTACTGCCTGACCAACAACTCCAAGGAGCGGCTGAACCGGGAACTGTCCTATCCCTCGATCCTGCAGGGGCCGGATGGCGCGCTGCACGTGGCCTATACGCATTTCCGCCAGGCGATCCGGCATGTCACCGTGACCGAGGCCTGGGTGAAGGGCGGGGTGGCATGAGCGCACTGCACCCGCGCGGCGTGTTCAGCGCCGCGCTGACGCCGATGGATGCGGATCTCGCGCCCGACCACGCGGCCTTCGTCGCGCATGCGAAGCGCCTGCTCGACCAGGGCTGCGACGGCATCGCGATGCTGGGCACGACGGGGGAGGCCAATTCCTTCACCGTTGCCGAACGCCAGGCGTTGCTGGAGGCGACGGTGGCCAGCGGCATCGCGCCGGACCGCCTTCTGCCGGGGACTGGCGTCGTCGCGCTACCCGATACCGTCGCGCTGACGCGGCATGCGCTGTCGCTCGGCGTCACCACCGTCGTGATGCTGCCGCCCTTCTACTACAAGGGCGTGAGCGAGGAGGGGGTCTTCGCCGCCTATTCGCATGTGGTGGAGCGCATCGGCGATGCGCGGCTGCGGATCGTGCTGTACCACATCCCGCCGATGTCGGCCGTGCCGATCGGCTTCGGCGTGATCGAGCGGCTGCGCGCGCGCTATCCGGGCACCTTCACCGGGATCAAGGATTCCTCGGGCGATCTTGGGAATATGCAGGCGCTGGTCGCGGCTTTCCCGGGGCTGTCCGTGCTCGCGGGCGCCGATCCGTTGATGCTGCCGCTGCTGCAGGCGGGGGGCGCGGGTTGCATCACCGCGACGTCCAACCTGGTTGCGGCCGATCTCGCCTTCGTCTTCCGCCACCACGCCGATCCGGCGCGCGCGGCGGAGGTCGAAGCCGCGCAGGCGCGCATCGTCGCCGCCCGCAATCGCGCCAGCCGCTTCCCGCAGATCGCATCGCTGAAGCTGTTGCTGGCGGACCGCATCGGACAGCCCGGCTGGCACCGCCTGCGCCCGCCGCTGCTGCCGCTCACCCAGGCCGAGGCGGAAGCGCTGCGTTCGGCCTGACCCCATCACGCCCACAACAAGGAGGATCGCCATGAAAAGACGTACGCTGCTCGCCGCCGGTGCTGCCGGTGGCTTCGGGATGCTCACCGCCCCCGCCATCCAGGCGCAGGGCGCGTGGCCGCATGGCCGGCCGATCCGCGTGGTCTGCCCCTGGCCGCCGGGCGCGGCGAACGACATGCTCGCGCGCCTGACCGCGGCGCGGCTGCAGGAGAAGCTTGGCGCCGTTGCAGTGGCCGAGAACAGGGTGGGCGGCGCAGGCCTTGTCGGCACGCGGGAAGTGCTGACGGCCGCGCCCGACGGCTACACACTGCTCGCCTCTGCCTTCAACACGGCGGTCATGCCGATGGTGCTGCGCGGGGCGAATTTCGATCCGCAGACCGATCTCGAGGTCTGTGCCCGCACCGCGGCCGCGCCGCTTGTCATGGTCAGCTCCATGCGCCGGCCGCAGGCGAACCTCGCGGATGTGATCGCCGCGGCGAAGGCCAATCCTCGCGTCTGGAACATCGCCATCTCCTCCCTCGGCTCGGCCGGTCATCTCGCGACCATCGACTTCAACCGCCGCACCGGCGCCGAGGTGAACATGGTGCCCTATCGCGGCACGCAGCCGGCGCTGACCGACATGATCGCCGGCAATGTGGAGCTGCTGATCGACCCGTCCTTCGCGCTGCTGCCCGCGGCGGCCGATGGGCGCGTCCGCGCGCTCGGCATCGCGACGAGCCAGCGTTCCAGCCTGGCGCCGAACGTGCCCACCATGGCGGAGGCCGGGCTGCCCGGCTATGAATTCCAATCCTGGTACGGCGTCTGGGCGCCGAAGGGCACGTCCTCCGAGATCGTGCAGCGCATCAACGCGCTTATGCAGGAGACGATGCGTGATCCCGCGATCGTTGAGCGGCTGAAGCAGCAGGTGCTGGAGCCGGTGACCGAGACCACCGAACAGTCGAAGCGCTTCATCGCGAGCGAGATCGTGCGCGCCACCGAATTGCTGCGGAGCGTGAACTATCAGCCCGAGTGAGCCTGTCGGGGAGGCGACCGGTGGGGGCGGTGCGCCAGGCGCGCACCGCTTCGCCGGGCGCGTCGCGTTGGTGACCGGGGGCGGCAGCGGCCTTGGCGCGGCGCTGGCGCAGCGCTTCGCCGATGAAGGTGCTGCCGTGGTGGTCGCCGACCTGAATCCGGCGGCGGCCGAGGCGGTTGCGTCGGCCATCGGCGCCGCTGGCGGCGTGGCGCTGCCGCTGGCCCTGGATGTCACCGAGGAGCCAGGCTGGGCGGCGGCTGTGGAGCGGGTCCAGCAGGTGTTCGGCCGGCTCGATGTGCTGGTGAACAATGCCGGGATGATCATGCGGCGCGGCATCGCCACGCAGACGCTGGACGGCTGGCGCCGCATGCTGGATGTGAACCTGACCGGCGCCTTCCTCGGCTTGCGTGCCTTTGCGCCGCTGCTGGCGGCAAGACGCTGCGGAGCTGTGGTCAACATCGCCTCGACCGCCGGCCTGACGGCGCATGGCGATGCGGCCTATACGGCCTCCAAATGGGGCCTGCGTGGCCTGACGCGCGCGGCGGCGCTGGAATTCGTCGGCCGTGGCATCAGGGTGAACGCGGTCTGCCCGGCGACGATCGACACGCCCCTGACCGCGGCTGGCCCGCCTGGCCACTTGGCGGCGAACCGCGCCGCGATCCCGATGGGCCGCCCCGCCGCGCCGGAGGAAGTGGCGGAGGTTGTGCTGTTCCTTGCCTCCGACCAAGCGTCCTTCGTGACCGGAGCGGAGATCGCCGTGGATGGCGGCCTCATCGCGGGCGGCATTGCCTGGATGCGTGCGCAGTTGCAGGCGCGTTCAGCAGGCGATTGTGGGCTGGCATGACGCCAACCGCACGAAATTCCGACCCGCGGCCCGAAGGGCGTCGTACGGACAGTGCGCCTTCGGTATAACGCGGCCCACGTTATTGGCCCTACCCCTCAGAACCACTCCATCCGAGGCGCCGTTTGTCGGGCACTCTGATCGCGGGAGGAGGGTGCCCCTCGCGGCAGCGGCTTTCGACGTGGGTTTGGTTTCAGCTGGCGTGCTTCAGATTGTCACGTCGATGTACTGGCATCGTCGGTTGCGCGTCCCCGCATCCCATCGTTCCCAATACTTCCACACCCAACGCCGTTCTCCCAAAGGAGAGCGGCTTTTTTCGTTGTGCGAAGCTGACAGCGGCTTGACCTGCCTCCCCTTGATCTCGCGCTCATCCTGAGAGCCC
>JBIKSZ010000049.1:0-18826 GCA_044348345.1 Roseomonas sp. | reverse complement strand
GAAGCGCCGCCCGATGCCGTGGCCGCAGAAATCGCGCACGACGGAAAAGCGGTGCTTCTCCACCAGCGACTGGATGGCATGGCCGATGTCGCCGAGCGTCGCGCCGGGGCGGATCGCGGCGATGCCGCGCATCATGCTCTCGTAAGTCACGTCCATCAGCAGCCGCGCCTTGGTCGAGGCCTGGCCCGCCACATACATGCGGCTGGTGTCGCCGTGCCAGCCATCGAGGATCACGGTGACGTCGATGTTGATGATGTCGCCATCGGCCAGCACCCGCTCACCCGGTATGCCGTGGCACACGACATGGTTGATCGAGGTGCAGGAGGATTTCGTGTAGCCGCGATAGCCGAGCGTCGCGGGGGTGGCGCCCCGGGCCACGATGAACTCGTGCAGCAGGCGGTCGAGCTGCTCGGTCGTGATCCCCGGCGTCACATGCGGGGTGATCATGTCGAGCGTCTCGGCCGCCAGGCGGCCAGCGCGGCGCATCCCCTCGAAATCCGCGGGGGTGTGGATGGTGATGCGGCGGGATTCGCCGCCCTGCTGCTCCATGGGGAGTGGGATATCCGTCGGTGGCGCCTGGAATGAGGCCGGAAGATGCGCGCGGGGGGCGCCGGTTGCAAGGCAAGGCTGCGTCCGGTGGGGTCCGGGCGGCTCAGCCGCCTGCCTTCTCTCCCGCCTTGCGCTCTACCGTGCCGAGCGCATCGGCCAGCCGCGCGGTCGCGCTGCCGGGCCGGGCCGGCTTCTGCTGGCTGTCATGCGGCGCCCAGCCGGTCAGCACCAGCAGCCGGAGCCCCGGCACGATCCCTTCCGCGCCCTGCGGCAGCGCCGCCGCGGCCATGGGGAACAGCGCCCGCGGCGGGATGCGGCGGTCGGCGGCCAGCACCGCATTCGTCTCGCCGGCCGCGCGGAGGTCCGCCAGCAGGCCGAGCGCGCTGCGATAGGCGATCGGCACCTCCTCCTGGTCGGCGACCGGCAGGGCGAAGCCGGCGCGCTGCAAAAGCCCCGCCGCGTCCCGCAATTCGGGGAAGGGGGAGATGCGGGGGGATAGCCCGCCGCGGAGCTCGGTCTCGGCCGCGGCCAGCGCATCCCGCAGCTTCTGCAGCGTGCCGAGGCCGGGGAGGGAGGCCAGGAACAGCCCGTCCGGCGCCAGCGCCTGGCGGATCTGGATCAGCGCGCCGGGCAGGTCGTTCACCCAATGCAGCGACAGGCTGGCCACCACCAGGTCGAAGGCGCCGGGCGCGAAGGGCAGAAACTCCTCATCCGCCGCGACCGCCACGCCACCGGCCTGCGCCGCCATCCGCGCCGAGAGATCGGCCGAGACGACGAAGGGAATGCCCCGCGCGGCGAGCCTTGGCGCCACCACGCCCCGCCCGCCGAGATCAAGCGCGCGGGAAAACCGGCGCGTGGTATCGTCCAGCCGGTCGAGCAGCCGGTCGGCGCAATCTTCCAGGATCGGGGCGACGCGCGCGACGCTGTCCGCCGCCCGGTCGCGCCGGCGCCGCACCAATCCCCGGTCGAAGACCTGCATCTGCCCCATGCTCATTCCCGCCAGATGCGCCCGCTTCGCGCGGCGGACAAGCGGGTCTAGGCTTTCCCCACAAGGCAGGAGGACGCCCGAATGAATGCCACCGACATCGCCGCCGCGCGCGCCGCCGCGGTCGCCTCCACCGTGGACCGCATCCGCGCGATCGAGACTGCGGAGGGCGTGACGCGCCCCGCACTCGCGAAGATCCGGGACGAGCTGATGCGGCTTGCCGCGCAGGAGCACCTGTTCCCCTCGGCCCATTTCCCGCCGCCGGCGCCGGGCGAGAAGGGCGGCAACCGCTATTTCCTGCAGCAGGACGCGGATCATCGCTTCGCGCTCTACATGAACGCGCTCAACCCCGGGAACGCGACCAAGCCGCATGACCACACCACCTGGGCCGTCGTCGTCGCCGTCGAGGGGCAGGAGCTGAACAAGGTCTATGAGCGCGCCGATGACGGCGCGAACCCCGACCAATGCGAGCTGCGCCTGCGCGAGGAGATCATGGTGGAGCCCGGGCGGGGGATCTGCCTGATGCCGGAGGACATCCACTCCATCCACACCACCGGCAGCGGGCCGACGCGCCATCTGCACATGTATGGGCTCGCACTCGAGGTGCTGGACCACCGCAAGGGCTATGACGACGAGACCGGCAAGGTCACCGGCTACAACAAGGCCTTCATGAAGCCGAGCCTGGCGCCGAAGGGGTGAGCGCCGTGGTTGCCCCGGCGACGCTCAAGGCGTGGCTGCGCGACGGGCAGGAGCTCGCGATCCTCGATGCGCGCGAGGAAGGCGAATTCGGCGCCGCCCACCTGTTCTGGGCCGTGCCCTGCCCGCTCTCCCAGGCCGAGCTGCGCGCCCCGCGCCTGCTGCCGCGCCGATCGGTGCGCATCGTCTGCACCGATGGCGGGGAGGGGTATGCCGGGCGCTTGGCTGAGCTGCTGCGCGGGCTCGGCTGCACCGATGTCCATGTGCTGGATGGCGGCGTCCCGGGCTGGGCCGCGGCGGGGTTCGAGGTGTTCTCGGGCGTCAATGTGCCCTCGAAAGCCTTCGGGGAGTGGGTGGAGCACCATTACGGTACGCCTTCCATCGCTGCCGAGGAGTTGGCCGCGCTCCAGGCTGCGGGCGCGGACCTGCTGATCGTGGACAGCCGCACCCCGGCCGAGTTCCGCTCCATGTCCATCCCCGGCGGCATCAGCGTGCCGGGGGGCGAACTCGCCTATCGCGTGCCGTCCATGGTCACGCGGGCGGAGACGCTGGTGGTGGTGAATTGCGCCGGTCGCACGCGCTCCATCATGGGCGCCGAAAGCCTGCGCCGGGCGGGGCTTCCGAACCGCGTCGTCGCGCTGCGCAACGGGACGATGGGCTGGGAGCTGGCGGGTTTTCGGTGCGACCATGGGAAATCCGCGCGCTACCCCGACGGCACGCCGCGCGATGCGGCGGCAAGTGCTGCCCGCGCGCGCGCCTTCGCGGATGCGCAGGGCGTGCGGCGCGTGGACCTTCAGGGGCTCGCCGCGCTGCGTGCCGATGCCGCGCGCACGACTTATCTGCTGGATGTCCGCGATGCGGCGGAATTCGCCGCGGGCCATGTGCCCGGTTCGGTGCATGCGCCCGGCGGGCAGCTGGTGCAGACCACCGATGCCTCGGTCGCGGTGCGCCATGCCCGCATCGTGCTGGTGGACGACACGGGGACACGCGCGAACATGACCGCCGGCTGGCTGCGCCAGCTGGGCGGCTGGGAGGTCTTCGTGCTGGAAGGCGGCCTCGATGGCCGCACCGAGCCGTCCCGGCGCCCCGCCTTGCCGGAGGGCACGCCGCGCGTGACGGCGCAGGAGCTTTCCTCGGAGCTGGCCGAGGGCAGGGCGGTGGTCGTGGACCTCGCGCGCTCCATCGCCTTCCGCGCGGGGCACATCCCGAGCGCGATCTGGGGCGTGCGCACGCGGCTCGACCGCCTGGTGCCGCGGCTGCTGCCCGGGCGGCGCGTGGTTGTCGCCGCGCCCGATCCTGCGCTGGCCGCACTCGCCGTGGCAGAGCTCCGCGCGCTGGTCGGGGCCCCGGTCGCCGCGCTGGAGGGGGGCACCGAGGCCTGGGCGGCCGCCGGCTTCCCACTGGCCGCGGACCGCACCGACCCGCCGGACGAGGCCTGTGTGGACGCCTATCTCCGTCCCTATGACCGCAACCATGGCGTCGAGGAGGCGATGCGCGCCTACCTTTCGTGGGAAGTCGAGTTGGTGGAGCAGATCGCACGCGACGGGGATGCGCCTTTCGGGGCATGGTGAGAGACCGTTTGAGAATGCCGGCGGCTGAGGAGCTGCAGGGGATTTTTCGTCCTGGCTAGGCGCCGGACGCCGCCGATGCTTGTTGCATCGGCAAGGCCGGCAACGACGCCAGGGCGGAAAAGACCCGCGGAGCCGACCCGCCCGGCGTTCTCAAACGGTCTCTGAGGCCCCCGCAATGACGGAAGGACATGCGCGCCCCCTTCGCCCGCCTCGGCGGCGCCTTGCTCGACGCGCTGCTGCCCCCCGCCTGCCTGACCTGCGACAGCCCGGTGGAGACGCAGGGCACGCTCTGCGCGACCTGCTGGCGGGAGCTGCACCTGCTGACGCCCCCCTTCTGTCGCCGCTGCGGCGTGCCCTTCCTGCATGCGGGGCAGGCGAGCGCGGAGGGACTCTGCCCCGGCTGCCGGGCGCATCCGCCGAGCTTCGGCGCCGCCCGCGCGGCGCTGCGTTATGACGAGGGCGCGAAGCGCCTTTTGCTGCCCTTCAAGCATGCCGACCGGACCGAACTCGCCGCGCCGCTAGCCGCGCGCATGGCACGCGCGGGGGCCGAGCTGCTGTCGCGCGCCGACCTGCTGACGCCGGTACCGCTGCATTGGCGTAGGCTTCTCGCGCGGCGCTACAATCAGGCGGCGCTGCTGGGGCAGAAGCTGGCGGCCAGCGCCCGAAAACCCTTCCTGCCCGATCTGCTCCGCCGCACGCGGCCCACCCCGCCACTTGAGCATCGCGGCGCCGCCGAGCGGGCGCTCGTGCTGGCCGGTGCCTTCATCGTGGCCCCCGGCCAGGTGGCGCGGCTGCGCGGCCGGCGGGTGCTGCTTGTGGATGATGTGATGACCTCGGGTGCCACGGCGGAGGCCTGTGCGCGTGTGCTGCTGGCCGCCGGCGCGGACAGCGTGGATGTGCTGGCCGCCGCCCGCGTGCCCGACCCGCGGCTGGAGGCGGCGACATGACCCGGTGAGGCTTGACGCTGGCTCGCGCCGGCGCGACCTCAGGGGCATGGCCCAGGTCGAGATCTACGTTCAGGACTTCTGCCCCTATTGCGCACGCGCGGTGGGGCTGTTCCGGCAGAAGGGCGTCGCCTTCGAGGAAAAATACGCCCCGAACGGGTCGGCCAACCGCGAGGACGCGATCAAGCGCTCTGGCGGGCGGACCACCGTGCCGCAGATCTTCGTGGATGGGCGCCATATCGGTGGCTGCGACGACCTCCTCGCGCTCGACCGCGCGGGCGGGCTGGATCCGCTGCTGCAGGTCTGAGGCGCCCCAGGCACTCGCCATCCGGGCGTGCCGGGCCATATGATAGAGGCCTGCTCCCGCTACCGGGGACAGGCCGGGATGCGAGGGATGATCCACTACAAGCTGCGCTGCCATGCCGGGCATGAATTCGAAGGCTGG
The DNA here is from genome assembly GCA_044348345.1 of Roseomonas sp. Lineage (GTDB taxonomy): Bacteria > Pseudomonadota > Alphaproteobacteria > Acetobacterales > Acetobacteraceae > Falsiroseomonas. The sequence goes on along the minus strand of JBIKSZ010000049.1, from coordinate 13,636 downwards.
TTCCAGGACAGCGGGGGTTTCGACAAGCTGGCCAAGGCCGGGCTGGTCGAGTGCACGGCCTGTGGCAGCACCCAGGTGGAGCGCGCCCTGATGGCGCCTGCCGTGGTCTCCAGCCGCAAGAAGGCGAAGCCCCCCGCGCCGCCTGCCGGGCCGTCCCCCGATGCGCCGCCTGCCGCCGCGTCCGAGGCCTCGCCGCCGTCGCCCACCGGCCCGCAGATGGCGGCCGGCCCGATCCCGGCGCAGCTGGTCGCCATGCTGCAGCGCCTCCGGACCGAGGTGGAGAAAAGCTGCGACTACGTCGGCAAGGACTTCGCCGAGGAAGCGCGCAAGATCCACAACGGCGAGGTTGAGGCCCGCGGCATCTATGGCGAGGCGAGCGATGCCGAGGCCGAGGCGCTGGCTGAGGACGGCATCGAGGTGGCCCGCCTGCCCTGGGTGCCCCGGGCGGACGGGTAGCTCGCGGCCCGCAACGCGTCCGCTCAACCTGTCTTCTGGCTGTCGGCGAGGCCCTTGCCCATCAGTAATCCCATCTCACCGGGGCGGTCGGCGTAGTCCCGCATGGTGCGATAGGGCACGGCGGTGATCTCGGAGATCGCGTTCAGCTTGCCGGCCACGTCGAGGGCGCTGAAACGGCGGCCTGGGTTCCGCTTCTCATAGAGAGCGGCCACCGCCTGCACTGTCCGCGGGGGCACCAGCCCCAACACCCGGCCATGCTCAGGCGTGATGTCGGCCGCGATCAGCGCCCGATGCGGCTGCAGCCAGCCACCGGCTTGGGGCGTACCGGTCGCCTGCGGCATGGCGGGCAGCTTGGCGGTGGCAGGCGGCGTTGCCGTCAGGTCGCGGGCACGGAAATCGAGCTCCGCCCCGTTATCCTGCTCGATGAAGACAAGGTCGCCTTCAATCTCCAGCACCTTGCCGCTGCGCTTGCCGTCGCGGTGCCAGACCCGCTGCCCAACCGAGAACATGCGATGGCCCTCCCGACCGGTGTCTGCCCGAGTCGCGCCCGCAGTATCGCATGGAGCGTGTTGCAGAACGTCGAGTGCGACGCGCCGCGTCTTATCGGCGCGCCTCCACCAGGTAATTCACCCCGAGGTCCCGGCTCTCCCGCCAGCGTCCCGTCAGCGGGTCCATGCTCATCCCGACGAGATCGTTCACCGCCAGCCCCGCCTGGCGCAGCAAGGCGCCGAGTTCGCCCGGGGTGACGAACATCCGCCAGTCATGCGTGCCGACCGGCAGCAGCCGCAGCACGTACTCGGCGCCGACCTTCGCCATCAGGAAGGACCGCGCCGTGCGGTTCAGGGTGGACAGGAAGGCCTGCCCCCCCGGCTTCACCAGCCCGGCCAGCGCCGCGCAGAAGGCCGCGCGGTCCTCAACATGCTCGATGACCTCGAGCGACACCACCGCATCGAAATGCGCGCCCTCTGCAGCCAGCGCCTCCGGTGTGCCGTCGCGGTAAGTGATTTCGAGGCCCCCCGCCGCGGCGTGCTCCCGCGCGGCCTCCAGCGCTTCGCCGGCGGCATCGAGGCCGGTGACGGTGGCGCCCATCCGGGCGAAGGCCTCCGACGCCAGCCCCGCCCCGCAGCCGACATCGAGCAGGGTGAGGCCGGTGAGGTCCGTCCCCGGCCGGCCATGCGCCGCGGCGACCCGGCGGGCGATCCAGCCCGTGCGCAGCGGGTTCATCCGGTGCAGCGGCTTCATCGGCCCGTCCGGGTCCCACCAGCGGGACGCCAGCGCGCCGAACTTGCGGATCTCCGTCTCGACCGCTGTTCCTGTCATGCCTGCCCCCAATTCTCGCCGGCCAACCCGAAGAGTGCGCCCTGGCGGCCCGCCGCCGCCGGCGCATCCACAAACAAGCTGGCCTGTCCTTTCGGGCAGGCCAGCGGTTGCCCGCCGCTCGCGCCCCGTTTATCTGAGCGCCCCCGGCTGGGCGCAACAGGCAGGGGCCGCCTTTCCGGCCCCCGACCCCGCCCCGCCATCCCGCAACCGCTTCGAGGCCCCCCGGACCCGCGCATGGCCCGCATCGTGATGAAGTTCGGCGGGACCTCCGTCGGCGACCTGGACCGCATCCGCAACGTGGCCAACCGCGTCAAGCGCGAGGTTGAGGCCGGCAACGAGGTCGCCGTCGTCGTCTCCGCCATGTCCGGCGCCACCAACCAGCTGGTGAAGTGGTGCCAGGACCTGTCGCCGCTGCATGACGCGCGCGAATACGACACCGTGGTCGCCACCGGCGAACAGGTGACGATCGGCCTGCTGGCCATCGCGCTGCAGACCATCGGCGTGGATGCGCGGTCCTGGCAGGGCTGGCAGATCCCGATCCTGACGGATGCCGCCCATGGCAAGGCGCGGGTCGAGAGCATCGACGGCAGCCTGCTGATCGAGCGCATGCAGCAGGGCCAGGTGCCGGTCATCGCGGGCTTCCAGGGCCTGGAGCCCAGCCGCAACCGGATCACCACGCTTGGCCGCGGTGGGTCGGACCTGTCGGCGGTCGCGGTTGCCGCGGCGGTGAAGGCCGATCGCTGCGACATCTACACCGATGTGGACGGCGTCTACACGACCGACCCCCGCATCGTCCCCCGCGCCCGCAAGCTTGAGAAGATCTCCTATGAGGAGATGCTGGAACTGGCCTCGGTCGGCGCCAAGGTGCTGCAGACGCGCTCCGTGGAACTGGCCATGAAGCAGCGCGTGCGGGTGCAGGTTCTTTCCAGTTTCGAGGACAAGCCAGGCAGCCTGGTCGTTGACGAGGACGAGATCGTGGAACAGCCCATCGTGTCCGGCATCGCCTATTCGCGCGACGAGGCGAAGGTGACGCTCCGCCGCGTGCCCGACCGGCCCGGTATTGCCGCCATGGTCTTCGGGCCGATGGCAGCCGCCAATGTGAATGTGGACATGATCGTCCAGAACATCGGCGCCGACGGCACCACCGACATGACCTTCACCGTCGGCCGCACCGACCTGCCGCGCGCCCAGGACATCCTGGCCAAGGCGAAGGAGACGATCGGCTATGAGGCGGTCGTCGCCGACCACGAGGTCGCCAAGATCAGCGTCGTCGGCATCGGCATGCGCACCCATGCCGGCGTCGCCAGCACCATGTTCAAGGCGCTGGCCGAGAAGGGGATCAACATCCAGGTGATCTCCACCAGCGAGATCAAGGTCAGCGTGCTGATCCCGGTGGACTACACCGAGCTCGCGGTGCGGGCGTTGCACACCGCCTATGGCCTGGATGGGCCGGAGCCCGCGCGCCGGGCGGGAGAATGAGCATGGACGCCGCCACCCAGGACACCCCGGCTTCCGCCGGCCCGCCCGCCTGGGCCCAGGCGGAGATCGGCGCGCTGATGGCGCGCGGCGCCGCCTTCTTCGGGGCCGATTGCGCCATCATGGGCGGCGCGATGTCCTGGGTGAGCGAGCGCAACCTGGTCGCCGCGCTGTCCAATGCCGGCGCCTTCGGCGTTATTGCCTGCGGCGCCATGGACCCCGCGCGGCTCGCGGAAGAAATCCGTGGCACCCAGGCGCTGACCCAAAAACCCTTCGGCGTGAACCTGATCACCATGCACCCGAAGCTCGATGAGCTGGTGCAGGTCTGCCTGGCGCATAAGGTGGGCCACATCGTCTTCGCCGGCGGCATCCCGCCGGGGGGCGCGATCAAAGCGGCGAAGGAGGGCGGCGCCAAGGTCGTCTGCTTCGCGCCGGCGCTCGCGCTGGCCAAGAAGCTGGTGCGGTCTGGCGCCGATGCGCTGGTGATCGAAGGCAGCGAGGCGGGCGGTCATATCGGCCCGGTCTCCCTGAATGTGCTAGCGCAGGAGATCCTGCCCCATATCCGCGACGTCCCGGTCTTCGTCGCCGGCGGCATCGGCCGGGGTGAGGCGATCCTCTCCTACCTCGAGATGGGGGCGGCTGGCGTGCAGCTCGGCACGCGCTTCGTCTGCGCCACCGAGAGCATCGCCCATCCGAAGTTCAAGCAGGCCTTCATTCGCGGCGCTGCGCGCGATGCCATGCCCTCCGTCCAGATCGATGAGCGCTTCCCGGTGATCCCCGTCCGCGCACTGCAGAACGCGGGCACGAAGCGCTTCATGGAGCATCAGGCGGCCGTTCTGAAGCGCTTCCAGGCCGGGGAGCTGACCAAGGACGAAGCGCAGCTCGACATCGAGCATTTCTGGGCCGGCGCGCTGCGCCGCGCGGTGATCGACGGCGATGTGGAGAATGGCTCGCTCATGGCCGGCCAGAGCGTCGGCATGGTGACGCGCGAGCAGCCCGCGGCCGAGATCGTGAACGAGCTTCTGGCGCAGGCCGCGACCGCCCTGGCGGCACGGCGGCCCGTTGCGCGCGGCTGAGACGGGGAGTAGTTCCCGTTTCGGCTCCGCAAGATCCGAGGCAATCATGAATTAGCGAGTTGTCATCACGATTCGGTTTGCGGGTCTCGAGAACGCGCGGTAGGTGTCGTCGCTGTGCCTTACGATCTGAATCGCATTCCCCGACCCGCCGAGGCCGCGGGCTCCGACGCGGGCCGGCTCGGCGACGAGCTGCGCGAGGCGCGGCTTGCGCTGGGCTATTCCGTGGCCGAGCTGGCGGCGGAGCTGCGCATTCGCCAGGCCCATCTGGAGGCGCTGGAAGAAGGCCGCCTGCGCGACCTTCCGGGCGCGGCCTATGCGGTTGGATTCGTGCGCAGCTATGCCACGGCGCTCGGCCTCGATGCCAACCAGATGGCCCGGCGGTTCCGGGATGTCTCGGGCAGCCTCGCGCAGCGCCCGAAGCTGGTCTTCCCCGAGCCCGTGCCCGAACGCGGCATGCCCGCTGGCACTCTGATCGGTGTCGGCGCGGTTCTGGCCATCGGGGCCTACGTCGCCTGGTTCAACTGGTCCGGTGGCGGGGGGCGGACGGTTGATGTCGTCCCCCCCGTCCCGCCGCGCCTCGAAGCCGCGGCCGAGCAGGGCCGTTCCCAGCTGCCAGGGCGTGAGGCTGCCGTGTCGTCTGGGCCGCTGCTGCCTGGCCTGCCGCCGCCCGGCGGGGGTGCGGCTTCGGGCTCCAACACGGCGGCCCAGGCGGCCACCGTGCCTTTCGCGCCGCTGCCGCCGGTTGCGGCCCCGCCCCCCGCACCGGTGGCCGCGCCGGCTGCGCCGCCGCCGGCCGCCCCCGTCGCTGCCCCCCCCGTGGCCCCAGGGCCCGCCTCGGTTGAGGGGGCGCGCGTCGTGCTCCGTCCCCGGGTCGGCAATCCGGACGGGGCCTGGGTGCAGGTGCGCGACCCGCGCTCGGGCCAGGTGCTGGTCAACCGGGTGTTGCGGCCGGGCGAATCCTGGCCGGTCCCGCTGCGGGACGGGCTGCTTCTCGACACCGGCAAGGCCGATGGGTTGGAGATCCTGCTCGACGGACAGCCCCAGCCGACGCTGGAGGGGCTGGTGGGTGTGCGCCGCAACATCACGCTCGACCCGGACCGCGTTCGCCAGCGGATCGTCCCCGCCCAGGCCGCGGCCACACCGGCGCGCAACTAGCCAGCTCTCTCCCGAACCCCCTGGGATCGGGCGCGCGGAGGCCATATGCTGCCCCGGCGCGCCGCGGCGGGGTCCTCCTGGCACCCCGCGGCACGCGCCCACGGCCGTCACGGGAAGCGCATGTCCTATCGTCCCTACCAGCAGATTCTGCGCCGCGCCTCGCGCCAGATCCGTGTCGGCAAGGTGCTCGTCGGCGGCGACGCGCCGATCAGCGTCCAGACCATGACCAACACACCGACCGAGGACGCCAAGGCGACGATCGAGCAGATCCGCCGCTGCGAACTGGCGGGCGTCGACATCGTGCGCGTCAGCGTGCCGACCGAGGAGAGCACCGCCGCCCTGCACGAGATCGTGCGCGAGGTGAACGTGCCGGTCGTGGCCGATGTCCACTTCCACTACAAGCGCGCCATCGAGGCGGCCGAGGCCGGCGCCGCGTGCCTCCGCATCAATCCGGGCAACATCGGATCGAAGGATCGCGTGAAGGAGGTGGTGAAGGCCGCCCGCGACCATGACTGCGCCATCCGCATCGGCGTGAATGCCGGCAGCCTCGAGAAGCACCTGCTGGAAAAATACGGAGAGCCCAACCCGGAAGCGCTGGTGGAATCCGCGCTCTGGCACGCGGCACACCTGCTGGACGAAGGCTTCGACCGCTTCAAGATCAGCGTGAAGGCGAGTGATGTCTTCCTTGCGGTCGCGGCCTATCAGCAGCTCGCTGAGCAATGCGACCACCCGCTGCACATCGGCATCACGGAAGCCGGCGGCAAGCGTGCGGGCACGGTGAAGTCGGCGATCGGCCTCGGCTCCCTGCTCTGGGCCGGTATCGGCGATACGGTCCGCGTCTCGCTCAGTGCGGAGCCGGAGGAGGAGGTCGCGGTCGGGTGGGAATTGCTGAAGTCGCTGCATCTGCGTCACCGCGGCGTGAAGGTGATCTCCTGCCCTTCCTGCGCGCGGCAGGGCTTCGACGTCATCCGCACGGTCGAGAAGCTGGAGGAGCGGCTGGCCCATATCAGCGAGCCGATCAGCCTTTCGATCATCGGCTGCGTGGTGAACGGCCCGGGCGAGGCGCTGATGACCGACATCGGCCTGACGGGCGGCGGCGCCGGCACGCATATGGTCTATGGCATGGGCAAGCAGAGCCACACGGTGAAGACCGATGAGATGGTCGAGCACATCGTGGGCCTGGTGGAAGCCCGCGCTGAGGCGCTGAAGGCTGCGAAGGCGGCCGAGGGCCCGGCGAAGGCAGCGGCGGAGTAGGGCCGGAGGCAACGGTGCACCCCGAAATCCTCCGCCACAAGGACGCCATCGCCGAGCTCTGCCGGCGCTTCAGCGTCATCCGGCTCGAGGTCTTCGGCTCCGCCGCGCGTGGGGAGGATTTCGACCCGGCGCGCAGCGACGTGGACCTGCTGGTGGAGTTCACGCCGGATGTGAAGCGAAGCTTCGACCTCCTGTTCAGCTTCGAGGACGCCGCGGCCGCCGTGCTCGGCCGCAAGGTCGACCTGGTGGAGCGCGAAGCCATTCTCGACAGCACCAACCCCTACCGGAGGCGGCGCATCCTCGGCGAGGCGCAGCCCCTCTACTCCCGATGAGCCTGCCGGTCCCCGAACGTGACATCGGCCGGCTGCGCGACATGCTCGACCATGCCCTGATTGCGCAGGCGCATGCGGAAGGCCTGGACGAGGCCGGTTTCCATGCCAGCCGTCTGCATCAGGATGCCGTGATCCGGGTGCTCGCGATAATCGGCGAGGCGGCGAACGCCCTCTCCGAAGAGACGCGCGCGGCGCATCCGGACATCCCTTGGCGATCCATCATCGGCATGCGGCACAGGCTGGTACATGACTATGCCGGCGTGACCCCGGCGGTCATCTGGACGACGGTGCAGGACCGTCTGCCGATCCTCATCGGCCTCCTGCGGGCGATCCTGCCGCCCCCGGAGTGACGCGCCGCGCGCCCCTTGCCGTGCGCGCCGTTGCGCCCCCCTTGCCCCGCGCCGCACCCCGCGACACAAACCGCCCATGGCCAGTTCGCTCCAGCCCGTCCGCGGCACCCGTGACCTCATCGGCGAGGATTTTCGCGCCCATCACCACGTGATCGAGACCGCCCGCCGGGTCGTCTCGCTCTACGGCTTCGAGGAATGGGCGACGCCGATCTTCGAAGATACGCGCGTCTTCGCCCGGTCGCTCGGCGATACCTCCGATGTCGTGACGAAGGAGATGTATTCCTTCACCGACCGCGGCGGGGATTCCGTCACGCTGCGGCCGGAGAACACCGCCGGTGTCTGCCGCGCGCTGGTCTCGAACGGGCTCACGCAGGCGAATCTGCCGCGCAAGGTGTTCTATGCCGGCCCGATGTTCCGCTATGAGCGGCCGCAGAAAGGCCGCTACCGGCAGTTCCACCAGATCGGCGCCGAGGTGCTGGGCGCGGCCGAGCCGCTGGCGGATGCCGAGGTGATCGCCGCTGGCTGGGATATCCTTGTGAAGCTTGGCATCAGCGACGGCGTGGTGCTGGAGATCAACACGCTGGGCGATGCCGAAAGCCGCGATCGGTACCGCGCGGCGCTGGTGTCCCATTTCACGCGGCACCGCGATGCGCTGAGCCAGGACAGTCAGGTGCGGCTGGAGAAGAACCCGCTCCGCATCCTCGACAGCAAGGATGAGGGCGACAAGCGTATCGTCGCCGACGCGCCGACCATCACACCGTATCTGTCGGACGCCGCGCGCGGCTTCTACGAGAGTGTGCTGAAGCACCTCGCAACCCTGGGCGTGCCAACTCGTGAAAATCCGCGGATCGTGCGGGGGCTCGACTACTACAGCCACACCGCCTTCGAATTCGTCACCGACCGCCTGGGCGCGCAGGGCACGGTGATGGCGGGCGGGCGCTATGACGGGCTGGTGGAGGAGATGGGCGGCCCGCCGACGCCTTCCGTTGGCTGGGCGGCGGGTGTGGAGCGCCTGTCCATGCTGCTCGCCGCCGCGCCGGTCGCGCCGCGGCCCGTTGCGGTGATCCCGGTGAGCGAGGCGCAGGAAGCCGCTGCCCTCGCGCTGGTGCAGCGCCTGCGCGCAGCGGGCGTCACGACCGAGATCGCCTATAAGGGCAACCTCAAGCGCCGGATGGAGCGGGCGAACAAGCTCGCCGCCCGCGCCGCGCTGATCCTGGGCGAGGATGAGGTGGCGCAGGGTGTCGTGCAGCTGCGCGACCTCGATGCCGGCACGCAGGACAGCGTCCCGGTGGCGGAGGCGGTGAGGCGGCTTTCGGCATGAGCCTCCCTCAAAAACTCGACCGTCTCCTGCTGCGTGCGGAGGAGCTGCGCCATCAGCTCAACACCGCCGATGGCGCGCAGGTCGGCGCGATTGCGCGTGAATTGTCCGAACTCGACCCGCTGGTCGAGAAGGTGCAGGGCTACCGCGCCGCGGAGCGAGGCTTCGCGGAAGCCGAGGCGATGCTCGGCGACCCGGAGCTGAAGGAATTGGCCGAGGCCGAATACCTCGACCTCAAGGACCGGCTGCCGCGCCTGGAACGCGAGATCCGGCTGATGCTCGCCCCGCGCGACGCCGCCGACAGCCGCAGCGCGATCCTCGAAATCCGCCCCGCCGCCGGTGGCGACGAGGCGGCGCTGTTCGCGGCCGAGCTGTTCGGCGCCTATCAGCGCTACGCCCAGCGCCAGGGCTGGCGCTTCGAAGTGCTAGATTATGATGAAAGCGACCTTGGCGGCGTGAAGGGCGCGACCGCCGGCATCGAGGGGCAGGGCGTCTTCGCCAAGCTGAAATTCGAAAGCGGCGTGCATCGCGTGCAGCGCGTGCCCGCGACCGAGAATCAGGGCCGCATCCACACCTCCACCATCACCGTCGCCGTCCTGCCGGAAGCGGAGGAGGTGGATGTGCAGATCAACGAGGCCGATCTGCGGATCGACACCTACCGCGCCTCTGGCGCCGGCGGGCAGCATGTGAACAAGACCGACAGCGCCGTCCGTATCACTCACCTGCCCACCGGCACCGTGGTGGCGATGCAGGAGGAGAAGTCGCAGCACAAGAACCGCGCCAAGGCGATGAAGGTGCTGCGCGCCCGCATCTTCGACGCGGAACGCGCCCGCCTGGCCGGTGCGCGCGCCGCTGACCGCAAGGGCCAGGTCGGCACCGGCGATCGCAGCGAGCGCATCCGCACCTATAACTTCCCGCAAGGGCGCGTGACCGACCACCGCATCGGCCTGACGATCCACAAGATCGACCGCGTGATGCTCGGCGAGTTCGACGAGGTGATCGAGGCGCTGGTGGCCGAGGACGAGGCCGCGCGGCTGGCCGCGGACGCCGAATGACCCATCCGATGACCGCAGGGCGCAGCGGCGGCACGCCGCGAGCACCGGAGGTCTGAATCGGATGGGCACGTCAGGCTGCGAGCCGGGGGAGACCGTCGGTGCCTTCCTCTGCCAGGCCGGGCAGGTGCTGCGCGCCGCGGCGATCGAGAACCCGCGCCTGGAAGCGCGGCTGTTGCTCGCGCACGCCATCGGCACCACGCAGGAGGCGTTGCTGCGCGAGCCCCGCGCCGAGGTTCCCGAAGCCGCCGCGGCCCGTTTCCGCGCCGCGCTGGCCGCACGGCTCGACGCGACGCCGGTTGCGCATATCCTGGGGCAGCAGGGGTTCTGGACGCTGGACCTCGCGGTCTCACCGTCCACGCTGATCCCCCGCGCGGATTCGGAAGCGCTGGTGGAAGCGGCGCTGGAGGCCTTCCCCGCCCCGGAGGCGCCGCTGCGCGTGCTCGACCTCGGCACCGGCACGGGTTGCCTGTTGCTGGCTGTGCTCGCCGAACGGCCGCGCGCCTTCGGCGTGGGCGTGGATCTGGTGCCCGCCGCCGCCGCGCTTGCTGCGGCCAATGCGGCGCGGAATGGCCTCCAGGACCGCGCGGCCTTCCTGGCTGGGGATTGGGCCGGCGCGCTCTCGGGCCGCTTCGACTTGGTGCTGTCGAACCCCCCCTATATCGAGTCGGCGGCCATTCCCGGCCTGATGCCGGAGGTCGCCCGGCACGAGCCGCTGAGCGCGCTCGATGGGGGGGCGGACGGGCTCGATGCCTATCGGCGGCTCGTCACCCTCCTACCGGTGCTGCTGGCCCAGGGCGGGGCGGCGGTGTTGGAACTGGGCTTCGGTCAGCGCCAGGCCGTGGAAGGGCTGGCCCGGGCCGCGGGGCTGACCCCGGCCGGGTGCCGGCAGGACCTCGGCGGCATCGAGCGAGCCCTGGTTCTTCGGCCGGGCCGCTAAGGCTTCCGAAAAAATCCATTGGCGCCGGGGCTGGGCCGCACTAGGTTGCCTCTGCGGCCCGGGTGCACGGAAGCGCCCCCGGCAGTGTCGGCCCCGCGTTGGACGTCCCTTTCCCTTCGGAAGCGGCATCCTGGCGGATCCGGCGGTCGCAGCGATGCAACCAGATGGCGACGTGTGAGCGACCGGCCGGCCCGGCCGCGGCGCCTTTGCGAGACGGCGAACGCCCGACACATGAACATGAAACGGATGCGCGGCCGTGGCGGTCATCGCCATGGCGGCGGCGGTGGCGGCGGCGGTGGGTTCCGCCAGGGTGGCGGCGGCGGTGGCGGCGGTGGGGGACACCAGCCCCTGAACCGGAACCACGTCTTCGACAGCAACGGCCCGGATATGCGCATGCGCGGCACCGCGCAGCAGCTGTTCGAAAAATATCTCCAGCTCGGCCGCGACGCGACCGGCGCGGGCGACCGTGTGATGGCCGAAAGCTATTTCCAGCACGCGGAACACTATTTCCGCATCCTGGGCGCCATGAACCAGGCGCAGCAGCAGCAGGGCGGCCAGCACCAGCACCACCAGCGCCGCTACCAGAACGGCCCGGAGCAGGAGGGCGGCGACGGCGGCGAACAGCCCGAGATGAACGGCCAGCCGAATGGCCATGGCTCGATCGAGGCCGAACTCGAAGCCGAACAGCGGGAGCGCGATCCGCGCGAGTGACGCGGCGGGGAGGGCGCTGCCCTCCCCGCACCCCACCCGCCAGGAGGCTTAGCCTCCTGGACCTCGATCAGTTTTGGGTTGGAGAGGGAGGGGGCGCCACCCCCGCACCCGTGATGCAGGGCACGCCATGCCCCCTCCCTCTCCAACCCAGACTCATGGGTTCCAAGGGGCCACTGCCCCTTGGTGGGGTGGGTTCAGGAGGGGCAACGCCCCTCCCGTGCCGCGCTACGGCAGTTCCAGCGCATCCCCCACAGCCACGCGCCCGCCCTCCAGCACCGTCGCGTAGATGCCGAGGTCGGCGTGGCCGTACTGCTCCATCAGCCAGCGCGGCGGCTTCGCGTCGCGCTCGGCCGTGGCGGGGTTCACCTCGGTCGCCGCGCAGCGCTTCGTGCGGCGGAACACCCGAAGCCGCGCGCCGCCCAGCAGCACCTCCCGCTCCATCCAGTCGAGCTCCGCGAAAGGCGCGGCGCCGGAGAACAGGATGTTGGCGCGGAACCGCAGCGGGTCGAGCTCCATCCCCGCCTGCACCCCCAGCTCCGCCACCGAGGCCAGCCCGATGAGCGAGACGGCCTTGTCCGGGATGTCCGTGAAGGCGTGGCCCGGCACTTCCGACAGGCGCAGCGCGCCGCGGGCTTCATCGCCGAGGAAAGCCGTGACCCACGCCGCCGCCGCCGCGCGCCCTGCAGGCTCCGACAGCTCGGCCAGCAACGGCGCATGGCCCTCGGCCCGGAGCGAGAGGGTGTTGGTGCGCGCGTCATAGGCGGAGTGGATGGCCGCGGCCCGCGCATTCACCGCCAAGCACGCGAAGTTGCGCTTCGGCAGCCATTTCGGGTCCGCCGGATCGAAGGGGCTGTCGCCCTGCGCGAAGGCGAAGCGCCGGTCCAGCGGAATGCCCGCGCCGGGCGAAAGCTCCACCTCCTCCATCTGCTCCGGCGATAGACCCTTCACCGGGTAGCGGGTGATCCGTTCGACGCGCATGCGAACTCCCTTGAAACCCTCCGGCCGGGCATACCACTATTCCAGCCATAGGTGATCCTTCCGTTGCCCGATCGGGGACGGAAGGCCCTGGCGACCAAGGCCATGTCCGCTCAAGAGAGGGACCGAGGATGGATATCGAGAAGTTCACCGACCGCGCTCGCGGTTTCATCCAAGCCGCGCAGACCATCGCGATCCGCGACTATCACCAGCGCATCACACCCGAACATCTGTTGAAGGCACTGCTCGACGACGAGCAGGGCGCGGCCGCAGGCCTGATGCGCGCCGCCGGCGGCGATCCCGCACGCGCGAAAGCCGCCGTGGAGGCGGAGCTGGCGAAGCAGGCCAAGGTCTCGGGCGGCGGCGCGGGCCAGCCGCAGTTGACGCCTGAGCTCGTTCGCGCGCTCGATGCGGCGCAGCAGATCAGCCAGCGCGCGGGTGATGGTTTCGTGGCCCAGGACCGGCTGTTGCAGGGCCTTGCCGCCGGCGCCGGCACGCCGGCCGCCGGTGCGCTGCGGCTTGCCGGCCTGGATCAGGCGAAGCTCGACGCCGCCGTCGCCGAGCTCCGCAAGGGCCGCACCGTGGACAGCCAGAACGCGGAGGACCAGTTCGACGCGCTGAAGAAATACGCCCGCGACATCACGGATGCGGCGCGCAACGGCAAGCTCGACCCGGTGATCGGCCGCGATGAGGAGATACGGCGCACCATCCAGGTGCTGGCCCGCCGTACCAAGAACAACCCCGTGCTGATCGGCGAGCCCGGCGTCGGCAAGACCGCGATCGTCGAAGGCCTGGCGCTCCGCATCGTGAAGGGCGACGTGCCGGAAGCGCTGAAGCAGAAGCGCGTGATGGCGCTCGACCTGGGTGCCATGGTGGCCGGCGCGAAGTATCGCGGCGAATTCGAGGAACGCCTGAAGGGCGTGCTGAAGGAGGTCGAGGAGGCCGCGGGCGACATCATCCTCTTCATCGATGAGATGCACACGCTGGTTGGCGCGGGGAAGGCGGATGGTGCGATGGACGCGTCGAACCTGATCAAGCCCGCGCTCGCCCGCGGCGAGCTGCATTGCGTCGGCGCCACGACCCTCGACGAATACCGCAAGCATGTCGAAAAGGACGCGGCGCTCGCCCGGCGCTTCCAGCCGGTCTTCGTCGGCGAGCCCTCCGTCGCGGACACCATCTCCATCCTGCGCGGCATCAAGGAGAAGTACGAGCTGCACCACG
>JBIKSZ010000228.1:0-5810 GCA_044348345.1 Roseomonas sp. | reverse complement strand
CGAAAGTGCTTTACAATCCGAAGACCTTCTTCACACACGCGGCATTGCTGGATCAGGCTTGCGCCCATTGTCCAATATTCCCCACTGCTGCCTCCCGTAGGAGTCTGGGCCGTGTCTCAGTCCCAGTGTGGCTGGTCGTCCTCTCAGACCAGCTACCGATCGCAGGCTTGGTCAGCCATTACCTAACCAACTACCTAATCGGACGCAGGCCGCTCCACAGGCGCCTCTCGGCTTTGACCCTCAGGTATCATGCGGTATTAGCCCCAGTTTCCCAGGGTTATCCCCCACCCATGGACACGTTCCTACGCGTTCCTCACCCGTCCGCCACTGCCAGGTTGCCCCGACCGTGCGACTTGCATGTGTTAAGCATGCCGCCAGCGTTCGCTCTGAGCCAGGATCAAACTCTCAGGTTCATCAGGCCATCAGTTCCATGACTTGCGCCACTTCACCAGATAACCCTCAAAAGCCCATCCCTAACTCAACAAAACACCAACTTATCCGTCCGGCCACCCTTCCCACCAACTACACATGCTCACCGCACGCGCCGTCAGCCAGATCAGGTCTGCCAGACCTAACTACTTCCCTCGCAGATATACAGATTTAAAGAGCTATGGGACGATCGGGCCTGTTCCCCTTTCGGAGCATTCAGCGCCGCCTGTCCCGGTACCGCCGATTCGGCGGGGGCGCGGAATATAGCGGATCAAGTCCGCCGCTTCAAGCGCCCGCCGTCCTCGTCGTCGGTGAGGCGCTATCTAGTCTCCGCCCCGGGGCCTGTCAAACCCCCTTCGGACACTTTCTGTCATCGACGTGAAACCACCCCGACGGCACGCCATGGCTCCACCCTCCCCGCCACGCCGGAGGGGCACGGCGCAATCAGGAGAGCGCCGATCGACATACTGGCGATGGCCCAAAGCGCCGCCTTGGCTTTGCTCGGGAGTTCCTACTCGCTGCGACCGCGATTGGGCAGCTTGCCGATGGGCCGGACCTCGACCGGCACCACGCCATCATGCCGCATGCCAAGCTCATCGGCGGTCCGCGGCGAAAGATCGATGATCCGGCCCTCCACGAAGGGCCCGCGATCCTGGATCACCACGCGGCGCGTCAGGCCGTTGCGCAGGTTCGTCACCTCCACGACGGTGCCGAACGGCAGGGTGCGGCTGGCCGCCGCATCGGAGCCCGGGTCGAAGGGCACGCCATTGGCCATCGGCCGCCCTGTGAAGAAGGTCGGGTGGTAGAAGGAGGCCAAGCCGCGCTGCACCTCCCCATGGGCCAGGGCCGGCCCCGCGCCAGTGGCCGCCGCCAAGGCCAGGGCACATCTCGTCCGCCGTGCTGGCATCCGCGCTCTCCCGATCCCGTATGCCCCCAGGCGATGGACGCCCGGCCAGGACGCGGGCGAACCGGCGCGGTTCCTCCGGGCTCGCGCGCTGTTCAGCGCGGGGCTTCAGCGCATCGTCAGCGCAGGGCGTAAGGGGGGCGCCTCCGCCGGGGCGAGGCGGGTGGCCTCGCGCAGCACCGCCTCGGCAGAGAGCAGGAACACCTCTCGCCCCGCGCTGCCCCGCACCAGCCCATCGAGGTCGAGCCCCGACAGCGCCGCCAGCAGTGGCGCCGCGCCGGGCTGCGTCAGGGCCGTGACGATCCCGACCAGCCGCCCTTCCCCATCGACCGCCGGCCCGCCGGAATAACCGAGCAGCGCCGGCATCTGCGCGGTGAAGCCGATCCCGTGGCCCGCCAGCCAGGCGGCAGAGCTCAACACCTGCCCCTCCGCCAGCGCCGCCCCCGCCGCCGGCGCCCCCACCGCCCAGAGTCGCTGGCCCGGCCGCGGCGCCCCGGCCGCAGGCGACACCGGGGTGAAGAGGCCAGGGGGGACGATGAGCACCGCCAGATCCATCCCCTCGCTGCGCCCGGCCAGCACCGCCTCCCCCCAGGCGGCGCGGTCGCCGCGGGTGAAGGTCAGACGCTCGGCCCCCGGGGGGACGACATGCGCGTTGGTGACCAGCAGCCCCGGCGCCAGAGCCACCGCCGAGCCAAGCGGCACGCCATGCAGGCTGAGCAGCGCAAAGCCCCGTGCCGCCGCCGCCTCGGCCGGGCTGCTGCGCGCCTCCTCCGCCGGCAGGCGCGCACAGGCCCCGAGCAGCGCGAGCAGCGCCACGAGACAAGGCACCACCAGATAAGAGGCAAGTCGCATGCAGCGTGCTCCGGCCAGGGTGCCGGAGAACGAAGCAGGTGGGCGTGAAGGAAGGCTGAAGCCCTCTCTGGAGGCCGGGCTCGCATGGTCGCGGCAAGCTTGCATGGTCCCCACAAGACCCAATGCAAAGCTTTGTTCCCGCCGACCCGTTCAAGAATGCGTCCACTGCAGGACGCAATCGGCTTGACCAGCGCCGCCCCAATGCGAGAACATATAGCGAACAAACGCCCCCCGGCCCCATGACCCCCGACCCCTACCCGCTGCCGCCCGAGCCGCTGCCGATGGACCGCCCGTCCCTGGTCGCGGCGCTGCGCGCGCGCATCGGCCGGCTCGAACGCGCCGGCGCCGCGGCCGCGCTCGCGCGCAGCCAAGCGGGGGTGGTGCATGTGTCCGAAACCCTCGACGCCCACCTGCCCGATCGCGGCCTGGCCCGCGCGGGGCTGCACGAGATCCTGGCCGCCGAGCCGGGTGCGGCGGCGGGCTTCGCCGCGGTGATCCTCGGCCGCACCGGAGGCACGGTGCTCTGGATCGGGCCGGAGCCGGATGCCTGGCCGCCGGGCCTCATCCGCTACGGCCTCTCCCCGGCCGAGCTCGTCATGGTCCGCGCGCCGCGCCCGGCCGACGGGCTCTGGGCGATGGAGGAAGCGCTGCGCTGCCCGGCCGTCGCCGGTGCGCTGCTGAATTTGTCCGAACTCGACCTCACCGCCGCCCGCCGCCTGCAACTCGCGGCCGAAGCCGGCGGCGCGCTCGGCCTACTGCTGCGCCCCGATACGGAACAGGCGGGCCCCTCGGCAGCCCTCACCCGCTGGCGCGTCGGCGCCCTGCCCGGCGCGACGGGCCCGCACAGCCTCGGCGACCCGCGCTGGCAACTCGAGCTGCTGCGCGGCCGAGGCGCGGCCCCACGCAGCTGGACCGTCACCTGGCGCACCACCACCGACCGCCTCGACACCGAGGACGACGCCCTGCCCACCCCAACCCAGCGCCGCCTGGCATGACCCGCCACCGCCTGCCGCTGCTGCCTGGGCTGGGGCTTGGTGACGAGGGGCTGTTTCCGGTGGCCCGCAGGGGGGACGCTGCCCCCCCTGCACCCCCCTGCCAGGAGCCTGAGGCTCCTGGACCTGCATTCCTTTCATGCCCGATCGGGAGGGGGCCCAAGGCCCCCTCCCGATCGGGCATTAACAGATGTGGGGGTCCGGGGAGCTTCAAGCTCCCCGGCGGGGGTGCGGGGGCAGAGCCCCCGCGAACCACCGGAACAGCCCGCCGTCACCTCGCCCTCGCCCTGCCGCACGGCGAGGCGGAGCGGTTGGCGTTGTGGGCGATGCGGTTCTCGCCGTTGGTCGGGGTGGCGGGTGCGGATGCGCTGGTTCTCGATGTGGCGGGGGCGGCGCATCTCTTCGGCGGCGAGGCGGCGTTGTTGCGTCGGGCAGAGGAGGGCCTGGCCCGGCTTGGTGTGGCGGCGTGTGGCGTGATCGCCTCAGCGACCGGCACGGCGCTGGCGCTGGCACGCGCCGGGCAGGGCGGCGTGGTGCCGCCGGGCGCGGAGGCGGAGACTGTCGCCTCACTTGGCCTCTCGGTCCTGCCGGTCGCGCGTGATGTCGTGCAGGCGCTGTCGCGCATGGGGTTGCGCCGCATCGGGGAGGTGCGGCGCCAGCCGCGCGGCCCGCTGGCACGGCGCTTCGGTGCGGCGTTGCTGCGCGCGCTGGACGAGGCGGCGGGGGAACTCACCACGCCGATCTCCCCCATCCGTCCCCCGCCCGACCTGGAAGCGGCGCGGGACTTTCTGGAACCGCTGGTGACGCGCGCGGCGATCGATGCCGCGGTGGCAGCGCTGCTGGCTGCGCTCTGTCGGAAGCTGATGGCGGCCGGGCGCGGCGCGCGGCGGGTGGTGTTGCGCGCGCATCGCTTGGATGGCGCGGTGCAGGAAGTGGCGGTGGGCACTGGCCTTGCCTCGCGCGAGGTCGCGCATCTCGGCCGGCTGTTCGCGCAGCGTCTGGAACGGCTGGAGCCCGGCTTCGGCTTCGACCGCATCGCGCTCGCCGCCGAGGTGACGGAGGAGATGGCGGGCGCCCAGGCAGGGTTCGTGGCCACCGCCGGCGGCGCGCAACGGCCTGAGGAGTTGGCGCAGCTCTTCGATCGGCTCGCGCTGCGCGTGCAGGTCTGGCGGCTGGCCCCGGCCGCGAGCCATTGGCCGGAGCGCGAGGCGGTGCGGGTGGCGCCGACGAGCGCGGTGGAGGTCCCTGCCCTCTGGCCGCGCGCCCCGCGCCCGCTGCGGCTGCTGCGCCGGCCGCTGGAGGTGGGGGCGATGGCGCTGTTGCCGGATGCGCCACCCTCGCTGCTGCGCATCGGCCGCATCGGCCATCGCGTGCGCGCGGCGGAAGGGCCGGAGCGGCTGGCGCCTGAATGGTGGCGCGACAAGCCAGGGCGGCTGGCGCGCGACTACTACCGGGTGGAGTTGGCGAATGGCGCGCGGCTCTGGGTCTGCCGGTCCGGCTTCGGCGCCGGGGCGCGGTGGTTCGTGCATGGGCGGCTGTGAGCCATGTTCGCCGAATTGGGCGCGCTGTCGAACTTCACCTTCCTCGAAGGCGCCTCCCACCCGCGGGAGATCGTCTCCACCGCCAAGGCGCTCGGCATGCCGGCGATCGGGATTGCCGACCGCAATTCGGTGGCGGGGCTGGTGCGCGGGATGGTCGCGGCCGAGCAGGCGGGTATCCGCTTCGTGCCGGGCATCCGGCTGTGCCTGGAGGATTCCTCCGAGTTTCTCGCTTGGCCGACGGACCGCACGGCCTGGGGTCGGCTCTGCCGCATGCTCTCGGCGGCGCGGATGGGCGGCGAGAAAGGCGAAACGCGGCTCACGCGCGCGATGCTGGTGGAGCACGCCGAGGGCAGCGTGCTGGCGCGCCTCCCGCCCGCGCAGGTCACGCCGGAGTTTGCGCGCACGCTGCGTGCCGATGCGGCCGCGCTGCGCCGCCGCACCGCCCTGCCGCTGTTCTGCGCAGCGGATCATCGCTGCCGCGGCGGCGACCAGGCCAGGCTCGATGCGCTGGCCGCCATCGGCCTGCCGCTGATCGCGGCCGGCGGCGTGCGCTACCACGACGCATCCCGCCGGCGCGTGGCGGATGTGCTGGCCGCGATCCGCCTCGGCCGCCGGGTGGAGGAGCTCGGCTACGACGCGGAGCCCAATGCGGAAGCGCAGCTGCTGCCGCCCGAGGAAGTCGCCCGCCGCCTGCCCCGCCACCCGGAAGCGCTGGCAGCGACGCTACGGGTCGTGGAGGCCTGCCGTTTCTCGCTGCGCGACCTGTCCTATGAATATCCGGACGAGATCCTCAACCCTGGCCTGACACCGCAGCAGACGCTGGAAGCACGCGTTGCCACGGCCTGCGCGGAACGCTGGCCCGGTGGCACGCCGCCCAAGGTCGCGCGCCAGATCGCGCATGAGCTGCGGCTGATCGCGCAGCTGGACTACGCGGCCTATTTCCTGACGGTGCATGAGATCGTGCGTTTCGCGCAGTCGAGGCACATTCTCTGCCAGGGGCGCGGCTCGGCGGCGAATTCCGCCGTCTGCTACGTGCTCGGCATCACCGCCGTCGCGCCCGACAAGCACGATCTGCTGTTCGAGCGCTTCATC
>JBIKSZ010000227.1:0-5872 GCA_044348345.1 Roseomonas sp. | reverse complement strand
CCTTTTCGCCATTCACCGTCTGCGTCACGCGGAAATCCACCGCGAGCGAGCAGAGCTGATAGGCATCCGCAGGGCTGACATTCATCCGCGCCACGATGAAGGCGATCATCTCCCGCAGCGCCTGCTTCATGGCGAGGTCTAGATCCTCGTGCATGCCCATCGAGATGTAGTGGGTCTTCGTCTCGGCGCGCGGAAAGCGCAGCGCCGGGTCGGCCGCGCCGCCGCCCTTCTCGAGGCTCAGGCGGAAATGGCCGGTCAGGCACATCTCAAGCGCGTTGATGCAGACCTCGCCATCGCCCTGCACGCCATGACCGTCACCGGCCGAGAACATCGCACCCGCTACATGCACCGGCAGCCAGAGCGTCGCGCCCTCCCCGACCTCCTTGTTGTCGAGGTTGCCGCCATGCGCGCGGGGCTCCTTCGTGGACAGCCGGCCCCATTCGCGCGGCGGGGCGACGCCCATCACGCCGAAGAAGGGGCTGAGCGGCAGCGTCACGCCGGGGCCGACGGGCACCGTGCAGGTCATGGCCTGCTTGTCCACCGGGATGTGCAGCATGCGCGCATAGGGGAAATCCTCCGGCAGCGTGCCGAAGAGCGGCCGAAAACCGCAGAAGCCCCAATCATTGCCGAGCTCGATCTTCTCGATGTCCACGCGCAGCACATCGCCGGGCTCGGCGCCCTGGACGGCGACGGGGCCGGTGATGATGTGCGGCCCCATGCGCGGCGGGTCGGCGGCGTGGATGGCGGCCAGGGCGGGCGGCACCTTCAGCCCCGATTCAGGCGCGGGCATGATCTCCTTCGCGCCGGAGACGCATTCCAGAACAACAAGGTCGCCGCTGGCCACCGTCGCGACGGGCGGGAAGGCGGCATCGAAGGCGCCGAAGCGGACCGTCTCAGGTGTCGCGGCAATCCGGTGCGTGGCGGGCATAGGGGGGCCTCAGGGCTGGGGGGGCTTGATCGGGCGAAGGAACCCCGGGCGCGGGGGGCGGTCAATCCACGGGCGGAGGCTACAAGCCATGGTCCTGACGCCGATGCCCATTTGCAGGGCATCCGCGCGCCGCTTCGCCTATCCGCGGCCCAGCGACTGGCGCAGGCGGCGCTGATCCTCGGGGCAGACGCGGCTCAGGCGGCGGTATTCTTCGGCCGTGTCGATCGCCGCATGCCCTGCCTCCCGCGCCAGGCGAAGCCGCTCAAGCGTGGGTTCCATCACCTGCGCCAGCTCCTGCTGCAGGGCGACGGCGGCGGCGTTGATGTCCGGCGCACGAGTCTCGGCGCGCTGCGCCCAGCCGCGCACGAGGCCGCGCAGCTCATTCGCCGTCTCCCGCAGGGTGCGGCGGTTCACCTCCGCATGGCGGCGTTCATGCGCCAGTACCTCGGCCGCCAGGCACCCCCCCGGCGGCAATTCGCGCGCCAGGCGGATGCCGTGCTCGGCATGGATAAGGCGGATGCGCAGCTCCGCCGGCACGGCGCAGACCGGGCTGCCCGGGCCGCCGGCCTGGGCGCGCACCGTGATCTCACTCCGCCACTCGACATGCGAGGTGGTGAGGCCGAGGTGATGCGGGAAGGCGCCATCGGCATGTCCACCCGCTTCGGTGCGGAGTTGCCGGGCCGGCAGTTGCGGCAGAATCCGCGGCTCCGGGTCCACCAATTCGACGCTGATCACGGGCGTGCCGCGCGCGGGGCAGGCGGTGCCCAGGGGGGCTGGCGCCGGCAGCTGCGCCAGCGCGCCGGCCGGCAACAGCAGGGCAGCGAGGAAGGCCGCCTGTGGTCTCAGAGCCAGCCCTTCCGCTTGAAATAGAGGATGGGCAGCAAGGCCGAGACCGCCATCAACGCCAGCGCGAAGGGATAGCCCCAGGGCTGCGCCAGCTCCGGCATGAACTGGAAGTTCATGCCGTAGATGCTGGCGATCAGGGTCGGCGGCATCAGCGCGACGGAGGCCACAGTGAAGGTCTTGATGATGTTCGTCTGCTCAACGTTGATGATGCCGAGCACGGCGTCCAGCAGGAAGTTCGCCTTGCCGTTCAGCACGCCCGCATGATCCACGAGGCTGCGCACGTCGCGCACCAGCGTCTTGATGAGGCTCTGGTTCTCCTTGCGGACGGCGGTGGCCTTCTCCGCGCCGACGAAAGTCAGGATGCGCGACAGGCCAAGCAGCGTCTCCGACGCACGCGTCGTCACCTCGCCCACCTGGCCCAAGGTCAGCAGCGCCTCGCGCAAATCGGCGCCGCGCTTGTCGGCCTTCACCTTGGCCCGTGCGCTGCGGAAGGCAGCCGAGGAGGTGCGGTCCATATCCGCGCCGACGCGCTCCAGGATGTCGGCCAGCCGGTCCACGATCTGTTCGAACAGGTGCAGCATGACGCCGTCGGGGGAGGCGACCAGCGACGGCGTCTTCTGGCAGCGCAGCGCGAAAACGGCGAAGGCCTTCGGGGTCTGGTAGCGCACCGTGACCAGCGCCTGCGGGGCGAGCACGAAGGTGATCGGCGTCGAGCCGTATTCCGGCCCATCCGCGCCGAACAGGAAGTTGGCCGTGAGGAACAGCACCTCGTCCTCGCGGTAGAGACGGGAGGAGCTTTCGATCTCCTCCATCTCCTCGCGGGTCGGGACTTCGAGCCGGAGCGCGGTCTGCACCGCGCGCTCTTCCTCCGGCGTCGGGTTCAGCAGGTCGATCCAGACGGCGCGCGCGAGGTCCTCAGGCGGCAGCAGGCCGTCGCGAACAACGATCCGCCCCTCGGCGAGGGTGTAGGATGTCAGCATCGCGGAGCCTCCCGCCAAGCGGTCGTCGGCATCTAGCCTGCCCCGCAGGGCCTTGTCACCCCGCGGCGCGGCCCGGTTGGGGCAGGCCGAAGCGCTGCGCGACGGCGGGGAAATCCGCGGCCACCGCGTGCCGGCCGCAGGGCTGCGTGCCGTCGGCCGCGCGGACCAGCTGGCAGGTCTGCAGCCCCTGCTGCGCGGCCGCGTCCAACTCCTCCGCGACGTCGGAGAGGAACAGGATCTCGCCCGGCGGGCAGGCCAGGTCGGCGGCGATCGCGGCATAGGAGGCCGCATCGCGCTTGGCGCCGATTTTTGTGTCGAAGAAGGCGCGGAACAGCGGCTCGAGGTCGCCGGCCAGCGAATGGCGGAACATCAGCCGCTGCGCCTCCACCGAGCCTGAGGAATAGACCGCAAGCGCGGTCCCCGCCTCGGCCCAGGCGCGCAGGCAGGCGGGCACGTCGGGCCAGAGATGGCCCTTCAAGCGGCCATCCTCAAAACCCGCGCGCCAGATCATGCCCTGCAGCGTCTTGAGCGGCGTCGCCTTCGCATCCTCAGCCATCCAGGCGCGTAGCGTCGCGCGCCGATCCGGCCCCGGCACCTCGGCCAGCACCGCCTGCACCTGCGGGTCATCGCCCCGCGTGTCGAGGAAACTGTCCAGCGCCGCGGCCGCGAAGGGGAACAGCGTCTCCTTCACGAAGGCGATGGCGCTGGTCGTGCCTTCGATGTCGGTCAGGACCGTGGAAATCGTCACAGGCGGCACGCGAAGCGGGCCGAGGCTGCGAATGCAGCCCGCGCACAAACCGCCCGTTCCGCCAGGCGCCGCCGCGGCCTGCGCGCAAGCCTAGCAGCCGGAGGCCGCGCCGGCGTCTGAGGCATCACGTATGCGCCGGGAAGCGGTCGGCCATGTCTGTGCCGGTGTAGTGCGGCGTCCAGCCGGTGGTGTCGGTGAAGACGCGCACCACCGCGAAATTCGGCGCGTCGCCCGCGTCGAACCAGTGCTTCGAATTGGCCGGCACGCTGATCAGGTCGCCCGCGCCGCAATGCGCGTCGAAGACCTTTCCATCCATGTGCAGCACGAAATTCCCGGTGCCGCTGTGGAAGAAGCGCACCTCGTCTTCGGTGTGCGTGTGCTCGGAGAGGAACTTCGTGCGCAGCGCATCCTTCATCGGATGGTCGGGCGTCAGCTTGATGACATCCGCCGTGCCCGCACCGGTCGAGGCCAGGAAGGCATCGAGATGCGGGCGATAGGCGGCGAGGATCGCATCGGCCTCGGCATCGGCGGGGATGTCGGCGAGCGGCCAGCGTTCGAAGCGCACGCCGATCGCCTTCAGCTCGGCGCCGATGCGATCCGGGTCCTCGGTGACCAGGAGCTGCGTGTTCTTGTCGGCGTCCCACACGGTCAGGCGGCTCATTGTCCCAGCCTCCTCTCTTCCATCTCGCAGGCCAGCATGAATTCCAGGGCTTCCATGCGCATCAGGGCCCCCGGCATGTCGGCGGCCCATACATAGGATCCGTGGCCTGCGATCAAATATCCAGGCGGAATATCAGATATGCCATCCCAGAGCGCATCCAGCCCGCGCTGCATCCGGGCGATGTCCTGGTCGTTCGGCACGACCGGCAACGTCACCGCGGCGTCATGGGTGGGCAGGCCTGGGAAGGCCTTCAGCAGCTCGTAGCCGGCCAGCCGCAGGGCGTTCCCCGCCCGGCGCGACAGCACCGTGTTCGCGATGGAATGGCCATGCAGGATCGCGCCGGCCTCCGGGAAGCGGCGGTAGATGCCGCAATGGAGCAGCGTCTCCGCGCTTGAGCGCTTGGCGGGGTCCTCCGCGCGGCCATCGAGATCCACCACCATGACGTCATCGGGCGTGAGGAAGCCCTTGTGCCGGCCGGACACCGTGACGGCGAGCCGGCGCGCATCCAGCCGGATCGAGAAATTCCCCGCCGTCGCCGGCACCAGCCCGAGCGCGTCGAGCCGCCGGCCCGCGGCGACGATGGCCTCGGCGATGGCGGGCGGAAGGCTCACGCCGCGCGCTCCCGCGGGAAGGCGCGCCACTGCCAGACCATGAGCCCGAGGCCGAGCACAAGCCCGCCGAGATCGGTCCAGGCCTCCGGGATCATCAGCATGATCCCCGCGACGCCCGAAACAAGGCGCAGCGGCAAAGCGAGGCGACCATTCAGCATCCAGCCTTCGGTCGCGCAGGCCAGCAGGAAGACGCCGAAGGCCGCCGAGGCGAAGGCCTGCAGGATGACCGCGACCTCGCCCTGCGCCAGCAGCGCCGGCGAGAGCCAGAACATGAAGGGGACGATGAAGGTGGCCAGGCCCAGCTTCACCGCGACCATGCTGGTCTTCCACATATCGGCGCCCGCCATGGAGGCCGCGGCGAAGGAGGCCAGCGCGACCGGCGGCGTGATGGCCGAGAGGATGGCGAAGTAGAAGATGAACATATGCGCCACCAGCGGCTCCACGCCGATGCGGATCAGCCCCGGCGCGACAACCGCGGCCGCGATCGCATAGGCCGCCGTCGTCGGCACGCCCATCCCGAGGATGATCGCCACCACCATGGTGAAGATCATCGCCAAGAAGACGGAGGTGCCGGCGATGTCGAGCAGCATGGTCGCGAAGCGCCCGCCGACGCCCGTCAGCCCGATGACGCCCGCCACGATCCCGGCCGCAGCACAGACCGCGATAAGCTGCATCACTTCCTTCGCGGATCCGGCCAGCGCGCGCTCGATCGCCACCAGCGTCTCGGCAACGGCGCCGGCGACGGCGCCGGGCAGCGACTGGCCCTGCAGTGCCATGCGATGCACCAGCGCGGTGCCGAGCATGATGACGATGGTCGCGGCGATACCGATCGCCGCCGCGCGGAAGGGCGAATAGCCCGACAGCAGCACGACGATCAGCAGCACCAGGGGGGCGGCCATGTAGGAGCGCCGCGCGATATCCACCCAGCGCGGCAGCTCGTCGCGCCGCAGCCCGCGGATGCCGGCCTTGCGGGCGTTCAGGTCGCAATGGATGTAGTTGGCGATGTAGAACAGTAGTGCCGGGATCAGGCCGGCGAGTGCGATCTCGGTGTAGGGCATGCCCAGCACCTCGGCCATGATGAAGGCGCCCGCGCCCATC
>JBIKSZ010000226.1:0-5889 GCA_044348345.1 Roseomonas sp. | reverse complement strand
TCTGAAGAACGCCGTGCGCTTCGCCTGCCAGTCCGTGTCGGAGGAGATCACGCTGGAATATGATGCGCGCCATCCGGTGGCGCTGGCCGATCTTGTCGCGCGCCACCAGGTGGTCCCGCGCGAGGCACCGCGGGACCTGCTGATCGCCTTCGGCAACATCGCCGGCCAGATGCTGGGCGAATTCCGCCAGCACCAGGACCCGATGGTGCGTCGCATCGCCGACAGCTACGCGGTCTTCCGCAACCGCAGCCAGGCCTACATGCTCCAGTCCTACGCCGGGAACTACAACGCCCGCGCGCTGCCGATCAGCTGGGGCTGAGCGCTTCTTGCGCCTTCTCCTGAGGCTCGCCGATGGCGCGGATCATCTGAACCGCGCCATCGGTCTTTCAGCGCGCTGGCTCGCCGTCGCGCTGGTGCTGGTGCAGTTCACCGTGGTGGTGCTGCGCTACGCCTATGGCTCGTCCTTCGTCTGGATGCAGGAAGGCGTGATCTACCTGCACGCCTTCCTGTTCATGCTGGCGATCGGCTACGCCTATCTGCTGGATGCGCATGTGCGCGTGGATTTCTACTATGCGCGTTGGTCGGAACGGACGAAGGCCTGGGTGGACCTCGGCGGCGTGCTGATCGCGGTGCTGCCCTTCTGCGGCCTGCTGGTCTGGGCCAGCTGGGGCTATGTCGCGCGGTCCTTCATGCTGGGCGAAGGGCCGATGCAGGTAGGCGGGCTGCCGCTGCAGCCCTATCTGAAGGGCCTCATCCTCGGCATGGCGGGGCTGCTGGCGCTGCAGGGGCTGTCGGTCGTGATCCGCGCCATCGCCGTCATCGCCGGTGCCGCCACCGAGGTCTTCCCCCATCGCCAGGTGGCTGCTGAATCATGAGTGCGCTCGCCGGGGTTGGCCCCATTCTCGACCTGCTGATGCTGGTCGCGCTCTGCACGCTGATCATGGTCGGCGTGCCGGTCGTGTTCATCCTGACGGGCTGCGCCATCGTCTTCGGGGGCCTCGGCATCCTGCTCGGCGCCTTCGATCCCTTCATGTTCGGCGCGCTGGCCCAGCGCGTCTTCGGCACCATGACCAGCGAGGTGCTGATCGCCATCCCGCTCTTCGTCTTCATGGGCATGATGCTCGAGAAGTCGAAGATCGCCCCCGACCTGCTGGAGGCGATGGGGCGGCTTTTCGGCTCGCTGCGCGGCGGCCTTGCGGTGTCCGTCACGCTGGTCGGTGCGTTGCTCGCGGCCTCCACCGGCATTGTTGGCGCGACCGTGGTCACGATGGGGCTGATCGCACTGCCGGCGATGATGAAGCGCCGCTACGATGCGGCCTTCGGCTGCGGCACCATCTGCGCCGCCGGCACGCTCGGCCAGATCATCCCGCCTTCGACCGTGATGGTCATCCTGGGCGAGGTGCTGGCCGCGGCCTATCAGCAGGCGCAGCTCGCGCAGGGGAAATTCTCGCTCGAGACGATCTCGGTCGGGCAGCTCTTTGCCGGCTCCATGGTGCCGGGGCTGATGCTGGCGGGGCTCTACATCCTGTACCAGGTGGTGATCTGCTGGCTGAAGCCGGAATTGGGCCCGGCCATCCCGGCCTCCGAGCGCGAGGCGGTCTCGGGTGCGGAGCTCGCGCGCGCGCTGGTGCCGCCCATCACGCTGATCGTGGCCGTGCTCGGCTCCATCATGGGCGGCGTCGCGACGCCGACGGAAGCGGCGAGCGTCGGCGCGGTGGGCGCGACGCTGCTGGCGGGGCTGCGCATCCGCCCGGAGCGGCCCTGGCCGATCTATGCCGCCGCCCTCTGCGCGATCGGGCTTGTCGTGCTTGGCAGCCTGTTCGACCTGCGCATCGGGCGGCAGGAAGCGCCCTTCGCGGATCGCGCGGCGACCTGGGCCGCGGCGGTTCTGGCGGTCGGGCTCGCGTATGGCATCCTGGTCTCGCTCCGCCGGGCCTTCGGCGGCGGGATGCTCGGCGCCGTCTCTCATTCAACCATGACCGTCACGGCGATGATCTTCGCGACCCTGATCGGCGCGACCGTGTTCAGCCTGGTGTTCCGGGGCCTCGGCGGCGACGAGATGATCCGCGGCTTCCTGGAACAGGTGCCGGGTGGGAAATGGGGCGCGCTGGCCGTGGTGATGCTGGTGGTCTTCATCCTCGGCTTCCCGCTGGATTTCGTGGAGATCGTGATCATCGTCGTGCCCATTGTCGGGCCGGTGCTGCTGCAGATGGATATCGACCCCATCTGGCTTGGCGTGCTGATCGCGATGAACCTGCAGACCAGCTTCCTGACGCCGCCCTTGGGGCCGACGCTGTTCTACATCCAGGGCGTGCTGCCAAAGGGCGTGACAGCGGCCGATGTCTATCGCGGCATCACCCCTTTCGTGATCCTGCAGGTGATCGGGCTGGCGCTGGTGATGACCTTCCCCGGGCTCGCCACCTGGCTACCTGATCTGTTGTTCTAGCCGAGGGCTGCGAGCGCCTGCGGCCAGAGCCACCAGCCGAGTAGCGCCGCCGCAGCCAGCCACAGCGCCACGATCGCCGCCCCGCCGGCCAGGCTGCGCGGCCGCTGCCCCGCCGCATCCGCCGCCGCGCGGCATTCGGCCAGGACATCGGCCGGCACCAGCTTCGTCACCGCCAGGATGCCGAGGGGGACGATCAGCAGGTCGTCGAGATATCCCAGCACCGGGATGACATCCGGGATGAGGTCGATCGGCGACAGCGCATAGGCCGCCACGGCCACCGCCAGCGCCTTCGCAGGCCAGGGCGTGCGGGGATGGCGCGCGGCCAGCCACACCGCATGCACATCCCGCTTGATCGCCCGCGCCCAGCGCTTCGCCCGCTCCAGCATGTCGGCCAGATGCGCCCCCCGCCTGAGGGGTGCAAGCCAGCGCTTCCCAACCCCCCGCGCTACGGCTATGGACATTCCGTAATGGCCCGACCGAGGCCGCACCGGGGGACGCTGGGCCGGGCCGCTGCGCGGGTCCCGAAGGCATGGCTTTCTCCAGCCCAGACCGGAAGCGCCGCCCGCCAATGTCCGCCCCGCTGATCGAAGCCCGCCAGATCGTCAAACGCTTCGGCGCGCTGGTGGCCAACGACCATGTGGACCTGACGGTCGCCGCCGGCGAGGTGCATGCGCTGCTCGGCGAGAATGGCGCGGGCAAGTCCACCCTGGTGAAGATGCTCTACGGCCTGTTGCAGCCGGATCAGGGCACGATCCTCTGGCGCGGCGCGCCCATCGCGCTGCCCGGCCCGCGCGCGGCGCGGCGCACCGGCATCGGCATGGTCTTCCAGCACTTCTCCCTGTTCGAGGCGCTGACGGTCGCGGAGAACGTGGCGCTCGCGCTGGATGGCAACGAACCCCTGCCGCGCATCGCCGATCGGCTGGGCGATGTCTCCCGCGCCTATGGCCTGCCGCTCGATCCAAGGCGCGAGGTCTGGCAGCTTTCGGTCGGCGAGCGGCAGCGGATCGAGATCGTGCGCTGCCTGATGCAGGACCCGCAGCTTCTCATTCTCGACGAACCCACCTCCGTCCTGACGCCGCAGGAAGCCGAGGGCCTCTTCGCAACACTCGAGCGCATCCGCGCCGAGGGCCGGGCAGTGCTCTACATCTCCCACAAGCTCGAGGAAGTGCGGCGCATCTGCGAGGCGGCGACGATCCTCCGCCACGGCAAGGTCGTCGCGCGCTGCGACCCGCGCGCGGAAAGCGCGGCGAGCCTGGCGCGGATGATGGTCGGCACCGAAGTCGGCAGCGTCCGCCACGATGTGGCCGAGGCGACAGGCCCCGTGCGGCTGTCCGTCTCCACCCTGTCGCTGCCGCCGGCGGAGGCGCATGGGGTGGCGCTGAAATCCGTCTCGCTCTCCGTCCACCGCGGCGAGATCCTCGGCATCGCGGGGGTCGCGGGCAATGGCCAGGACGAGCTCTTCGCCGCACTGTCGGGCGAACGCCTCGCCCCGCGCGAGGAGGCGGTGATCCTGGATGGCACCGCCATCGGCCGCGCCGACATCAATGCCCGCCGCCGCCGCGGCGCCGCCTTCGTGCCGGAGGAACGGCTCGGCCATGCCGCGGCACCGCGCCTCAGCCTCAGCGAGAATGCGCTGGTCGCGGGCCATGCCGCCAATGGCTTCGTCACGCGCGGCTTCGTGGATCGCGCGAAGACGCTTGGCTGGGTGGATGCCGTGACCAAGGCCTTCGACGTGCGCAAGGGCCCGCGCGACCCGGAAGCGCGCGCGCTGTCGGGCGGCAATCTGCAGAAATTCGTGGTCGGGCGGGAAATCCTGCGCCGGCCTGGCGTGCTGGTGGTGGCGCAGCCGACCTGGGGCGTGGATGCGGGCGCCGCGCAGCTCATCCGCCAGGCGCTGGTGGATCTGGCAAAGGAGGGTGCCGCGGTGCTGGTGATCAGCCAGGACCTCGATGAGCTGCTTGAGATCGCCGACCGCATCGCGGTGATCTTCCATGGCCGCCTGTCCTCGGCGCTGCCCATGCAGGGGCTGACGCGCGAGGCACTTGGCCTGCTGATGGGCGGGTCGGGTTTTCCGGCGGATGAGGCGGTCTCTGCATGAAACTCGTCCTCGAAAAACGGTCGGAGACGCCGCTGGCGATGACCATCGCCTCGCCGCTGATCGCGGTCGGGCTCACGCTGCTCTCGGCGGTGATCATCTTCGCATCCCTCGGGCACGACCCGTGGCATGCGGTGAATGTCTATTTCCTGATGCCGCTGTCGGATTCCTGGGGGCTGCAGGAAGTCGCGGTGAAGGCGACGCCGCTGGTGCTGATCTCGCTCGGCCTCGCGCTCTGCTACCGGTCGAACAATTGGAATATCGGCGCGGAGGGGCAGTTCCTGGTCGGCGCGATGGCCGGCGGCTGGCTGGCGCTGGCGACCCATGGCGCGCCGAACGGGCCCTGGGTGATGCCGGCAATGCTGGCCGCGGGCGCGCTCGGCGGGGCGCTGTTTGCGCTGATCCCCGCGCTGCTCAAGACGCGCTTCGGCGCGAATGAGATCCTGACCAGCCTGATGCTGGTCTATGTCGCCGAATTGCTGCTGGACTGGCTGGTGCGCGGCCCCTGGCGCGACCCGCAGGGCTTCAACATGCCCGTCACCGTCACCTTCGAGCCGGAGGCGGTGGTCCCGCTGCTGCTGGATGGCGGGCGGCTCAATATCGGCACGCCGATCGCGCTGCTTCTGGTCGCCGTCATGGCGGTGCTGGTCGGGCGCACGCTGAAGGGCTTCGAGATCCGCCTCGTGGGCGAGGCCCCGCGCGCCGCGCGCTTCGCGGGCTTCGATGAGAAGAAGCTGACGCTGACGGTCTTTGCCATCTCCGGCGCGCTGGCGGGGCTTGCGGGCATTCTGGAAGCGGCGGGCACGGTGAAGATGCTGCAGCCCGGCCTTTCGCCCGGCTACGGCTTCACCGCGATCATCGTGGCCTTCCTCGGCCGTCTCAATCCGGTGGGCTGCCTGATCGCGGGCGTGTTCCTGGCCGTCACCTTCATCGGCGGCGAGAACGCCCAGATCATGCTGCGCCTACCGCTGGATGCGACGCGCGTGATCCAGGGGCTGCTGCTGTTCTACGTGCTCGCCTGCGATACCCTGCTGCTCTATCGCCCGCGCCTCGTGCGGAGTGCCCACGCATGACCTTGCTTGAGGCGATCCTGCTGACGGTCATCACCGCCTCCACCCCGCTGCTGATCGCGGCGATCGGGGAGCTCGTGGTCGAGAAATCCGGCGTGCTGAACCTCGGCGTCGAGGGGATGATGATCATGGGTGCGGCCTGCGGCATCGCGGCCGCGATCGGCACTGGCTCCTCCGCCGCCGGCGTCGCCGCTGCGATCCTCGCCGGCATGGCGATGGCGGCGCTCTTTGCCGCACTCACCCTCGGCCTTGCGGCGAACCAGGTGGCCGCCGGGCTC
>JBIKSZ010000225.1:0-5911 GCA_044348345.1 Roseomonas sp. | reverse complement strand
TCGACCGCGAGTTCGAGCTGAAGGCGGGCCAGAAGGACGACACGGTGGAGCGCTGGTCCACGCGCTTCGAGACGGTGATCAAATCCTTCCTGGCCAAGACGCATGACTGGCCGCTGAACTGGGCGCCGGGGCGCGCCTTCGACAACAGCTTCTGGCTGCGCAACCCGGCGGTGAAGAACCCCGGCCTGCTCGACTACGACGCAGAGGGCCGCGAGGCCGGCTTCCGCGACGCTGCGCGCATGGCGATGCTGCGCACCAACTTCCTCGGCAATGAGGATGTCCGGCGCCACTTCGCCGACCCGGCCGCCGCCTGGGATGCGGCGATGGCGCTGAACGATGGCGGCGCGCGCCGCATCGCGGAAAAGCTGCGCCCGGTCTGCAACCCTGGCCTCAAGCGCGCCCAGGTGGCGCAGCAGCTCGGCCTGCTGGCCGGGCGGCTGGCACAGGAACTCGCCCCCTTCCATGTCAGCGGCGACACCGAGGCGGAACTCGCCAAGCGGCTTGAGGAAGCGCAGCGCGCGCTGGATCAGGTGAGCGACTGTGCCGAGGCGCAGGCCTTCGGCCTGCTGCTGCGCGAGATGCAGGTGGAGGTGATGGACCTGCTGCGCATCTTCGGCGCCGAGGCTCGCCGCGCCGCCGACAATGGCGCGGCGCTCGCCCGCCCGATCGGCCAGTCGGTGGATGCGTCGAGCCTGCGGAGCGCCATGCGCCAGGCGATTGCCGGCCGCACCGCCACACCGCCCGCCGCCGCTGCGCCCACGCGCGGGGATGCCGCGCCGCGCGACCTCGCGGAGGTGCTCGCCGCCGCCGCGCTGCGCCATTGGCAGGAGACACTGCATCGCCTGGCCGCGCGCGAGGATACGGCGGAGCTTCTGCGCCTCGACCGCCAGGGACTGACCACGCTCGTCTCGCAGTTGGTGGAGGCAGAGCGTCGGCTCGGCCTGCGCGATGCCATGGCACGCCGCATGCGTGAGGCGCTGGCCTATCAGCAGGGCATGGCCGACCGCTTCGTGAAACCTGCAATGATCGCCGAGCGCGCACTGAACGACCACATCACCTTCCTCGGCTTCCACGACGTGCCGCCCGGCGCGCGCCCGCCGGCCTGGAGCGCGACGCCGCGCCCGATTTTCGCGCGTCCGCCCGCCTCCGACGACATCCCCGCCTTGTCGGAAACGCCCGCCGCCTTCGAGCAGGACATGGTCATGGATTGGGCCGCGGCCTTCGTCGCGACAGTGGAAGCGAATGTCCGCAACGTCGGCGGCGCGCAGCTCGACATCGAGGCCAATGCGCGGCTCGGCCGCATCCTCGGCGCGCTGCGCGACGCGGAGCGGCAGGCGGCCTGAACCATGCCGCGGCGGAGCCACCACGGATGATCCGCGCCGAAGCCGAGCCCCTGCCCGAGGGCACGCCGGGCTATGGGCGCATCGTCATCACCGGCGTGGAGCCGCCGCCCGGCGGCCTTTCCTTCACGCTGAAGCGCGAGGGTTTCGCGCTCAGCTGCCTCGGCCCGCGCGGCTGGCAGGCGGCGGAGGAAAAGCTGCGGGCCGACAGCGTCGCGCCGGTGCCGGAAGCGGATGGCTGGGCAATCGTGATCGGGCCGGATCTCGCGCGCCATCTGCGCCCGGCCCCCTATCTGCTCGGCCTGCCCGCGCTCGGTGCGGAATTGCCGGTGTTCTGGCCGGACGGGATCGAGATGCCGGTCGCGGCGCAGGATCTGCCGCGGCCAGCGCCGCGCGCGCCCACGCCGCAGCGCTGGCCCGATCCGCCGCCCGCACCACCGGCTGCGCCGCCGCCGGCCGCGCCCGTGATCGCGCCGGAGGCACGCCTTGTGCCACCCCTGCCCGCGCCGGCTCGTCCCGCGCCGCGCCGTCCCTGGGCATGGCTCGCCATCGGCGCCGTGCTGCTGCTGGCCGTGGGTGGCGTGCTACTGCGCGACACGCTGTTCCCACCCACGCCCGGGCCGGGCGACGCGGCACCCGGAAGCGTCGCCCAACCTGGTGCGCCGGCTGCAATGCCTTCTGCCGCGCCGCCCCCATGGCCGGAGGGCACTGATGGCCTGCCGCTGCGGGACCTCGTCGCCATCGCGCCCGACGCCGCGGGCATCCGCCTCGCAGCCGAACGGCGCCAGCGCGCCGGCCGGCATGACGACGCGCTGGCCTTGTTCGAGGAAGCGGCCAACCGTGGCGATGGCGGCGCCTCGCTCGCCCTCGCGCGGCTCTACGATCCCGTCGGCTTCACACCGGGCCGCCCCTTCCGCACGCCGGACGCGTTCCAGGCGGCGCGCCACTACCAGGACGCAACACGACGCGGCGCGGCGGCGGAGGCTCCCCGTGCCGCGCTGCGCGCCCATCTGGAGGCGCAAGCCGGCGATGCCGCCGCCGCCGCGATCCTGAGGGAGTTCTGGCCATGACCGACAGTCCACGCCGCACGGCGCTCGCGCTCGGGGCCGCGCTGATCGGCGCTGCCGCCCTGCCCCGCGCGGTGGCCGCGCAGGCCGCTGCGCCGCCGGCAGCCGCACGCCTGCCGGAAACCCTGCCCGGCGCGCCCGGCCTCTATCGCCGCATCATCGTCCGCCCCGGCTCCGCCCTCTCGCCCCAGCCCAGCGCGGCGGGGCGGCCGGTGCAGGGCTTCAGCGTCTTCTACGTCTATGGCCGGCGCGACGAGGCGGACGGCACCTGGCTCGAAGTGGGGCCGGCGCTCGATGGCCGCGTCACCGGCTGGCTGCCGGAAGCGCGCGGCATTCCCTGGCGGCACAATCTGGTGCTGGCCTTCAACAACCCCGCCGGCCGCGACCGAGCGATGTTCTTCCGCGACGCCGCCAGCCCCCGCGCGCTGTGGATGAACCCGGCCGAACGGGCCGCACAGTCGGCGCGCCTGCGCAGCGATGCCGAAGCCGGCCGCGACGGCCCTGTCATCGCGCTCGAGCCCGAGACGCATGTGAACATCACCGAGGAATTCTACCTGCTGCCCGTGCTGGATGCGACGCCGCTGCAGAATGAGCGCGGTGAGAGCGCGCTGAAGCTCGAGGTCATCTCCGCCCCGCTGGAACAGCAGCAGGCCCAGCCGGCCGAGGACGAGGCCTTGCGCAACTTCAGCGGTGCGCTCGTTTTCGTCATCGACACGACGCTCAGTATGGGCCCCTATATCGACCGCACGCGCGATGCGATCCGGGAGGTGATCGGGCGCATCCGCGGCACCGAGGTGGGCGAGCGCTTCCGCTTCGGCATGGTCGCCTTCCGCGATCACACCGGCGGCGATCCGCGGCTCGGCTATGTCACGCGCATGATCTCCCAGCCCGACATGGCCGAACCGCCAGAGGCCATACTGTCGCGCCTGCCGGATGTGCAGGAAGCGCAGGTCAGCAACGACGCCTTCGACGAGGACGCGATCGCCGGCCTCGACATGGCGCTGAACGAGGTCAAGTGGGAGCCCTTCGGCGGCCGCTTCGTCGTGCTGATCACCGATGCCGGCACGCGCGACCCCAATGACCCGCGCAGCGCAACGCGGCACAGCATCGAGAACATTCGTGCCCTGGCCGCGCATCCGCAGCGGCGCGTGACGATGGCGGCCGTGCATCTTCGCACGCCGGAAGGAGCGGCGAACCACCGCCGCGCCGAACGCCAGTGGCGCGAGCTGACGGAGACGGGCACGCCCGCGGGCGCGCTCTACTTCCCCGTGCGCAACGGCGATGTCGGCGAATTCGGCCGCACAGTGGACGCGCTGGCGCGCGGCATCCTCGACCAGGTGGGCCGCATCATTGGCCGCCCCGTCGGCCAGCCGCCCGCCGCCACCGAAGCCGAGCGGCGCGTGGCCGAGCAGATCGCCTCCGTCGGCCAGGCCGTGCGGCTGGCCTATCTGGGCGAGGCGCGGCGCCAGACCGTGCCCGATGTGGTGCGCAGCTTCGTGCTCGATCAGGACCTGACGGATCCCAGCCCGCCGCGCCGGCCGCTCGATGTGCGCGTGCTGCTGACCTCCGGCCAATTGTCGGACATCGCCGCGACGATCCGCACCATCCTGGAAGCCTCGAACGCCGATCGTCTGTCTGCCGCGCAGTTCTTCGAAAGGCTGCGCGCGGCGATGGGCGCGACCGTCGCCGATCCGCGCCGCGTGCCGCAATCGCAATCGGCCGAGCTCGGCACGGTGTTCGGCGATGTTCTGCAGGGCCTGCCCTACCAGAGCTCCTTCATGGAGATCACCTTCGAGGAATGGCGCAACATGTCGCATGGGCGCCGCCGCGAGATCACCAACCGGCTCGAATCCCTGCTGCGCCTCTATGCCGAGTACAACCGCGAGCGCCGCTTCTGGACGAAACTCGACGGCAATCCGAACCCGAGCGAGGCGGTCTTCCCGATGCCGCTGGACAACCTGCCGTGACGCGCGGGGCCGTCCTCGACCTCGAGGACGTGCTGTGCGGCCCGGATGCGGGCTTTGAGCTGACTCTGCGCCGCTTCGTCGTGCATCCGGGCGAGGCGATCGCCCTCGTCGGCCCCTCGGGCTCGGGCAAGTCCACGCTGCTCAACCTGCTCGGCCTGGCCGAAGCGCCGCGGCGTGCCGCGCGCTTCGACCTCGCCACACGCGACGGTGCTTGCCACGACATCGCCGCGCTCTGGCGCGCGGATGCCGATGCGCGCCTCTCGGCGCTGCGCGCGCGGCACCAGGGCTATGTGCTGCAACAGGGCGGGCTGCTGCCCTTCCTCGACATCGGGGCCAATATCCGTCTCGCGCTCGACCTGCTCGGCCAGCCCGACACGGCTGCGGTGCAGGCTGTCGCGGAGCGGCTCGGCCTTGCGCATCTGCTGCGCCGGCCGGCCGCCGCCGTCTCGGTCGGCGAACGCCAGCGCGCCGCCATCGCGCGCGCCATCGTCCACCGCCCCGACATCGTGCTGGCCGATGAGCCGACGGCCAATGTGCATCCCTCCATGGCCGACACGGTGCTTGCGCTGCTACGCGACCAGGCACGGGAGTCGGGCGCCGCTCTGGTCCTCGCCACCCATGACGTCGCGCGCGCCGAGGCGCATGGCTTCACCATCGTGCCCGTCCTGCCGGATGGCGAGGGCGCCGGCCGTTCCTCGGTGGAGCGCGTGGCATGAGCGGCCGCATCCGCCTGGTGCTGGCCTTGGCCTGGCAGGACCTGCGCCACGAACGCCGCCTTGCGCTTTGCGCCGTCGCTGGGCTCGCCGCGGTGCTCGCCCCGCTGCTCGTGCTGTTCGGCCTCAAGACCGGCGCGGTGGAACGCGCCCGCGCGGAGCTGATCGAGAACCCGCGCGCGCGCCAGATCACCAACCTTGCCACCGGCAGCTTCGACGAGGCGTTTCTCCGCCGCCTGCAGGCGCGGCCGGAGGTGGAGTTCGTGGCACTCCGCGCCCGCAGCCTGAACAGCGAGGCCTTCTTCGCCCGCACCGACCGCCCCGCCACCGCGCGCGCGGCGGAGCTGGTGCCCTCGGGCCCGCGGGACCCGCTGCTGCGCGGCGCGCCCCCGCCGGCGCCGGAGGAGATCGTGCCGCAGACGAATTTCGCCGCCCGCCTCGGCCTGCAGCCGGGGATGAGCGTGCAGATGCGCGTCCCCGCCGCAACGGGGCGCGAACCGCTGCTGGTCACGCTCCGCGTCGCTGCCATCGCGCCCGTGGCGGCGACGGGGCGGGACGCGGTGCTGGTGCATCCGCTGCTGCAACGCCTGGTCTCAGCGCATGTGGACCAGCTGCTGCCGCAGGGTGCGACGCTCGCCGATGCGGCTGCCCTGCCCGCCCTGTCGGCCGAGGGGTTCCGGGTGCATGTGCGAGACTTGCGCCACGTCGTGGCCCTCGATGCCGCGCTGCGCGCGGAGGACATCGCGGTGGAAAGCCGTGCGGAGGAAGTGGGCGCGCTCTTCGCGCTCGACCGCGCGCTCGGGCTGCTGTTTGCCGTGCTCGCG
>JBIKSZ010000048.1:0-19259 GCA_044348345.1 Roseomonas sp. | reverse complement strand
CTCGAGCCGCAGGCGGTCCTCGCCCGGGTTGAAGTCCACCAGCCAATCCGGCCCGTCGCCGCGGGCGAAGGCGAAGATGTCGCGCCCCGCGCCCCCGGTCAGCCCGTCATGGTCGAGCCCGCCGCGCAGCAGGTCGTCACCGGCCTTGCCCTGCAGGTCGTCGCTGCCCGCGCCGCCATTGAGCGTGTCGGCCCCAGCCCCGCCGGCCAGCCAATCATCGCCGGACGTGCCGGAGATGACCGGCCCAGGGGCAGGCGTGGGGGCCGGTGCCGGTGTGGGCGTAGGCGTAGGCGTCGGCGTCGGCGTGGGGGCCGGCGTCGGTGTGGGCGTCGGGGTCGGGGCCGGTGCGGGGCCGGCGGCGAACTCGGCCATCAGGCCGAGCTCGCGCGCCGTCGCTGCACCGATCCCGGCCAGGAACAGGCTTGCCCCGTCAGGCAGCACCAGACGCAGGCCGTCGGTGCCGTCCACGGTGGTGACCTCGGCGCGGACCTCCTCCGGCTCGAGCCCGCCAGCCAGGCGGACACTGTCGGCGCCGAGGGTGAAGTCGGCGACGCGGTCCTGGCCGTCGCCCTCCCCGAAGACCACGGTGTCGCGGCCGGCGCCGGTGATCAGGCGGTCATCGTCCGCCCCGCCGCGGAGGACATCGGCGCCCGCCCCGCCATCGAGCCAATCGTCGCCCGCGCCGCCGAGCAGCCGGTCGCGGCCCTCGCCGCCGAGGAGCATGTCGTCGCCCGCCTTGCCCGAGAGCCGGTCATTCCCGGCGCCGCCCTCGAGGTGGTCATCGGTGGTGTCTCCGGCCATGGTGTCGTCGCCCGCGGTGCCGGTGACGTCGAGGCCGCCCGGCTTGGGAGCCGGGGTGGGTGTCGGCGTGGGTGTCGGCGCAGGAGTGGGCGTCGGGGTCGGAGTCGGCTCCGGGGTGGGTATCGGCGTGGGCGTGGGCGTCGGTGTTGGCGTTGGCGTCGGGGGCGGCGTCGGTGTGGGTTCCGGCTGCGGCGTTGGCGCCGGCGCACCGCCCTCCAGCGGCGCAACGCTGGTCCCGACCCTCAGGCCGCTCGCCTGCACCCAAACGGGCAGGCCCTGGTCGTCATAGACGGCATTGCCGCGGCCGCTGCCATCGCCGCCGGAAAGACGCCCATAGCCCCAGCCATAATGCAGCATGCCATCCGCCGGCACCGCGCCGTCGAAGGTCACCAGCAGCGTGTCGGCATCCACCACCTGGACACGGTTGGCCTCCACCACGCCGCTTGCGCCGCGCACGGACCAGCCGACGCCGGACGCCGCATCGCCATCGAGCCCCGCGAAACCCGACGCGCCGTCATGCGCCACATCCAGGCGCAGCTGGCTGCCACCCGCCAGCGCCGCGCGGACTACCTGCGGCCCGGCATCGGCCAGGTTCCCACCCGCCAGCGCCACCGGCGAGCCCGGCTTCGCATACTCTGCAAAGCTCTCGGCGATCGCGCGGGCGGAGCGCAGCAGGGTCTGCATCCCGTCCTCGGGGTCCATATGCGGACCGCCATAGTCACGCGTCGCCTGGTTGCCGTCGAAATCGTCATTGTCCACATCGGTGTCGAGCGTCCGCGCGGCGATCGCAGCATTGAAGCCGCCATCGGCCGCCAGCCGCTCCATCCCTTCGCGGATCGCGTTGTGGCCGGAATCGCTGCCCCAATAGGGCATCGCGGAGACGAACAGATACGGCGTGGTCCCCGACCCCTGCCCCAGCGCGGCGCGGACCTCCCCGGCGTCGTGCCGCACGGCCGACACCCACTCATCGGCGGTCAGGCTGCGATTGGCGCTGTCATATTCGCTGTGGAACCAGAGCGTCGCGGTCGGGTCGTCCTTCTGCCCCGCGGGCAGCCCGCCGACCTTGGTCAGCAGCGACTGCTCCAGCCCGTTGGTCCAGCCCTGGCGCCAGTCCCCGTTCACCGGCTTCAGCCAGTCGCCGATCAGCGCCGTGCCGCCGAAGGCGGTCGCCTTGCTTTGGTCAAAGCGGTCATAGACCAGGGACACGGTGTCGGTCCGGCCGTCGAAGCCGAGCAGGCGCTGGACTTCCTCCACCAGCGCGCCGGCGCCGGCCCAGCCATTGCTCTCCATCGCCAGGATCGCATTCGACTGGCCGCGCACGAGAAGATTGAGGTTCATGAGGGGGCTCCCTGGCCTCTGGGTGGTCAGGGACGCCGTGCCGGGGCGGGCACGCGCGGAGGCTTCCGGCAGCCGAAAGGCCGCAGGTCAGGACTCCACGCGCATCTGCTTGCGGCTCAGGCCCGTCTCGTGCTGTGCACGGGGGGCCGCGGCGCCAGCCCCGACGCGTCGCGCCCTGCGCGATCGGGTGGGGCTGATGTCACGTCTATGTGTATACGATATTCACGTCAAGGTGAATCATCGCCCGGCGGTTGCATCGCGCCCAACAGCCGATCCGCCTGCTGCGCGAGGCCCTGCAGCGGCACCGCCAGCCAGGCCGGGCGGTTCTTCGCCTCATAGGCGAGTTCATAGGCTGCCTTCTCCAGCAGGAAGAGGTCGAGCGCCGCGGCCGAGCCGGTCGGCGGCCCCCCCGCCTCGGCCTGCCAGGTGGCGCGATAGGCGTGCAGGAAGGCGCGGCCCGCCGCCTGCCGCCACAGCGCGATCAGCTCCGCCCGGCGGCCGGTGGGGGCGGCGGTGGCAGTGCCGCTCTCCTCCGTCGCCGCCGCCACGGCGGCCGCGTAATCGAGGCTCCGCAGCAGCCCCGCCACATCGCGCCAGGCGCTCACCTTCGCCCGGCGGGCCGTGAGCGGCCGGTCGGGCTCGCCCTCGAAGTCGAGGATCACCGCGTCACCGGTGGCAACCAGCACCTGGCCCAGGTGGAAATCGCCATGGATGCGCGTGGCGGCGAGCCCGACGAGCGTCGGCGCCGCGGCCGTGATCGCAGCATCCAGCGCGGCGCGGCGCTGGAGCAGCCTCTCCGCCAGCGCTGCCTCCGGCCCTGGCGGGAACAGGCCGGGCCGGGCCAGGAGGTCGAGCGCGCGGGCAAGCTCGGCCGCGACCTGCGCGGCCCAATCGCGCGCCATCGCCGGGTCCGCGATCTCCGGCGCAAAGGCCGGGTCGGCGGAGGGCCGCGCGAGCACAAGGTGCAGCTGCGCAAGCCGCCGCCCCATCGCCTCCGCCAGCGGGCGATAGCCTTCGAGCGGTGCATCCGGCTCGGCCTCGGTCAGCGCGGCCTCGTCCACAGTCCGCGCCAGCCAGTCGAGCGTCCAGCCCCAGGCATCGCCCTGGTTGGGCGCATAGGCATGCAGCAGCATCAGCATGTGCGGCGTGCCGTCCGCCGCGCAGCGCACGACCTCGCCCAGCAGCGCCGGCGTGCCGGCATAGCCCGCCGCCGTCAGGTGACGCGCCATCTCGGCCTCCGGGTGCGTGCCGGGCTGGATGCGGCGCAGCAGCTTCAGCACCACCGCCTCCCCGATGATGAGGGAGGTGTTCGACTGTTCCGCCCCCATCCGGCGGATCTCCGGCGTGGCCGGCAGGGCGAGTGCGGTGAGCGCGGCTGTGGGCTGGAAGCGGATCTCGCCAGCGGCAGTCATGATCCGCCGCCCTTCCTGCAGGGCGGCCAGCACCGCGCGCGGAAAAGCCTCGGTCGCGGCGGCATCCGTCAGCAGCCCGACCCGCGGCCCCTGCCGCAGCCGCGCCAGCGCCAACTGGCCCGCCGGCTTCAGCGCATCTTCCTCGGGCAATTGTGCCAGCGGCAGCGACCAGCATGTGCCGGGCGTCGTCTCCACCTCGGCCAGCAGGAGGCGCTCGGCCCTGTTGAGCGGCTCGGCGTAGAGCAGGCGGGCCGCGCGCGGCGTCTCGGTCTTCGCCGCGAACCAGCGGCGGCGTGGCAGCCAGGCGGGCAGGACCTCCCGTTCCAAGATATGCCCCGCCTCGGGCGAAAGCCATGCGGCGCCAGCGCGCGCCACCAGCGTGCGCAACTCGGGCAGCGGCTCGGGCGGGGCGACGTGCCAGCTCGGCAAGGCCGCGCCATGCGGGGCCAGCAGGAACCAGTGGAAGCCATAGGGCGGCAGCGTCAGCACATAGGGCAGCGGGCCGATCGGCGGGAATGGCGTGCCGCCCAGCATCTCCACCGGCACGCGGCCGGCGAGCTCGGCCAGGTCCAGCTCCACCGCCTGCGCTGCCCGGGACAGGTTGTAGACGCACAGAACGACTTCCTCTTCCCACTGGCGCAGATAGGCCAGCACCTTGCGATTGCCGGGGTAGAGCAGGCGCATCGTGCCGCGCCCGAAGGCACGCGTGCGCTTCCTGACCGCCAGCATCCGCCGCATCCAGTTCAGCAGGCTGGATGGGTCGCGCAGCTGGCTTTCGACATTCACCGCCTGGAAGCCGTAGAGCGGGTCCTGGATCGGCGGCAGCACGAGCGCCGCCGGATCGGCGCGCGAAAAGCCGCCATTGCGGTCGGGCGACCATTGCATCGGCGTGCGCACCCCGTCGCGATCGCGGAGATACACATTGTCGCCCATGCCGATCTCGTCGCCATAGTAGATGACGGGCGTGCCCGGCATGGACAGCAGCAGCGCCTTCATCAGTTCGATCCGCCGTCGGTCGCGTTCCATCAGCGGCGCCAGGCGCCGGCGGATGCCGAGATTGATCCGCGCCCGCTTGTCGGCGGCATAGACCTGCCAGAGCGCGTCGCGCTCGGCATCCGTCACCATCTCGAGCGTCAGCTCGTCATGGTTGCGCAGGAACACCGCCCATTGGCAGCCCGCGGGGATCTCCGGCGTCTGGCGCAAAATGTCGGTGATGGGGAAGCGGTCTTCCTGCGCGACAGCCATGTACATCCGCGGCATCAGCGGGAAGTGGAAGCACATGTGGCATTCGTCGCCCTGCCCGAAATACTGCTGCACATCCTCGGGCCACATATTCGCCTCGGCCAACAGCAGGCGGTTCGGGAATTGCGCATCGAGTTCCGCACGGATGCGGCGGATGATGGCGTGCGTCTCGGGCAGGTTTTCGTTGGAGGTGCCCTCGCGCTCGATCAGATAGGGCACGGCATCGAGGCGCAGACCGTCCACGCCCATGTTGAGCCAGAAGCGCATCACCCGCAGCACCGCTTCCAGTACGCGCGGATTGTCGAAGTTGAGGTCGGGCTGGTGGCTGTAGAAGCGATGCCAGTAATAGGCCTTCGCCACCGGGTCCCAGCTCCAGTTCGCGGCCTCGGTGTCGCAGAAGATCACGCGCGTGCCGGCGTAGCGGCGGTCGTCATCCGACCAGACATACATCTCCCGCGCCGGGGAGCCGGGCGGGGCGCGGCGGGCGCGCTGGAACCAGGGGTGCTCGCTGCTGGTGTGGTTGATGACGAGCTCGGTGATGACCTTCAGCCCGCGCGCATGCGCCGCATCCAGGAAGCGGCGGACATCCGACAGCTTCCCGTAATCCGGATGCACGCCGGTGTAGTCCGAGATGTCGTAGCCATCATCCTTCAGCGGCGAGGGGTAGAAGGGCAGCAGCCAGATCGCATCCACGCCGAGGCCAGCGATGTGATCGAGCCGCGCCGTCAGCCCCGCGAAATCGCCGATACCGTCATCATTCGCATCCATGAAGGATTTCGGATGCAGCTGGTAGATGACCGCGTCGCGCCACCAGAGCGGCTCGCGCGCCAGCCCTGCCCTGCCCTGCCGGTCCCTGCGCGCCATACCCGCCCCTCGCCCTGCCCGATCCACCTGCTGTAGCGGCAAGCGAGCGGGGCGAGGTCACGCCAGGGCTTCACGGCTGCGGGAGAGGGCGCAGCCTGGAGCGAGCCACGGCATAAGGGAACACTCCCTCTCCCCCTCTCATGGGGGAGAGGGCTCACCGGCCGGCGCCTGAGGGCTCAGTA
The DNA here is from genome assembly GCA_044348345.1 of Roseomonas sp. Lineage (GTDB taxonomy): Bacteria > Pseudomonadota > Alphaproteobacteria > Acetobacterales > Acetobacteraceae > Falsiroseomonas. Next base: position 13,420 of record JBIKSZ010000048.1, on the reverse strand, counting down.
AATATCCGGCTCCGGCGTCGGCGCGCCGGCTTCGAGGAACTTCAGGTCGCAGCCCTCATCGGCCTGAGTCACCTGATCGAGATACATGGACGTCCAGCCGCGTTCATACCGCCGTGCGGGCGGTGTCCAGGCGGCGCGGCGGCGCGCCATCTCCGCCTCCTCCACCAGCAGATCGAGCCGTCGGTTCGGCACATCCAGCCGGATCAAATCGCCATCGCGCACGAAGGCGAGCGGACCGCCGACATGGCTCTCAGGCGCCACATGCAGCACGCAGGTGCCGTAGCTGGTGCCCGACATGCGCGCATCCGACAGCCGCACCATGTCGCGCACGCCCTGCTTCAGCAGCTTCTGCGGGATCGGCATCATGCCCCATTCCGGCATGCCCGGCCCGCCCTGCGGGCCTGAGGATTTCAGCACCAGCACGCTATCCGCCGTGACCTCCAGCGCCGGATCGTCGAGCCGCTTCTTGAGGTCGGCATAATTCTCGAACACCACTGCCGGGCCGGTATGCGTCAGCAGCCGCGGATCGGCCGCGCTGGTCTTGATCACCGCCCCCTGCGGCGCCAGCGAGCCCTTCAGCGCCGCCAACCCGCCTTCGGCCTGCAACGGGTTATCGAGTGGGCGGATCACATCGGCGTCGAACACCTCGGCATCGGCGATGTCATCGCCCAGCGTGCGGCCCGTGACGCTGCGGGCCGAAAGGTCGAGATGCGGCGCCAGGCGCTTCAGGAAGCCGCGCGAGCCGCCGGCGTAGTGGAAATCCTCCATCAGATGCGTGTCGCCATTCGGCCGCAGATTGGCGATCAGCGGCACGCGCCGGCTGATCGCGTCGAACCGTTCCAGATCCAGCTTGAGCCCCGCGCGGCGCGCCATGGCGATGATGTGGATGATGGCGTTGGTGGAGCCGCCAAAGGCCATGGTGGCGGCGACCGCATTGTCCACATTCGCCTGGGTCAGGATGCGCGCCGGCGTCAGGTCGTCCCACACCATCTCGACAACGCGCTTGCCGGCCTCGGTCGCCATGCGCGGATGCGCGGCATCGGCGGCGGGGATGGAGGAGGCGCCGGGCAGGCTGAGCCCCATCGCCTCGACGCAGAGCATCATCGTCGCGGCGGTGCCGGCGGTCATGCAGGTGCCGAAGCTCCGCGCCATACCGGATTCCATGTCCTTCCACTGCGCCGGTGTGATGTTCCCCGCGCGAAGCTCGGCATTGTACTTCCATGCATCGGAGCCCGAGCCGAGCGTCTTGCCGCGCCAATTGCCGCGCAGCATCGGGCCGGCGGGGACGAAGATGAAGGGCAGCCCGGCCGAGAGCGCGCCCATCACCAGCCCCGGCGGCGTCTTGTCGCAGCCGCCTAACAGGATGAGGCCGTCGCAAGGCTGGGAGCGCGCGAGCTCCTCCGTCTCCATCGCCAGCATGTTGCGGTAGAGCATGCTGGACGGCTTCATGTACTGCTCGGTCACAGGATGCGCCGGCAGTTCCACCGGGAAGCCGCCCGCCTGCCAGACGCCGCGCTTCACTTCCTCTGCCCGCGTGCGGAAGTGGAAATGGCAGGGCGAGAGTTCCGACCAGGTGTTGATGATCCCGATGACGGGCTTGCCGCGGAAGTCGCTCTCGGACAGCCCCATCTGCAGCATGCGCGAGCGATGGCCGAAGGCGCGGAGATCATCCACGCCGAACCAGCGATGGCTGCGAAGCTGTTCCGGCGTCTTGCGGGCCATGCGGCCTTCCTCCCTCGTGCAAATTGGTGCCGAACCTGCCACCGCGGGGCGCGGCGGACCAGGGGGGCGGCTTGACCATGATCCGGCCCGCACGCAGGGTCCGCGCCCGTGACAACGCCCCTCCCCCGCCCTGCCCGCCCACCGCTGCGCGCCCAATGAGCACCGCGACGCCCATCGCCATCGTCGGTGCGGGCCCGGTCGGCCTCGTGCTCGCGCTCAAGCTCGCGACGCTCGGCGTGCCGAGCGTGGTGCTCGAATCCGAGCCCGACATCTCGGAGGAGTTGCGCGCCTCCACCTTCCACCCGCCCAGCCTGGACATGCTGGCGGAGCTCGGCCTCGCCGCGCCGCTGATCGCGCAGGGGCTGGTGACGCCGACCTGGCAGATCCGCCGCCACGAGGATGGCGCGCGCGCGGTCTTCGACCTTGGCGTGCTGAAGGACGACACCGCGCATCCCTATCGGCTGCAGGCCGAGCAGTGGAAGCTCTCGCGGCTGGTGCTGGCGAAGCTCAGCGCCGAGCATGCCGGCACCGTGACGCTGCGCTTCGGCGCCCGCGTCGGCCAGGTGGCCCAGGATACCGATGGCGTGACGCTCACCGGCGAAGGCTTCGATCCGATCCGCGCGGCCTATGCGGTAGGCTGCGACGGCGCGCGCAGCGTCGTGCGGCGCGCCATGGGGCTCGACTTCGCTGGCGACACCTATCCGGAGACCACCATCCTCGCCACCACGCCCTTCGATTTCAGCGCGGTGTTCGAGGGGCTGAGCAACGTCAACTATGTCTGGACGCAGCACACGGCCTTCAGCGGCACCTTCAGCCTGCTGCGCGTGCCCGGCAAATGGCGGGCGAGCCTCTACCCCGCGCCGGGCGAGGCCATCGAGGACGCGCTGCGCCCCGAGGCGATCGAGCGCAAGCTGCAGGCGATCCACCCGAAGGCGACACCCTATGAGGTGCCGGACCTCCGCCCTTATCGCATCCACCAGCGGATCGTGGAGAGCTACAATCGCGGCCGGCTGCTGCTGGCCGGCGATGCGGCGCATCTGAACAGCCCCTCGGGCGGGATGGGCATGAATGGCGGCATCCATGACGCGATGGAGCTGGCCGCCACCCTCGCCCCGGTCTGGCGGGGCGAGGCGGAGGCAGCGCTGCTCGACCGCTACACCCGCCGCCGCCGGCCGGTGGCCGAGCGGGAGATCCTGGCCCAGGCCGACCGCAACCGCGCGCGCATGCGCGAATCCGACCCGGCGCGGCGTGCGGAGCTGCTCGCCGGCCTGCAGCGCACCGCGGCCGACCCGGCCCTGGCGCGGGAACAGTTACTGCGATCGTCCATGATCGCGGGCCTAAGGGTAGCCGCCACCGTCCCCTGAAGCCCTGCACGACCCTCGTTCCGGGCCTTCATTCTTCTGTCATATTTTTGTAAAGAGGGGGCAACGCGAGGCGGATACCAGCCCGCGGCCAACCCACTGACGGGGAGAGGAAAGCCACATGTTCCGCCGTAGCATCATGGCTGGCGCTGTCGCGCTCGGCCTTGCCGGGGCCGCAGTGCCCGTATCTGCGCAACAGCCTGTCGAGATCCAGTTCTGGCACGGCCTGACCCAGCCGCTGGGCGGCATGCTCGAGCAGATCGCCACCGACTTCAACGCGACGCAGAACCAGTATCGCATCCAGGCGAGCTTCCGCGGCGCCTATCCCGAGACGATGGTCGCCGCGATCGCGGCCTTCCGCGCCAGCCAGGCGCCGCACATCGTGCAGATGTTCGAGGTCGGCACCGGCACGATGATGGCCGCCGGCCGCGCCATCAAGCCGCTGCACGAGCTGCTGGCTGAGACCAACACCCGCATCGACTTCAATGACTACCTGCCGGGCGTGCGTGGCTATTACAGCCTGCCGGATGGGCGGATGATGTCCATGCCGTTCAACAGCTCTACCTCGGTGGTGTTCTACAACAAGGACGCCTTCCGCCGCGCCAACCTGAACCCCGACCAGTTCCCCGAGACCTGGGAAGGTGTCGAGGCCGCCGCCCGCGCGCTGCGCGCCGCCGGCGTCGCCTGCCCGATGACCACTGCCTGGCCGACCTGGCTGATGGTCGAGCAGTTCAGCGCCATCCACAACATCCCGCTGGCGACCCAGGCCAACGGCATGGGCGGCCTGAACGCCGAGCTTCGGATCAACAACCCGCTGCTGCTGCGCCACTTCAACAACCTGGTGAATTGGCAGCGCGAGGGCATCTTCCGCTACGGCGGCCGTGACGGCGCGGCGGATGCGCTGTTCCCGTCGGGCGAATGCGCGATGATCTTCGCCTCCTCGGGCCTCCGCGCGCGCATCCAGCGCGAGGCGCAGTTCCAGTGGGGCGTGGGCATGCTGCCCGTCTACCAGGGCACGACGCCGATCAACTCGATCATCGGCGGCGCCAGCTTCTGGGTGATGAACCGCGGCCCGAACGCGCAGCGCAGCGCGGCGGAGCACCAGGGCATCGCCGCCTTCTTCGCCTATATCGCGCGCCCAGAAGTGGCCGCGAAGTGGCACACCGATACGGGCTTCCTGCCCGTGACCCGGACGGCCTTCGAGCAGGTCCGCGCCACCGGCTTCTACAACCAGCCTGCCAATGCCGGCGCCGACATCCCCATCCAGCAGATGCTGCGCGGCGGCGGGCAGATGACGGAAAACTCGATGGGCATCCGCCTCGGCGGCTTCGTCGAGATCCGCACCATCATCCAGGAGGAGCTGGAGCGCGCCTTCCAGGGCCAGCAGACGGCCGAGCAGGCGCTGGTGAATGCGACGAACCGCGGCAACACGGTGCTCCGCAACTTCGAGCGCCAGAACCGCGGCGGCTGAGCCAGCGGGTGTGAATGAAGGGGGCGGGCTGCGCGCCCGCCCCCTTTGCATGTCGGGCCGGGGAGACGTGCGATGCGGAAGAAGGTGATCTTCAAGGGCGTGGCCCTGCCCTACCTGCTGCTGCTGCCGCAGCTCGTCATCACCGGCATCTTCTTCTTCTGGCCCGCCGGCCAGGCGATCTACAGCTCCTTCCTGCGCGAGGACGCCTTCGGCCTCTCGCGCCAGTTCGTCGGGCTCGAGAATTTCCAGGACGTTCTGGCGGACCCGAACTACGTCTCGGCCATCTGGAACACCGTCGTCTTCTCCTCCTCCGTCGCTGCGCTGGCGCTGGGCGCCGCGCTGTTCCTCGCCGTGCAGGCGGACAAGGCGATCCGTGGCTCGGACGCCTACAAGACGCTGCTGATCTGGCCCTATGCGGTGGCGCCCGCGGTGGCCGCCGTGCTGTGGCTGTTCATGTTCCACCCGCAGATCGGTCTGTTCGGGAAGATGCTGAACGGCATGGGCATCCGCTGGGACTACAAGGTCAATGGCAACCAGGCGATGCTGCTGGTGATCCTCGCCGCCGCCTGGAAGCAGGTGAGCTACAACTTCATCTTCTTCCTGGCAGGGCTGCAATCCATCCCGCGCGCCGTGCTCGAAGCGGCCGCGATTGACGGCGCGCGCCCCACGCGACGCTTCTGGACGGTGATCTTCCCGCTGCTGGCCCCGACCAGCTTCTTCCTGCTGGTGGTCAACATCGTCTACGCCTTCTTCGACACCTTCGGCACGATCCACGCGCTGACCCAGGGCGGGCCGGGCCAGGCGACGACGACGCTGATCTACAAGGTCTATGTGGATGGCGTGCAGAACCTGAACTTCGGCGCCTCTGCGGCGCAGAGCGTGGTGCTGATGGCGATCGTCATCGCGCTGACCGCAATCCAGTTCAGGTTCATCGAGCGGAAGGTGCACTACTAATGTGCCCTCAGGCGCCGGGCGCCGGCTCCGCCGGCTTGGCTTTCGCGCAGGCCGCTGGCGCACCGGGCCATGCGGATGGTTTGTGCGCGGCGCGCATTCGCGCGCTCGGCCCGCGGAAAAACGCGGGCCGCCAGCTCTGCCTGGAGAGGTAGCGCCATGCTGATGCGCGACACCACCGAAGAGGACCTCCGCCTCGCCCGCGCGACGGAACGCCGGCAGGCGCGCAGCCGCTGGATCGCGCATGCGATCCTCGCCCTCGGCGTGCTGATCTTCGCCTTCCCGATCTGGATCACCCTCGTCGGCTCGACGCATGACGTGAACACGATCGGCCGCGGTGAGGTGCCGCTCTGGTTCGGCACCGAGGCGATCGCGAACTACGTCTCGGCCTGGACCACTGGCGGGTCCTCGGTGCGCACCACCGGCGCCGTGCCGGCCTGGCTGATGCTGTGGAACAGCCTCAACATGGCCGTGCTGATCGCGGTCGGGAAGATCGCGATCTCGCTGCTCTCGGCCTATGCCGTGGTGTTCTTCTCCTTCCCCGGCCGCATGGTCTGCTTCTGGCTGATCTTCATCACGCTGATGCTGCCGGTCGAGGTGCGGATCATCCCGACCTTCGAGGTCATGGTGAACATGAACCTCATCAATTCCATGGCGGGCCTCGTCGTGCCGCTGGTCGCCTCCGCAACCGCGACGCTGCTGTTCCGCCAGTTCTTCCTGACCATCCCCGACGAATACGTCGAAGCCGCGAAGATCGACGGCGCCGGGCCGCTACGCTTCTTCAAGGATGTCGTGCTGCCGCTGTCCGTGACGAACATCGCGGCACTGTTCGTCATCCTCTTCATCTATGGCTGGAACCAGTATCTCTGGCCGCTGCTGATCATCTCCGACAAGGATCTGGAGACGGTGGTGGTCGGGATGACCAAGATGATCGGCTCGGGCGACGCGCAGAATGAGTGGAACGTCATCATGGCCACCGCCGTGCTGGCGATGGTGCCGCCGGTGCTGGTGGTAATCTTCATGCAGCGCTGGTTCGTAAAGGGCCTGACGGAGACCGAAAAGTAATGGCGACGCTGTCCCTCTCCTCGGTCAAGAAGCAGTTCGGCCAGACCCAGGTCCTGCACGGCATCGACCTCGAGGTCGCCGATGGCGAGATGATCGTCGTCGTCGGCGCTTCCGGCTGCGGCAAATCCACGCTGCTGCGCATCGTGGCCGGGCTCGAGACGCCCTCCTCCGGCATCGTCCGCATCGACGGCCGCGACGTCACGAAGCTCGAGCCCGCGGACCGCGACATCGCGATGGTCTTCCAGAACTACGCGCTCTACCCGCACATGACGGTCTTCGAGAACATGGCCTATGGCCTGAAGATCCGCGGCATGAAGATGGCCGATATCCGCAAGCGCGTGGCGGATGCCGCCGAGATGCTGGAAATCGGCCCCCTGCTGGAACGCAAGCCGCGCCAGCTCTCGGGCGGCCAGCGCCAGCGCGTCGCCATGGGCCGCGCGGTGGTGCGCGAGCCCAAGCTGTTCCTGTTCGACGAGCCGCTGTCGAACCTCGACGCCAAGCTCCGCGTGCAGATGCGCGCCGAGATCCGCCGCCTGCAGAAGCGCCTTGGCGTCACGTCGCTGTTCGTGACGCACGACCAGGTGGAGGCGATGACGCTCGGCGACCGGCTCGTGGTCATGCACCAGGGCCGCGCCGCGCAGGTGGCCTCCCCGATGGAGGTCTGGGGCGTGCCGGCCGACACCTATGTCGCGGGCTTCATCGGCAGCCCGGCGATGAATTTCCTGAAGGCCAGCCTGGCCATGAACGGCGCAGGCGCGCGGCTGGCCGCCGGCCCGGCGCAGCCCTTCGCCGATGGCCCGCGCGGCGGTGCCGAGGACGAGGCGCTGACCATCGGCATCCGACCCGAGCATGTCCTCCACGCGCCCGAGACCGCCGGCGCCCTGCCGCTGGCCATCGAGCTGGTCGAGCCGCTCGGCTCCGAGACCGTCATCCACGGCCGCCTGCCGGGCGGGGAAGCGCTGGTCGCGCGCCTGCCGCTCGCCGCCAGCGCGATCGGAGAGGTGCTGCCCGTGCTGCTGCCCGCCAGCGCCTGGCATGTCTTCTCCGCCGCGGGGGTCAGGCTGCCAGCACACGCCGCCATCCCCGCCTGAGACTTGCTCCTGGCCGGGTGGACGGGGCGTGGTCGGCACTCAGCGCCCGCACCCCAGAACCTGACCAGTCCTTGGGGTCCCCGCATGAAAAACGGGTAATCCAACAAGCGGCCGCTTCAAGCTGCGGCCTTGCCGCGGGGCGGCTTCACGGGCAGAACGCGGCGCCCTCCCCCGGATCACGTCCCGATGAACGACCGCATCTCGCTCCCCAAGGACCGCATCCGCATCCTGCTGCTGGAAGGCATCGCGGATTCGGCCGTGGACCTGTTCGGCGGCGCCGACTACGCGACCATCCACCGCGAGAAGCGCGCGCTGGAAGGCAAGGCGCTGATCGAGGCGGTGAAGGGCGTCCACATCCTCGGCATCCGCTCCCGCACCGAGGTGACAGAAGAAGTGCTGGAGGCTGCGGACCGGCTGATCGCCATCGGCTGCTTCTGCATCGGCACCAACCAGGTGGATCTGCGTGCCGCCGCACGGCGCGGCATCGCGGTGTTCAACGCGCCCTTCTCCAACACGCGCTCGGTCGCCGAACTCACGCTAGCCGAAGCGGTGATGCTGCTGCGCGGCATCGTGGACAAGTCGAATGCCGCACATGTCGGTGGCTGGGACAAGTCGGCGGCGAACTCCTGGGAGATGCGCGGCAAGACGCTCGGCCTGATCGGCTATGGCAATATCGGCAGCCAGTTGTCCGTCCTCGCCGAGGCCTTCGGCATGCGCGTGCTCTACCACGACCACACGGCGAAACTGCCGCATGGCAATGCGCAGCAGGCCGCGAGCCTGGCCGAGCTGTTGCGCCAGTCGGATGTGGTGACGGTCCATGTGCCGGAGACATCCGAGACCATCGGCATGATCGGCGCGGCGGAACTCGCGCTGATGAAGCCGTCCTCGGTCTTCATCAACAACGCCCGCGGCACGGTGGTGGATGTCGTGGCGCTGGCCGCGGCACTGCGCGAGAAGCGCATCCTGGGCGCGGCGCTGGATGTCTTTCCCGAGGAGCCGAAGCGCAATGGCGATCCCTTCGTCTCGCCGCTGCAGGGCCTGCCGAATGTGATCCTGACGCCGCATATCGGCGGCAGCACCGCGGAGGCGCAGGACCGCATTGGCGCCGAGGTCGCGCGCAAGCTGGTGGATTATTCCGACACGGGCGCCACGATGGGCTCGGTGAACCTGCCGCAGGTGCAGCTGCCCCCACGCCCCACTGGGGCCCGCTGGACGCATCTGCACCGCGACGCGCCGGGCATCCTGAGCCGCATCAATGAAAGCTTCGGCCGGCGCGGGCTCAACATCGCCGCCCAGTACTACCAGACGGATTCCGAGCTCGGTTACGTCGTGGTGGAATCGGTGGAGGCGCGGGCGGAAGCGGAGGCGATCCTGGCCGAGTTCCGCGCCCTGCCCGGCACCGTGCGCGCCCGCCTGATCTACGAACGTAGCTGAAGGCGGTCAGCGCCCGCCCCGAAGGGCGGGCGCGTCACCTGCGTCAGCCGGCGTTCACCACGGCCCGCTTGGCCATCACGGTCACCAGATGCGCGCGATATTCGGCGCTGCCGTGGATGTCGCCATTCATCATGCCTGCATCGAGCTTCACGCCGGCCACCGCATCCGCCGACCAGTTGGCGGCCAGCGCCTTTTCCATCTCGGGCGAGCGGAAGGCGCCGTTGGCGCCTGCGCCATTCACGGCAACGCGCACGCCCGCCGAGCCCTTGGCGACGAAGACGCCGGCCATGGAATAGCGGCTGGCCGGGTTCTTCATCTTCGCATAGCCCGCCTTCTCCGGGACGGGGATGTGGATCGCGGTCACGATCTCACCCGCCTCGAGCGCGGTCGCGAACATGCCCTGGAAGAAATCATCCGCCGAAATCTTGCGCTTGTTGGTCGCGATCGTCGCGCCCAGCGCCAGCAGCGCCGCCGGATAATCGGCGGAGGGGTCGTTGTTGGCGATGGAGCCGCCCATGGTGCCGCGGTTGCGCACCTGCGTGTCGCCGATGGTGGACGCCATCCAGGCCAGGGCCGGGATCGCCGCCTTGATGTCGGCGTTGGTCGCGACCTCGTAGTGCTTCGCGAGCGCGCCGACGACGATGGTGCCGCCGTCCCGCTTGATCCCGCGCAGCTCCGCGATGCCAGACAGATCCACCAGCGCCGTCGGCTTCGACAGCCGCAGCTTCAGCGCGGGCAGCAGCGTCATGCCGCCCGAGACAGGACGCGCCTCCGGGTCGGCCGAGAGCAGCTTCACCGCATCGGCGACGGAGGAGGGCTTGTGGTAGGTGAATTCATACATCGTGCTGACCCCCGTTATTCCGCCGCCATCTTGCGGCCGCCATTGATGATGTTCCAGATCTTCTGCGGTGTCGCCGGCATCTCGACATGCCGGACGCCATAATCGCGCAACGCATCCACCACCGCATTGATCACCGCCGGCGGCGAGCCGATGGCGCCGACCTCGCCGCACCCCTTCACGCCAAGCGGATTGTGCGTGCAGAGCGTGGTGTGGGTTGCCACCGAAACCGGCGCCAGATCATCCGCGCGCGGCATGGTGTAGTCCATCATGGAGCCGCTGATCAGCTGCCCATGCGCGTCATAGATCGCGGATTCCAACAGCGCCTGGCCGATGCCCTGCGCAACGCCGCCCTGCACCTGGCCTTCGACGATCATCGGGTTGATGACGCGCCCCACATCGTCCACGGCGGTGAAGTTCACCATCGCGACCTTGCCCGTCTCCGGGTCGATCTCGACCTCGGCGATGTGGCAGCCGCCGGGATAGGTGAAGTTCTTCGGGTCGTAGAACGCCGTCTCCTCCAACCCCGGCTCGATCTCCTCAATCGGGTAGTTGTGGGGGACGTAGGCCGCGAGGCTGATATCGGTCAGCGTCTTGGTCTTGTCGGTGCCCGTCACGCGGAAGATCCCCCGCTCGAACTCCACATCCTCGACACTCGCTTCCATCAGATGGGCGGCGATGCGTTTGCCCTTGGCGACGATCTTGTCCATCGCCTTGACCATCGCGGAGCCGCCCACCGCGAGGCTGCGGCTGCCATAGGTGCCCATGCCGAAGGGCACCTTCGCCGTGTCGCCATGGACGATGTCCACATTCGCGATGGGCACGCCAAGCCGGTCCGCGACCAGCTGGGCGAAGGTCGTCTCATGCCCCTGGCCGTGGCTATGCGCGCCGGTCAGCACGGTGACGCTGCCGGTCGGATGCACACGGATCGTGCCGACCTCATAGAGCCCCGCCCGCGCGCCGAGGCTGCCGACCACGGCCGACGGCGCGATGCCGCAGGCTTCCACATAGGTCGAGATGCCGATGCCGCGCAGCTTGCCGCGTGCAGCGGCTTCCTTCCGCCGCGCCTCGAACCCCGGATAGCCGGCGGTCTCGAGCGCCGCGTCCAGCGTCGCGAAGTAGTTGCCGCTGTCGTACTGCAGCGCGACCGGCGTCTGATACGGGAAGCCGTCCACGGGCACGAAGTTCCGCCGCCGGAACTCCACCTTGTCAAGGCCGATCTCGGCGGCCGCGACATCCATCAGCCGTTCCAGCAGATAGGTCGCTTCCGGCCGCCCGGCGCCGCGATAGGCGTCCACGGGCACGGTGTTGGTGAAGACCGCCTTCACCTCCGCATAGATCACCGGCATGGAATACACGCCCGACAGCAGCGTGGCGTAGAGATAGGTCGGCACGCAGGGCGCGAAGGTGGACAGGTAGGCGCCCATATTGGCGTGGGTGTGCACCTTCAGCCCGAGGATCTTGCCGCCCGCATCCAGCGCCAGTTCCGCCTTCGTCACATGGTCGCGGCCATGCGCGTCGGAGATGAAGCTTTCGGTCCGGTCCGCCGTCCACTTCACCGGGCGCTTCACCTTGGCGCTGGCCCAGGTGACGATGGCTTCCTCGGCATAGTGGTAGATCTTGGACCCGAAGCCGCCACCGACATCGGGCGCCACCACGCGCAGCTTCGATTCCGGGATCTGCAGCACGAAGGCGCCCATCAGCAGCCGGATCACATGCGGGTTCTGGCTGGTGGTGTAGAGCGTGTAGTCGCCCGATTGCGGATCGAAATCGCCAATCGCCGCGCGGGGCTCCATCGCATTCGGCACCAGGCGGTTGTTCGTCGTCTCGAAGGCGACGACCTTGTGCGCCTTGGCGAAGGCGGCATCCAGCACCGCGCGGTCGCCGATATGCCAATCGTAGCAGAGATTGCCGGGCGCGGCTTCGTGGATCTGCGGCGCGCCGGTGGCCAGCGCCTGGGCCATCGTGGCCGCGGCGGGCAGCACGTCGTACTCCACCACGATGGCTTCCGCCGCATCCCGCGCCTGGGCGCGGGTTTCCGCGATCACCACCGCGACCTGATCGCCGACATGGCGCACCTTGCCGATGGCCAGCGCCGGGTGCATCGGCTCCGCCATCGGGGAGCCGTCCTTGTTGTGGATCTGCCAGCCGCAGGGGATGCCGCCGATATTCTCCGCCGCCAGATCCGCGCCGGTGAAGATCGCGAGCACGCCGGGCATCGCCCTCGCTTGCGCGAGGTCGATGGACCGGATCGCCGCATGCGCGTGCGGGCTGCGGAGCATATAGGCGTGGGTCTGGCCGGGGCGGTTGATGTCGTCCGTGTACTGCCCGCGGCCAGAGAGGAAGCGAAGGTCTTCCTTGCGGCGTACGGAAGCGCCGATGCCCTCGAAGGGCGCTGCGACATTCATGTCTTCTTGCCTCCCCGTTTGCGCCCCTTGCGCCGGCTATTCGGCGGCGCGGGCCAGTTCGCTGCGGCGGCCCTGCATCACATCGGATGCGGCGGCGATCGCCTTGACGATGTTGTGGTAGCCCGTGCAGCGGCAGAGATTGCCTTCGAGACCCTCGCGGATCTCCTGCTCCGTCAGCCCGTCGGGATGCTTGTTCACCAGGTCGATGGCGGACATGACCATGCCCGGCGTGCAGAAGCCGCATTGCAGCGCGTGGTATTCGCGGAAGGCTTCCTGCATCGGGTGCAGCGTGCCATCGGCCGCCGCCAGACCTTCGATGGTGGTGACGGAGGCGCCATCGCACTGCACCGCGAGGATGGTGCAGGACTTCAGGCTGTCGCCGCCCATATGCACCACGCAGGCGCCGCACTGGCTGGTGTCGCAGCCCACATGCGTGCCCGTCAGGCGCAGCTTCTCGCGCAGCAGCTCCACCAGCAGCGTGCGCGCTTCCACCTCGACCGTGTGCTTCGTGCCGTTGACCGTCAGCGTGACCTGCGGCATCGCGCGTCTCCCCCAGATGGATCTATCGTAGGCCCCCATATGGGGGCGGCGTTTCGGTGCGGAAGCCTCGCCCTGCCCCGCCGCCGCGTCAAGCCGAATGGCGGCGCGGCGCGGGGGGCTGGCGCGGAAATGCGGAAAGACCGGCCGGGCGGCAGGCCCGGCCGGGTCGTATCATGGTCCCCAACGGGAGGCAGAGGGCCGAGGGACGCGCCCTCAGCCCACCGCGAGCAGCGCCGCGCCCTTGGCGCCGGCCAGCGGATTCTCCGACGCCGGGCGGTCATGCAGGTGGCAGGCGGACACATGCCCCTCACCCATCGCGTCCAGCACCGGCTTCAGCTGCGGCTCCTCCGTCCGGCAGCGGTCGAAGGCGTAGGGGCAGCGGGTGTGGAAGCGGCAACCCTTGGGCGGGTTGATCGGGCTCGGCACATCGCCCTTGAGGATGATCCTCTCCCGCGCCGCGCCGGGTTCGGGCACCGGCACGGCGGACAGCAGCGCTTCCGTGGAGGGGTGCTTCGGCGCGGCGAACAGGCTGCGCTTCG
>JBIKSZ010000224.1:0-5926 GCA_044348345.1 Roseomonas sp. | reverse complement strand
ATGGCCGACACGCTGACAGACCCCCGCCCGCAGGCGGCCGCCGGCCAGCCCATGCTGGAGGTCCGCGACCTCGAGGCCTGGTACGGCGAAAGCCATGTTCTGCACGGCGTCGGCATCGAGATCCGCCAGGGCGAGGTGGTCACGCTGCTCGGCCGCAACGGCGCGGGCAAGACCTCGACGCTCCGCGCCATCATGGGGCTGACGGGCCGCCGCGCGGGTTCCATCCGCTTTGAGGGGAAGGAGCTGATCAGCGCCCGCCCCGATGTCATCGCGCGGAGCGGCATCGCCTATTGCCCGGAGGAGCGTGGCATCTTCGCCTCGCTCGACGTCACGGAAAACCTGATGCTTCCCCCGGTGATCGCGCCGGGCGGGCTCAGCCTCGATGAGATCTACACGCTCTTCCCGAACCTAAAGGAGCGCGCGCGGAGCCAGGGCACGAAGCTCTCGGGCGGCGAGCAGCAGATGCTGGCGATCGCGCGGATCCTCCGCACCGGCGCGCGGCTGCTGCTGCTGGACGAGCCCTCGGAAGGGCTCGCGCCGGTGATCGTGCAGCAGATCGGCGCGATGATCCGGAGCATCAAGCAGCGCGGCTTCACGGTGCTGCTGGTGGAGCAGAATTTCCGGTTCGCCCAGACCGTGGCGGACCGGCACTACGTGATGGAACACGGCCGTGTCGTGGACATGGTGGCGAATGCCGACCTCGCCGCCAGCATGGACCGGCTGCACGAATACCTCGGCGTCTGACAGGCCGGGGCGGAAGCAACAGGAGAGGACAACGACCATGACCATCGAACGTCGCACGCTTCTGACCGGCGCTGGTGCCGTTGCTGCGGGCTCTGGCCTCGGCGGGCTGCCCTTCACCTCCCGCAGCGCGCGGGCGCAGGCGGCCAACACGATCCGCATCGGCGTGCTGAACGACCAGTCCGGCCTCTATCGCGACCTGTCGGGCCCGGGCTCCACCCAGGCGGTGCAGATGGCGATCCGCGAGAGCGGCATCACCCAGCGCGGCATCAATGTCGAGGTCGTGCAGGCCGACCACCAGAACCGCCCGGATGTCGGCTCCACCGTCGTCCGCCAGTGGATCGACCGCGACGGCATCGATGTGGTGATGGACGTGCCGACCTCCTCGGTGGCACTGGCCGTCAACACGCTGGTGCGTGAACGCAACAAGGTGTTCCTCGCCTCTGGCCCGGCGACGTCGGACCTGACGGGCTCGGCCTGCTCGGCGAACACCATCCACTGGACCTACGACACCTACATGCTGGCGCGCTCCACCGGCGGCGCGCTGGTCGCGGCTGGTGGCCGCAGCTGGTTCTTCGTCACCGCCGACTACGCCTTCGGCCATGCGCTGGAGCGCGACGTCTCCGCCTTCGTGCGCAGCTCCGGCGGCACGATCGTCGGCAGCGTCCGCACGCCCTTCCCGGGCACGACGGACTTCTCGTCCTTCCTGCAGCAGGCGCAGCGCTCGCGCGCGCAGGTCATCGGTCTGGCGAATGCGGGCGGCGACACGATCAACTCGATCAAGCAGGCGGCGGAATTCCGCATCACCCGCGGTGGCACGCGCCTCGCGGGGCTGCTGGTCTTCATCACCGATGTGGACAGCCTCGGCCTTGAAGTGGCGCAGGGCCTTGTGCTGAGCGAGACCTTCTATTGGGATCTCAATCAGCGTACCCGCGCCTTCACCCAGCGCCTCGGCACGCTGCCGGGCAACATCCGCCCCTCCATGGTGCAGGCGGGCTGCTACTCGGCGGCGCTGCACTACTTCAAGGCGGTGATGGATATGGGCGTGCCGGCCGCGAAGGCTTCGGGGCTTGAGGCGGTGAACCGGATGAAGGCGATGCCGACCTCCGACGATGCTTTCGGCGAGGGCACCATCCGCCCCGACGGCCGCAAGCTGCACGATTGCTACCTGTTCCAGGTGAAGACGCCGCAGCAATCCTCGGGCCGCTGGGACTACTACAACCTGCTCGGCACCACGCCGGCGGCGCAGGCCTTCCGCCCGCTGACCGAGGGCAACTGCTCGCTGGTGCGCGCCTGATCCGACACTGACGGGCGAGGGGGCCTGGCCCCCTGGCCAACGACAGACGAGGGGGCCTCGCCCCCTCGTCTGGCAACTTCCAAGCCGAGGTCGCCGGACGTGCTGGAAACCATCCTCTTTGAACTCGAGATGGCCGCGCCGCAGCTGGTGCTGGGGCTGGTGAACGGCGCCTTCTACGCGCTGCTGTCGCTGGGTCTCGCGGTGATCTTCGGCATGCTGAACGTGATCAACTTCACCCATGGTGCGCAGTTCATGATGGGCGCCTTCGTCGCCTGGATGCTGCTGCACTACCTCGGCATTGGCTATTGGGGCGCCTTGATCCTGGCGCCGCTGATCGTCGGCGCGATCGGCGTCATCATCGAGAAGACGATGATCTCGCGCCTCTACAAGCTCGATCACCTCTACGGGCTACTGCTGACCTTCGGCTGCGCGCTGGTGATCGAGGGCGTCTTCCGCAACAATTTCGGCGTCTCGGGCCTGCCCTATGCGGTGCCGCCGGAACTCCGTGGCGGCTTCGAACTGGGGTTCATGTTCCTGCCGGGCTACCGGGCCTGGGTGGTGGCGGTTGCCATCGTTACCTGCCTGGCCACCTGGTACGTGATCGAGAAGACCAAGATCGGCAGCTATCTGCGCGCGGCGACGGAACGCCCGCAGCTGGTGCAGGCCTTTGGCATCAACGTGCCCCGCATGATGACGCTGACCTATGGCGCGGGCGTCGCGCTCGCGGCCTTCGCCGGTGTGCTGGCGGCGCCGATCTATTCCGTGCGCCCTGACATGGGCGCGAACTTCATCATCATCGTCTTCGCGGTGGTCGTGATCGGCGGCATGGGCTCGATCCTCGGCTCGGTCGTCACCGGCTTCGCGCTCGGCTTCCTCGAAGGCATGACGCGCGTGGTCTGGCCCGAAGCCTCGGCGACGGTGGTGTTCTTCATCATGGCGATCGTGCTGCTGACGCGGCCGGCCGGCCTGTTCGGGAGGGCCTGATCCATGGCCGGTGAGACCATCGCCTCCGGCGCCATCCGCACCGAGCACGAGATCGCGGGCTTCTGGGGCTTCACCAAGGCGCAGGCCGTCGCTTTCCTCGTGATGCTGGCCTTCGTCGTCGTCAGCCCCTTCTTCCTCTATCCCGTCTTCCTGATGAAGGTGCTGTGCTTCGCGCTGTTCGCCTGCGCCTTCAACCTGCTGATCGGCTATGTCGGGCTGCTGAGCTTCGGCCACGCCGCCTATTTCGGCATGGGGGCCTATATCACCGGCTATGCCGCCAAGGGCTGGGGGCTGCCGCCGGAGCTCGCCATCCCGCTCGGCGGGCTGGTGGGCGCTGCGCTTGGCCTGCCCTTCGGCTGGCTGGCGATCCGCCGCGCGGGCATCTACTTCGCCATGATCACGCTGGCGCTGGCCCAGATGGTCTATTTCTTCTCCCTCCAGGCGCCCTTCACGGGCGGCGAGGACGGCATCCAGGCCATCCCCCGCGGCACGCTGTTCGGCATGTTCGACCTGACGCCCGATCTGTCGATGTATTGGGTCGTCGCCGTCGTCTTCCTCGGCGGCTTCCTGCTGATCCACCGCATCGTCCATTCCCCCTTCGGCCAGATCCTGAAGGCGATCCGCGACAATGAGCCGCGCGCGACCTCGCTCGGCTACCGGGTCGAGGATTACAAGCTGATGGCCTTCGTGCTCTCGGCAGGGCTGGCGGGGTTGGCGGGCGGCACCAAGGCGCTGGTCTTCAACATCGCCACCCTGACCGATGTGCACTGGACCATGTCGGGTGAGGTGGTGCTGATGAGCCTGGTGGGTGGCCTCGGCACCGTCTTCGGGCCGGTGGTGGGTGCGGCGGTGATCATCACCATGCAGAACTACCTGGCCGAATTCGGCGCCTGGGTGCTGGTGATCCAGGGCGGCATCTTCATTGCCTGCGTGCTGGCCTTCCGCCGCGGCGTGGTGGGCGAGATCGGCAACGCGCTGAAGGTGAAGCTGTAGGGCTCGGCGCCCCGGCCGCCTCGACGAAGGCCAGGGCGGCGCTGCCGCATCGCTGGGCAGCCATCGCGCAGCCTTTGGGCACGCCATGCCGTGCTGCAGCGCGAAACAGCGTGCCGCCATCTTGCGTGGGACCGGCCGCCGGATGTTCATGCGGGCATGACCTGGTCCATCCTGGCCCGAGATCCTGCGACCGGCGAGGTCGGTGCGGCGGTCGCCAGCCGTTTCCTTGCCACCGGCGCATTGGTGCTGCGTGTCGAGGGGCGAGTTGGCGCGGCCTGCACCCAGGCGCTGGTCAATCCCTTCTTCGCGCCCGACGGCCTTGCCCGCCTCCGCGCCGGTGAGGCGCCGGAGGCTGCGCTCGGCGCCCTGGTCGCGGCCGATGCGGGCGCCGCGGCGCGGCAATTCCACATCCTCGCCGCCGATGGCCGCAGCGCCCGGCACACGGGCAGCGCCTGTGTCGAATGGTGCGGTCATCTCGATGGGCCCGATGTCTCGGTGGCGGGCAATATGCTGGCCGGGCGGCAGGTGCTGGAAGCGACGCGCGATACCTTTCTCGCCACCGCCGGCCGGCCGCTGGCCGAGCGGCTGCTGGCCGCGATGGAAGCCGGGGAGGGGGCGGGCGGCGACAAGCGCGGCCGGCAATCCGCTGCGATCCAAGTGGCCTCCATCGATGCCTATGCCGACCTCGACCTCCGCGTGGACGACCATCCGGACCCGCTGGCGGAACTGCGCCGGCTTTATGGCGTGTGGCATGGCTATATGCGCCATTTCCGCCGCTTCCTGCCGGGGCGCGACCATCCGGGCGTCTTCGACCGCGCCGTGATCCAATCCGCCATCGCTGCTGCCCAGGCCGAGGAGGCACGATGACCGCGCCCGTCCTCGAGCTGCGCGATGTCACCGTCACGCTGCCGACCGATCGCGGGCCGCTGCGGCCGGTGGATGGCGTCTCCTTCGCCGTCGAGCCCGGCCGCACGCTCGCGGTGGTGGGCGAAAGCGGCTGCGGCAAGTCGGTCACCGCGCTCTCCGTCATGGGCCTGCTGCCGCAAGGCGCGCGCATCGGCGGCTCCATCCGCTTCGACGGGCGGGAGCTGACGACGCTCGACGCGGAGGATTGGCGCCAGAAGCGCGGGCGCGAGATGGCGATGATCTTCCAGGAGCCGATGACCAGCCTGAACCCGGCCTTTCGCGCCGGCGAACAGGTGGCGGAGGCGCTGCGCCTGCACCAGGGCCTGTCGCCCCGCGCGGCGCTGGATCGCGCGATCGAGATGCTGGATCACGTCCGCATCCCGGATGCCGCGCGGCGCGCGATGCAGTATCCGCACCAGCTTTCGGGCGGGATGCGTCAGCGCGTGATGATCGCGATGGCGCTGGCCTGCCGCCCGCGCCTGCTGATTGCCGATGAGCCGACGACGGCGCTCGATGTCACGGTACAGGCGCAGATCCTGGCCCTGATCGACGAGCTGAAGGCCGAGACCGGCACGGCGGTGGTGCTGATCACCCACGACCTCGGCGTGGTCGCCGACCATGCCGATGATGTGGTGGTGATGTATGCCGGCCGCGTCGCGGAACAGGCGCCGGCTGCCTCGCTCTTCGCGCGGCCGGAGCATCCCTACACGGTCGGCCTGCTCGGCGCCGCGCCGTCGCTCGAAGGTGGCGCGGCGCGCTTGGCCAGCATCGAGGGGACGGTGCCCGACCTCCGCAACCCGCCGCCCGGCTGCCGCTTTGCGCCGCGCTGCCCCTTCGCGGTGGCGCGCTGCGCGGAACAGCCGCCGGTGGCGGAACTCACCGCCGGCCATCGCGCCGCCTGCTGGCGCGCGCCGCTCGACCAGTTGCTGGATGACGCGGCATGAGCGCGATCCTCGAACTCGACGATGTCGCCCGCGTCTTCCCCGTGCGGGATTCCCTCGGCCG
>JBIKSZ010000047.1:0-19353 GCA_044348345.1 Roseomonas sp. | reverse complement strand
CCGGCCCCTGGAGCGGCCAGCCCGCGCCCGGAACCTGATCGCCGGCGCCGCCTTTCGATCTTTCCCGCAGGGCGGGGACGAGGCATCGTCCCCGCCCTGATCCTATCGGCAGGGTCCTTCGCATGCGCCGCAACTGGGTGGAGCCTCTCGGGCTGCTGCATGGGCGCGCCGCCGCGCTCGCCATCGCGGCAGATGTCGCCCTCCCGCTGGCCGGCGGGCCTGCGGCCTTCACGATGGTCCGCCTGATCGGGCCGGCCGCGCCGGTGTCGCCGTTGCCGCTGCCGCTCGCCGACGTGCCGCAGGACTGGCAGGCGCAGGTCATCGCGCTGACGCAGCCCGTGCCGGGCTTTGCCGGCCTGCCAAGGCTTGCGGAGTTGGGCCGCCCGCTGGTGATGGGCATCGTCAATGTGACGCCCGACAGTTTCTCCGATGGCGGGCTGCATTTCGACCCGCGCGTGGCGATAGCCGCCGGCCATGCCATGCTGGAAGCCGGCGCCGACATCCTCGACATCGGCGGCGAAAGCACGCGCCCCGGTGCGGCGCCCGTCAGCGTCGAGGACGAGATCGCCCGCGTCATGCCCGTGCTGCGCGAATTGGCGAAGGCCGCGCCCGTCAGCATCGACACGCGCAATGCCGCGACGATGCGCGCGGCTCTGGAGGCGGGGGCAGAGATCGTCAACGACGTCACCGCGCTCCGCCACGACCCCGACGCCGCGCGCCTGGTGGCGGAAGCCGAGTGCGGCGTTGTGCTGATGCACATGAAGGGCACCGACCCGCGCACCATGCAGCAGGACATCGTCTATGAGGATGTCGTGCTGGAGGTCGCTTCGTTCCTGGCCGAGCGCATTGCCTTCGCCGAGGCCGCCGGCATTGCCCTCAGCCGCATCGCGGTGGATCCCGGCATCGGCTTCGCCAAGCGCATGCCCCAGAACCTGGCGCTGATCGAGCGCCTGCCGCTGCTCGCGGCCCTTCGCTGCCCGGTGCTGTTCGGCGCCAGCCGCAAGCGCTTCATCGGCGAGTTGTCGGGGGTGGAGCGGGCCGAGGATCGCGTGGCCGGCAGCATCGCCGCGGCGATCGCGGCGGCGCAGCGGGGGGCGGCGATTCTCCGTGTGCACGACGTGGCCGAGACGGTGCAGGCCCTGGCCGTGCTGGCCGCCTGCGAGGCCGGGGAGCCGCCGCCGGTGGACGCCGCGGCGTCAGAGGAATAATCACCTTACATGGGTACGCACCGAAAGCTCTTCGGCACGGATGGCATCCGCGGCACGGCGAACAAGCCGCCGATGGATGCGGGCACGGCGTTGCGCCTCGGCCAGGCGGCGGGGCGTTTCTTCAACCGTGGCAACCATCGGCATCGCGTGGTGATCGGCAAGGATACGCGCCTGTCCGGCTACATGCTGGAGCCGGCGCTGACGGCGGGTTTCGTCGGCGCGGGGATGGATGTGGTGCTGGTCGGGCCGCTGCCGACGCCGGCCATCGCGCTGCTGACGCGCAGCCTTCGCGCCGATCTCGGCGTGATGATCAGCGCCAGCCACAACCCCTATGAGGATAACGGCATCAAGCTGTTCGGCCCCGATGGGCTGAAGCTGACCGACGACCAGGAAGCCGAGATCGAGGCGCTCATGGCCGGCGACCTGGCCGAGGCGATGGTGCCGGCGGCAAAGCTCGGCCGCGCCAGCCGGCTGGAAGATGCGCCTGGCCGTTACATCGAGGCGGCGAAGCAATCCTTCCCGCGCGGCCTGCGCCTGGATGGCATGCGCATCGTCGTCGATTGCGCGCATGGCGCGGGCTACAAGGTGGCGCCCACCGTGTTGTGGGAACTCGGCGCGGAAGTCGTGCGGATAGGCGTCGAGCCGGACGGCTTCAACATCAACCGCCGCGTCGGCTCCACCGCGCCGGCGCAACTCGCGGAGGTCGTGCGCGAACGCCGCGCCGATCTCGGTATCGCGCTGGATGGCGATGCGGACCGGCTGGTGCTGGTGGACAATGAGGGGAACGTGGTGGACGGGGACCAGATCCTCGCCCTCATCGCGCGGTCCTGGCACCAGCAGGGCCGGCTGCGCGGCGAGGCCGTCGTCGCGACCGTCATGTCCAATATGGGGCTTGAGCGCTTCCTTGCTGCGCGCGGCCTCACGCTGCTGCGCACGCCCGTTGGCGATCGCTATGTGGGCGAGAAGATGCGCGAGATCGGCTGCAACCTTGGCGGTGAGCAGTCGGGGCATGTGATCATGTCCGACTTCGCCACCACCGGCGATGGCTTGATTGCCGCGCTGCAGGTGCTGGCCGTGCTGGTGGAGGAGCAGAAGCCCGCGAGCGAGCTGCTCAGCTGCTTCGCACCCCTGCCGCAGAGGCTGGTGAATATCCGCTACGCCGGCGCTTCGCCGCTGGCCGATGCCGGCGTGAAGGAAGCGATCGCCGCGGAGCAGTCCGCCCTTGGCGCGCGCGGCCGCGTGCTGATCCGCGCCAGCGGCACCGAGCCCGTGATCCGCGTCATGGCGGAAGCGGAAGACGAGGCGATGGTCGAGGATACCGTCGCGCGGCTCGCGGATCTGATCCGCGCCAAGGCCCGCGCCGGCTGAGGAAAAGTGCCATGATGGGACGCGTGCTGATCTGCGCCGGGTCGGATTCCGGCGGCGGGGCGGGCATCCAGGCCGACATCAAAGCCGTGACCGCGCTCGGCGGCTTCGCGATGACGGCGATCACCGCGCTGACGGCGCAGGATACGCGCGGCGTGCATGGCGTGCTGGGCGTGCCGGCCGCCTTCATCCGCCAGCAGATCCAGGTGGTGCTGCAGGATCTCGGCGCGGATGCGATCAAGACCGGCATGCTGGCCGATGCCACGACCATCGCCGCCGTCTGCGATGCGCTCACCGAGTTCGGCCCAGGCATTCCGGTGGTCGCCGATCCCGTGATGATCGCCAAGGGCGGCCATCCGTTGCTGGCGCCGGAAGCGGTCGCCACGCTGAAGGACCGCGTGCTGCCGCTCGCGGCCGTCATCACGCCCAACATCCCTGAAGCAGAGGCGCTGTCGGGACTCGCGATCACCGATGTCGCCGGCATGCACCGCGCGGCGGAGGCGCTGCTGCGATCGGGCGTGCGCGCTGTGCTGCTGAAGGGCGGCCATGGCAGCGGCGAGGTGCTGACCGACCTGCTCGCGACGCCGTCGGGCACCGAGGTCTTCGAAAGCCCGCGCCTGGCCACGCGCCACACCCATGGCACGGGCTGCACGCTGGCCTCGGCACTCGCCTGCGGCCTCGCGCAGGGGATGACGCTGCGTGAGGCGGTGATCCGCGCGCGCGCCTATGTGCGCGCGGCGATGCTGGCCGCGCCGGGCTTCGGCAGCGGCCATGGTCCCCTCGATCATGGCGTTACGGTGGATCCCGCCAGGCTGGAGGCGCTGCGATGAGAGCCTATCGCTACGTCACGCTGGATGTCTTCACCGACCAGCGCTTTGGGGGCAACCCGCTGGCGGTCTTCACCGATGCGCGCGGGCTTTCGGATGCGGAGATGCAGGCGCTGGCGCGCGAGATGAACCTCAGCGAGACCACCTTCGTCCTGCCGCCGGATGATCCTTCGAACACCGCGCGCGTGCGCATCTTCACCCCGGCGACCGAGATGCCCTTCGCCGGCCATCCCAATGTCGGCACGGGCTACGTCGTTGCCACCGAAAGTGGCGGCGACCTGCTGCGCTTCGAGGAGATCGCGGGCCTGGTCGAGGTGCGCGTCGCGCGTGGCGCGGATGGCGCGGTTGGCGATGTCACCATCGCCGCGCCGCAGCCACTGACACTCGGCACCGAATTCACGCCCGTGCAGGTCGCCGGCGCCGCCGGGATCGAGCCCTGGGAGGTGATGACCGAGAACCACCGCCCCATCGTCGCCTCCGTCGGCAATCCCTTCGCGGTGATGGAGGTGACACTCGCAGCGCTGACCCGCGCGGCACCCGACAGCGCGGGCATGGCGCGCGCGAATGGGATCGCACCCGAGCTCGATGGCCGCTTTCGCGTCTATCTCTATGCCCGCGATGGCGGTGCGATCCGCGCGCGGATGTTCGGCGGCGGCCTCGGCGTGAAGGAAGATGCCGCGACCGGCAGCGCCGCCGCGCCGCTCGCGGCCCTGCTGCTGCACCTCTCGGGCGCGGATCGCGCGGCCGATGACATCGTCCAGGGCGTCGAGATGGGCCGGCCGAGCCTGCTGCGCACCACCGCAACGCGTGGGCCCGATGGCATCCGCGCCACGGTCGGCGGCGGCTGCGTGAAGGTGATGGAAGGCCAGGCCTTCCTGTGACCGCGCCCGCGCCCCGCCCAACACTGGAACACCTACCGCTGCCGCTGCTGGCCATGCCCATGGGCACGGGCGGCGTCGGCCTCGCCTGGCGCGCGGCGCAGGAACATCTCGGTGCGCCGGCCGCGGTGGGAGAGGCGCTGCTGGCCTTCACGGCTGCCCTCTGGTGCGCAGTGGTCGCCTTGCAGGCGCTGCGTGTGTTGCGCCATCCGCAGGCGGTGCTGGCGGAACTGCGCCACCCGGTGCGCGTGGCCTTCGCCGCGGCGCCGACGATCGGGCTGATGATCGTCTCCGCCTTCCTGCACCCTTACGCGCCGGCGCTCGGAGCCGCGCTCTGGGCGGTTGCGGTCGCGCTGCACCTGCTGGTCGCGATGCTGCTGCTGCGCCGCATCCTGGCCGGGCGCGGGGAGGTGGCGATGCTCGCGCCGCCGCTGATGATCCCGCTGGTCGGCAACATCCTCGCCCCCGCGCTCGGCGCGCGGATGGGCTTCGTGGATCTGTCCTGGATGATGTTCGGGATCGGCATGTTCCTCTGGCTCGCGGTGCAGCCGCTGCTGCTGCACCGGCTTGTGGCCGGCCCGGCCCTGCCGCCGCCGCTGCGGCCGAGCCTGGTGATCCTGCTCGCGCCGCCCGCGGTCGGTGCGCTCGCGCTGATCGCGCTGATGGGGCAGGGGGCTGCGCCGGCGCTGGCCTTCATCGGTCTCGCGCTGCTGGTGGCGGCGGTACTGCTCTCGCTTGCCGGCGAGCTGGCGCGTATTCCCTTCGCGCTGCCATGGTGGGGCGTCACCTTCCCCTCGGCCGCCTTCGCCGCGATGCTCTGCGCGGCTGGCTTCCCGGCCTGGCTCTGCTGGCCCGCGGTGCTGGCCGCCACCGCGCTCACCGCCTGGGTCGCCTGGCGCACGCTGCTGGCCGCGCGCGCCGGCGCCTTCTTCCGCCCGGAGCACTGATCAGCGCACCTCCCGCCCCAATGCTTGCGCCCCTGGCGCGTCGCGGATAATCCTCGCGGCGGGCCACGCCCCCCCACCGGGGCGCATCAGCTTCTGGAAGGGAGCGCATCCATGGCGATCGCCACCAAGCCGGGACTCCGTCCCGCGAACCCCCGTTTTTCCTCCGGTCCCTGCGCCAAGCGTCCCGGCTGGACGCTGGAGTCGCTCTCGGGCGCCATGCTCGGCCGCAGCCACCGCGCCAAGGACCCGAAGGCCAAGCTCGCCGAGGTCATCGAACGCTCCAAGGCCATCCTCGGCATGCCGGCCGATTGGCGGCTTGGCATCGTGCCGGCTTCCGACACCGGCGCGGTCGAGATGGCACTCTGGTCCATGCTCGGCGCGCGCGGCGTGGATATCCTGGCCTGGGAGAGCTTCTCCAAGGATTGGGCGACGGATGTCACCAAGCAGCTCAAGCTCGCCGATGCGCGCGTGATCTCGGCCGGCTACGGCAAGCTGCCGGACCTCGCGCAGGTGGACCCCGCGCGCGACGTCGTCTTCGTCTGGAACGGCACGACCAGCGGCGTCCGGCTGAAGAACGCCGATTTCATCAGCGCGAACCGTGAGGGGCTGGCGATCTGCGACGCCACCAGCGCGGCGTTTGCGATGGAACTCCCCTACGACAAGCTCGATGTCGTCACCTGGTCCTGGCAGAAGGTGCTGGGCGGGGAAGCGGCGCATGGGATGCTCGCGCTGTCGCCGCGCGCGGTCGCGCGCCTTGAATCCCATAAGCCCGCCTGGCCCATGCCGAAGATTTTTCGCATGACCAAGGACGGCAAGCTGAACGAGGGCATTTTCAAGGGCGAGACGATCAACACGCCGTCCATGCTCTGCGTTGAAGATGCGCTGGATGGGTTGCGTTGGGCCGAAAGCGTGGGCGGGCTGAAGGGCCTTGTCGCGCGCTCCGAAGCCAACCTCGCCGCCGTGGCGGGCTGGGTCGCCAGCAGCGACTGGGCGGCCTTCCTGGCAGAGGATGCGGCCACGCGTTCCTGCACCTCGATCTGCCTCAAGATCGTGGCCCCGTGGTTCGTCGCGCTGGACGCCGAGGGCCAGGCGGCGGCGGCGAAGAAGCTGTCCTCCATCCTCGAGAAGGAGGGCGTCGCGCTGGATGCCGCCGCCTATCGCGATGCACCGCCGGGCCTGCGCATCTGGGGCGGTGCGACGGTCGAGACGTCGGACATCGCTGCGCTGCTGCCCTGGCTCGACTGGGCCTTTGCCCAGGTCGCGGCCGAGCATGCGGGGAAAGGGGCCTGAGCCATGCCGAAGGTCCTCATCTCCGACAAGCTGTCCCCCGCCGCCGTCCAGATTTTCCGGGACCGCGGGATCGAGGTGGATTTCAAGCCCGGCCTGAAGCCGGCAGAGATCCGCGAGATCATCGCGGAGTATGACGGCCTTGCCGTGCGCAGCGCGACCAAGGTCACGCGCGAATTGCTGGAAGCGGCGCCGCGCCTCAAGGTCGTCGGCCGCGCCGGCATTGGCGTCGACAATGTGGACGTCACCACCGCGACCGCCCGCGGCGTCGTGGTGATGAACACGCCCTTCGGCAATGCCATCACCACCGCCGAGCATGCGATCGCGATGATGTTCGCGCTCGCCCGCCAGATCCCCGAAGCCTCCGCCTCCACCAAGGCCGGCAAGTGGGAGAAGAACCGCTTTATGGGCGTCGAGCTGACCGGCAAGACGCTCGGCCTGATCGGGGCGGGCAATATCGGCTCCATCGTCGCCGACCGTGCCAACGGGCTGCGCATGAAGGTCATCGCCTTCGATCCCTTCCTGTCGGAGAAGCGCGCGCTGGAGCTCGGCGTGGAGAAGGTGGAACTCGATGCGCTCGTCACGCGCGCCGACTTCATCACCCTCCACGCGCCCTATACCGAGCAAACGAAGAACATCCTGAACCGCGAGCGCCTCTTCGCCATGAAGAAGGGCGCCCGCCTCATCAACTGCGCCCGCGGCGGCCTGGTGGATGAGGCGGCGCTGTTTGAGGCGCTGCAATCCGGCCATCTGGCCGGCGCCGCACTTGATGTCTTTGAGGTGGAGCCCGCGACCGACAGCCCGCTCTTCGGGCTCGAGAACGTTGTCTGCACGCCGCATCTCGGCGCCGCGACGACCGAGGCGCAGGAGAATGTGGCGCTGCAGGTTGCCGAGCAGATGTCCGACTTCCTGCTGTCGGGCGCCGTCTCCAACGCGATCAACATGCCATCGGTGAGTGCGGAAGAAGCACCGCGCCTCAAGCCCTATATGGAGCTCGCACGCCTGCTCGGCGCGCTGGCGGGGCAGCTCACCGCCTCGGTCGGTGACGAGATCCGCGCGATCCGCGTGGAGTATGAAGGCCACGCCGCGGAGCTGAACCGCAAGCCGCTGACGGCGGCAGCCCTTGCCGGTGTGCTCGCGCCGATGATGGGCGCGGTGAACATGGTCAACGCGCCGGCACTCGCGAAGGAACGCGGGATCGAGGTGGCGGAGACGGTGCTGGAGCGCAGCGGCGACTACGCGACGCTCGTTCGCGTCACCATCGCCACCACCGCCTGGACGCGCAGCGTCGCCGGCACGCTGGTCGGCACCGGCAAGCCGCGCCTTGTGGAGATGAAGGGCATCGCGGTGGAGGCCGAATTCGCCTCGCACATGCTCTACGTCACCAACCAGGACAAGCCGGGCTTCATCGGCCGCTTCGGCACGACGCTGTCGGAAGCGGGGGTGAACATCGCCACCTTCCATCTCGGCCGTGACGTGCCGGGCGGGGATGCGATCTGCCTCGTCGGCCTCGATGGCCCGCTGCCGGAGGCCGTGCTGGCCAAGGTTCGCGCGCTGCCGCTGGTGACACGCGCGGTGCTGCTCAGCTTCTGACGCTCAGCGCGAAGGGAAGGGGGCGCGGCACCGCCGCGCCCTGGTTGCGGCCTGACGCAGCGCCGCGTTGCTGGTGTTCCGATGGCGGCCGGCGTCCTTCACGCCGGCCGAGGCCGCGAATGCGGCCCGCCGCTTGTGCGGCGAGCCAAGCGAAGCGCCGGCGCTTGAGGGCACGAAGGCGGAGCCTTCGTGCGGCTCATATCAATCCAGCTTCGCGCCGGAGATGCGCACCACTTCGCGCCACTTCTCGTTCTCGGCGCGGATGAAGGCTTCGAACTCGTTGGGGCCGAGGAAGTTCGGCTCCGCGCCGATCTCCCGCTGCCGCGCGACCACGGCGGGATCACGGGAGATCTCGCGCACCGCTTCCGCATAGCGCTGCAGGATGGGCGCTGGCATGCGCGCGGGCGCCTGCAGGCCGAACCAGGCGGTCGCCTCGAAGCCCGGGATGCCGCTTTCGATCACCGTCGGCGTCTCGGGGAAGGAGAACCAGCGCTCGCGCGAGGTCACGGCCAACAGCCGCATGCGGCCTTCGCGGATATGCGGGATGTAGGCGGGGATATTGTCCACCGCGACCTGCAGCGTGCCGGACAGCAAATCGGGGATGACCGCGCCGGTGCCGCGATAGGGCACGTGGGTGATGTCGATGCCTGCGCGCACCTTCAGGTATTCGCCCGACATGTGGCCGGAGGTGCCATTGCCCGGCGTGCCGTAGTTCAGCCGCCCCGGGTTCTGCTTCGCATAGGCGACAAACTCGGCGAAATTCCGCGCCGGGACGTTCGGGTTCACGACGATGGCGTTGGCCACCAGGTTCACCAGCGCGACGGCCGAGAGGTCCTCGGGCCGGAAGGGCATGCGGCTGTAGAGGAACTGGTTGATGCTGGCCGTGCCGATCGTGCACATCAGCAGCGTGTGCCCATCCGGGTCGGACTTCGCGACGATATCCGCACCGAGATTGCCGCCCGCGCCGGGGCGGTTGTCCACCACCACCGGCTGGCCGATCATCGGCGTCAGCCGTTCGGCGATCAGCCGCGCCGTCAGGTCGGTCGCGCCGCCGCCGACGAAGGGAACCACCAGCCGCACGGGGCGGCTCGGGTTCCAGGCTTGCGCGCGCGCCTGCGACAGGGCGGGCAGGGCGAGGGCGGTGCCCAGCAGGGCACGGCGGCGAAGACTCATGCGGGTGTCTCCCGGTTGTTTCTCTGCGCCCTGATATGGGAAGGCCGCGGCGCCCGCCAGCGCCGCGGCGGGCGTATCAGTCCGCGGTGGCACCCGACCGGCGGACCACCTCGCCCCACTTCGTGATCTCGGCCCGGATGAAGGCCTCGAAGGTCTCCGGGCTGGTGCCGCCATCCGGCGTCAGCGCCGGCGCCATGCCGCCAAGGTCGGCGATGCGGCGCTGCATGTCGGGCTCGCGGATGATCTGGTTCAGCTCGTCCGAATAGCGCTGCAGGATGGGGCGCGGCGTGCGCGCGGGGGCCTGCATGCCGAACCAGGCGGTCGCCTCCACGCCGGGGAAGCCGGCCTCGGCGGTGGTCGGCACGTCAGGCATGGCCGGCGTGCGTTCCTTCGTTGTCACCGCCAGCGGCCGCAGCCGGCCTTCGCGCAGATGCCCGATCACCGAGGGCAAATTGTCCACCGCCACCTGGATGCGGCCGGCGATCGTCTCCTGCAGCATCGGGCCGGCGCCGCGGAAGGGCACATGCGTCAGGTCGATGCCCGCTTCCAGCTTCAGCAACTCGCCCGTCATGTGCAGCGAGGTACCTGCGCCGGAGGAGCCGATGTTCAGCTGCCCCGGCCGCGCCTTCACGTAATCCACCAGCTCCCGCAGCGTGCGCACGGGCAGCGACGGGGTGACGAAGATCGCGTTCGGCACGCGCAGCATCAGCCCGACAGCCGCCAGCTCCTCCGGCCGGACCGGCATGCGCGGGCCGTAGAGTGAGTAGTTGATGGCGCCCCCGCTGATCGTCTGCATCAGCAGCGTATGCCCATCCGGCTCGGCCTGGGCGACCACCTGGTTGCCGATGTTGCCGCCGGCGCCGGGGCGATTCTCCACCACCACCTGCTGGCCAAGGCGCCGGCCGAGCGGTTCGGCCAGCAGCCGGGCGGCGATGTCGGTGGTTCCGGCCGGGGTAAAGCCGACGACGAGCCGCACCGTGCGGCTGGGGGCCCAGGCGGCGCCCTGGGCGCGCGCGGCGCCGGGCAACAGGAAGGGGGCGGCGAGGGCGCCCCCAAGGACGTTACGACGGGTCAGGCTCATGCTTCGTCTCCTCCTGGCGGCGCGGGAACTGGCGTCCCGCTGCCGCGCTTGCCTGCCGTTCCTGCCGCAAACCGGCCGCGACTTGCAAGTCATGGGGTCTTGCGCTTGACCTTGCTGCGGATCGCGGACCCCCCGCCATAGCGGGGCGCGGCGGTCGGAAGGGGTCGGCGGATGCAATTCATCAGGCTGTACGGACGGGTGCTGGCGCTGCTTGCCGCCGATCGCCCGGTGGCGATTGGCCTGGCCTTCGCGGCGCTGGCGCTGGCGGGCCTCTCCTTCCTGGAGCCCGTGCTGTTCGGCCGCGTCGTGGACCTGCTGGCGCGCTCCGAGCGCCTGCCGGCCGAGGCGCTGTGGACCGAGGCCTTCGCGCTGCTCGCGCTCTGGGGGGCGGTGGGGCTTTCGGGAATCGGCGCCAATGTCGCCGTCGCCCTGCTGTCGGACCGCATGGCGCACCGCAACCGCCTGGTCGTGATGGGGCGCTACTTCCAGCACGTCCTGTCCCTGCCGCTGTCCTTCCATGGCGACACACAGTCCGGGCGGCTGATGAAGATCATGCTGATGGGATCGGACAATCTGTTCGGCCTGTGGCTGTCCTTCTTCCGCGACCACCTGATCACCTTCATCGCGGCCCTCGTGCTGCTGCCGCTGACGCTGTTCCTCAACTGGCGGCTCGGTCTGCTGCTGATCGCCTTGGTGTTTCTCTTTGCCGCCGTCTCGGCCTGGGTGATTCGCAAGACCCACGCCGCGCAGGGCCAGGTGGAGGCGCTGCACACCCAGCTGGCCGGCAACGCGCAGGATGCACTCTCCAACGTCGTGGTCGTGCAGTCCTTCTCCCGCCTCGGGTCGGAGGCGCGGCTGTTCGGCGATATCGTCCGCCAGGTGCTCGACCACCAGTTCCCGGTGCTGAACTGGTGGGCGGTGGTCGCGGTGCTGACGCGCGCGGCGGCGACGCTGACCGTCATCGCCATCTTCATCCTCGGCACCGTGCTGCATCTGCGCGGCCAGGCGAGCGTCGGTGAGATCGTCGCCTTCATGGGCTTCGCGACGCTGCTGATCGCCCGCCTCGAAGGCGCGGTCGGCTTCGTCTCCCACATGGTGATGCAGGCGCCCGCGCTCGAGCAGTTCTTCAACGTGATGGATGCGCGGAGCTCCGTGCCCGAGAAGCCGAACGCCACCTCCCTCAACCGCGTCGAGGGCGCGGTCCGCTTCGAGCAGGTGGCCTTCGCCTATCCGGGCGGCCCCCGCATTCTGGACGGCATCGAGTTTGAGGCGCCGCCCGGACGCACCATCGCCCTCGTCGGCCAGACCGGGGCGGGCAAATCCACCGCCATGTCGCTGCTGCAGCGGCTATGGGACCCGGTGGAAGGGCGCATCACGCTCGATGGCCATGATCTGCGCGACCTCAGCCTCGACAGCCTGCGGCGCAATATCGGCGTGGTCTTCCAGGAATCGCTGCTGTTCAACCGCTCCATCCGCGACAACCTCCTCGTCGGCCGCCCCGATGCGACGCAGGACGAGATCGAGCGCGCCTGCCGCATGGCGGAGGCGCAGGAGTTCATCGCCCGCAAGCCGCAGGGCTACGACACGATGGTGGGCGAGCGCGGCAGCGCGCTGTCGGGCGGCCAGCGCCAGCGCTTGGCTATTGCGCGCGCGCTGCTGAAGGACCCGCCCGTGCTGATCCTCGACGAGGCGACAAGCGCGCTCGATGCCGCAACCGAGGCGCGGGTGCAGAAGGCGCTGAAGGCGCTGATGGCGGGGCGGACCACCTTCATCATCGCGCACCGCCTGTCCACCGTGCGGGATGCCGACGAGATCCTGGTCTTCGACGGCGGCAAGGTGGTGGAGCGCGGCGATTTCGAAACGCTGGTCCGCCAGGGCGGCCGCTTCGCCGAGCTGGTCCGCACCCAGCTGGCCGGCCCGGAACCCGCGCCGGCGTAGCAGTGCCTCAATCGCCGGCGCCCGCTCCGCGGGCTTGGCTTTCGCGCCTCAGGCAAGTCGCACCGGGCTAGACTGATGGTCGCCGCGCGGGCGGCCTTCGGCCGCCATGTCATGCCGTTCGGCTGGATTGACGCAGCGCAGCATGGTCTTTCCTTGCACCGTTGCGCGGCCGTTTGGCAGGCTATCGCCTCAAGCCCCGGAGGCATCGGCCATGACCATTGCCAGCATCCTTCGCCGCAAGGGCGGTGAGGTCGTCGCGGTTGGTGTGCAGGACGAGGTCGGCGCGATCGCCCGCATTCTGGCCGAAGCGCGCATCGGCGCCGTGCTGGTGCGCGACGATGGCGGCGATGTGCTCGGCATCGTCAGCGAGCGCGACATCGTCCGCTGCATCGCCGCCCATGGCACCGCTGCGGTGGCGATGCCGGCTGCCCTGCTGATGACGCGCGCGCTCCATACCGTGACACCCGCCACCAAGATCACGGAAGCGCTGGAGCTGATGACCGATCGTCGCGTGCGCCACCTGCCGGTGATCGCCGAGGATGGCGGCCTCGCTGGCATGGTCTCGATCGGCGACCTGGTGAAGGCCCGCATCGACGAGGCGCTGCACGAAGCGGAGGAGCTGCGCCACTACGTCGAAAGCGCGGGCTGAAACCTTCCCGCCTTCGGCCTTGATCCGCGTCAAGGACGCCGCGGCGCATCCTGCCAGGATGGCCGTGTCGCAACTGGCGGGGAAAGGCCGGATGAACCATCGTCATCGCAAGCTGCTGCACGCGCTGTTTGCGCATCCGGTCAGCGCCAATCTCGACCCGAAGCACGTCCTGGCCCTGTTCGAGGATCTGGGCGCCGAGGTCAGCCATGGCGGCCATGGCCAGATCAAGGTCGCGCTCCGCGGCCATGCCCACGCCTTCCACGACACCCGCCACAGCCTGTCCAAGGAGGAGGTGGTGGCGATGCGCCGCTTCCTGGAACAGGCGGGGGTGGACCCCGCCCGAGACTTCCCCCTGTAGGCCCCCCCTTGCCGAGCCGGCGGCGCGCGGCGAAGCTTGCGGCCATAGGCTTCCGCAAAGGGGGAACGAGACATGTTGAACCGCCGCCACCTTCTGACCGCCGCCGGCGCTGCCCTTGCGGCACCCGCCTTCGCCCGCGGCGCCGCCGCCCAGGGAGCAGCCGGGGGCGCCGCCACCCGCTGGCAGATGGCCACCCCCTATCCGGACGGGAACTTCCACACCCGCAACATCCGCAGCTTCGTCGAGGAGATCCAGACCGTCTCCGGCGGGCGGCTGCAGGTGCAGCTGCATTCCAACGCCTCGCTCCTGCCGATGCCGCAGATCAAGAACGGCGTGCAGCGCGGCCAGGTGCAGATGGGCGAGATTCTGCTCGCCGCCTATTCGAACGAGGACGTCTTCTTCGACGCCGACAGCATCCCGCAGCTGGTCAGCAACCTGGCCGAGGCGAAGCGCCTCTCCGACCTGCAGCGCCCCTTCATTGAGGCGCGGCTGGCGCGCCAGGGCCTGAGCCTGCTGTACATGGTGCCCTGGCCCCCGGCCGGCCTCTACGCGCAGCAGCCGATCAACAGCATCGAGGCGCTGCGGGGCCTGCGCTTCCGCACCTTCTCGCCGGCCACCAACCGCTTCGCCACCATCGTCGGCGCGCAGCCCACGCTGGTGCAGGCGGCCGAACTCGCCCAGGCCTTCGCGACCGGCGTCGTGCAGGCGCAGATCACCTCCGCCCAGACCGGCGTGGACACCTCGTCCTGGGATTACGCGCGCGTCTTCACGCCGCTCGGCTTCACCATGACGAAGAATGCCGTGATGGTCTCGCGCCGCGCGATGGAAGCGCTGCCGGCCGGCCTGCAGCAGGACATCCGCGCCGCCGCCGCCCGCGCCGAGGTGCGTGGCTATGAGCTGGCCGGCGAATCCCAGGTGAATTCGGAACGCACCCTGGCGCAGCGCGGCATGCAGGTGATCCCGCCGACCGCCGAGTTCATGGCCGGCCTGCGCCGCGTCAGCACGCAGATGACCGATGAATGGGTCGCCCGCGCCGGCGATGACGGCCGCGCGCTGATCGAGGCCTATCGCCGCGCCTCGGCTTGAGGCCGGGCGGCCTTGGGGCCGCCTTGCCGAACCGCGCGGCAGGCCTTGCCTGCCGCGCGGGCAATTCCGTCAGGCTGCCCCCAGCCATGCGCGCTTGGCGTCTTTCCCGCCCCGCGCCCCGCGCGCTTGAATGGCCGCGCCGCGACCCCGCCGGAGGCCTGACGACCCATGCCACGCCCTGCCGCCCGTCCCGCCTGCCAGGATGCGTGAGATGACGCTGCTGCGCCGTACCCTCGACCTGCTCTATGGCGCCGCCGCCGGGCTCGCGGCGCTCTCGCTGCTCGGCATCTTCCTGCTGATGATGGCCCAGATGGCCACGCGCGAGCTTGGCCTGCAGGTGCCCGGCACCGATGACCTCGCCGCCTATCTCTGCGTCGCCACCACCTTCTTTGCGCTGGCTGCCACCTTCAAGCGCGGCGAGCTGATCCGGGTGGGCATGGGTATCGAGAAGCTCGGCCCAGCTGCGCGCCGGGTGGCGGAGATCCTCGCCCTCGGGCTCGCCGCCGTGATCGTGGGCACCATCGTCTATTGGACCGCGCAGGAGACGCTGTTCAGCTGGGAGATCGAGGAGGTCGCGCAGGGCACCGTGCCCTTCCTGGTCTGGATCCCGAAGCTGGCGATGCCGCTCGGCGCCGGGCTGCTGCTGGTCGCGATCTTGGATGAGCTGGCGCGCTTGATCGCCGGCCTCAAGCCCGCCTATGTCGCCGCGGCCGAGGAGCGAGCGGCGCGCGGCGATTTCTCGGCGGAGGTCTGAGCGATGGACCTTCTCACCTTCTCGCTGCTGCTGCTGGTCCTGCTCTGCATGCTGCTCGGCATGGGGCTCTGGATCTCCATGAGCCTCGCGGCTGTCGGCTGGGTGGCGATGGCCTGGGCGTCCGACACGCCTGGCCTGTTCCTGGCCGGCGCGATGTGGGAGGCGACGGGCAGCTGGACCCTGGCGGCGCTGCCCATGTTCATCTGGATGGGCGAGATCCTGTTCCGCACGCGCCTGTCGGAGGAATTGTTCAACGGCCTCGCCCCCTGGGTGCGGCGCGTGCCCGGCCGCCTTCTGCATGTGAACATCCTGGCCTGCGGCATTTTCGGTAGTGTGTCCGGCTCCTCCGCCGCGACCTGCGCCACCGTCTCCAAGATCGCGCTGCCGGAGCTGCGCCGGCGCGGCTATGACGAGCGGGTGGCGATCGGCAGCCTGGCGACCGCCGGCACGCTCGGCATCATGATCCCGCCTTCGATCATCATGGTGGTTTATGCGGTCGCGGCAGAAGTCTCGATCGTGCGCGTCTTCATCGCGGGCATGATCCCGGGCCTGATGGTGATGGGGCTGTTCAGCCTCTACATCATCGTCTGGGCCATGCTGAACCCGCGCAAGCAGCCGCCCGCCGACCCGCCGATGAGCTTCGTGGCGAAGCTTCGCCAATCCGCGCAACTCATCCCCTGCGCGCTGCTGATCATCGCCGTGATCGGTTCCATGTTCGCCGGCTGGGCGACCGCGACGGAGGCCGCGGCGTTTGGCGTCTTCGGCAGCCTGGTGCTGGCGGCGGTCACGCGCACGCTGTCGTGGCGCAGCTTCGTGGACAGTCTGCAGGGCGCGACGCGCCTCAGCTGCATGATCATGTTCATCCTGGCGGGTGCTGCCTTCCTGACCAAGGCGATGGCGCTGACCGGCATCCCGACCGCGCTCGCCCAGGCCGTCGCGGCGCTCGAGCTCGGGCCTTATGGCATCATCGCGATCCTGGTCGTTGTCTACATCGTGCTCGGCACTGCGCTCGATGGCGTCTCGATGATTGTACTCACCACCTCCATCGTCCTGCCGATGGTACAGCAGGCCGGCTTCGACCTGATCTGGTTCGGCATCTTCATCGTGCTGCTGGTCGAGATCGCGGAGATCACGCCGCCCGTCGGCTTCAACCTGTTCGTGATGCAGACCATGACCGGCAAGGATCAGGGCGAGGTCGCGCTGGCCTCCTTGCCCTTCTTCCTGATGCTGGTGCTGACGGTGGTGCTGATCACGCTGTTCCCGGTGACGCTGGTCACCGGCCTGCCGGAGTGGCTGCTGGCGCGATAGCGGCGGCTCAGCCCCGCAGCGTGACGCGCCCGGCGCCGACCAGCGCCGCGACGCGCGCGGCAATCGCCGGCCCGGCCTGCGCTTCGAGCCCGAGCAGCCGCACGACGCCCGCCGCCAGTTCCTCCTCCGTCGCCACCGCCGCCGCGCCGAGCAGCACGCGGCAGGCGGCCTCGATCTCCGCCGGCGCGACCATCGCCGCGCGCCGCAGATGCGGCGCGGCGGCGCGGCGGTCGCGCGGCACGGGCGCGGGCGCGTCCTCCGCACGCCAGAAGCCGCCCTGTTGCGCGACACCCTGCAACTGCCCCGCCAGCCTGAGCGCCTGCTGCAGCGCCGCGCGATCCGCAGCCTCCAGCTTCGCAGCACCCCACAGGATGCGCGCGCGTTCGAACACCGCGTCCTGGTGCACCGGCTGCTCAACGCGGATGATCGCGGCCAGGATTTCCGAGAGTTTCGCGAAGGGCACGGCGGGAATAGCGCTGTCCTTCGGCGCCTCCAGCACCGCTTCGGCATAGGGCGCAGCAAGCCCCGGATCGGGGCCAGCCACGGTGACCTCGGCCGCCTCTGGCGCCGCGACGCCAAGTGCCGCACGCAGCCGCGCGCGTTCCGCCTCCGGCCGCTGCAGCCAGGCGAGCGACCAGGCGCGGTGCAGCTTCCAACCCATCATCGTGAGCGCCGCCGGCCGCCCGCGCTCGCGGTCGCGCGCGGCGCGAACGCTCGCCCAATCCCCCGCATCGGCCTCGACGCCGAGCACGAAATCCGTCCCCTCCCGTGCCGCGACATCCAGGTAGAGTCCGGCAATGCCGATGCGCGCCGCCGCCTCCTTGCCCGTCGCGCGGATCTCCTCAGCCAGCACGCGCGCGAGCGGGGCCGCGGCCTGCTCGCCCTCGTTGCGGCGCGCCTCGCCCTGCTGCGCCGCAAACCGAAGAAACGTCTTGAGCGAGACGACACCGCGGCCGGCCGCGCGCTCGAGGTCGATGTCGTCGGCGGTGATGCCGCTGAAGACGATGCAGCGCTTCTTCGCGCGCGTGATCAGCACATTCAGCCGCCGCTCCCCGCCATCGGCCGAAAGTGGCCCGAAGCGCATCGCCACCTTGCCCGAGGCGTCGCGCGCATAGCCAACGCTGATCAGAATGGAATCGCGCTCGTCGCCCTGCACGTTCTCGAGGTTCTTCACGAAGAAGGGCTCGTGCTCATGCGCGCCGAAAAAGGCTTCGGTGTCGGGGTTCGCGCGCCGGAGCGTCTCGACCGCATCCAGGATCGCGTCGCGCTGCTTGATGCTGAAGGCTGCCACACCCAAGCTGTCGCCTGGCGTTTCCTGCGCATGGCGCATCACGGCCTGCGCCACCGCCTCCGCCTCGATGCGGTTGATGCCCGCGCCCTGTTCCCATTGGCCGTCCACGCGCTTCAGGCTCAGGCCGAGCTTGTCGGAGCGCGCCTTCGGCGAGGGCAGCACCATCAGCCGCCCGTCATAGAATTCGGCGTTCGAGGTCGCGATCAGGCTCTCGTGCCGGCTGCGATAGTGCCAGCGCAGCATCACATTCGGCACGCCGCGCGCATTCGCGAGGCCGAGGATGCTCTCGACCTCCCGCGCCGCGACTGGCCCTTCGGCGAGCTCTTCCTCGCCTTCCTCCTCGCTGGTCATGCGCTGGAAGAAGCGGGTGGGCGGCATCTGCCGATCATCGCCGACCACCACCACCTGCCGGCAGCGCGCGATGGCGCCGAGCGCATCCACCGGCTCGATCTGTGATGCCTCATCAATGACGAGAAGATCGAACGTTAGCCCCGGCTTCAGGCCGTGCGGCGGCGAGAGGAACTGCGCGACCGACAGCGGCGACATCATGAAGACTGGCTTCGCCGCCTGGATCGCGCGCCCTGCGCGATCGAGCAGCGCGCGCACTGGCAAATGGCCGCGCTTCTTCTCGAACTCGCCCTTCAGGATCTCGTAGCCCGGCATCCCCGCCCGCACGCGGGCCAGCGCCTGTGCATGGGTCCACGCGCATTCGCGGCGCGTCAGCTCCACTCGGGCCCGATCGGCCTCGGCAAAATCCGCCACCAGCCGGTCGAATTCCGCGCCGTCGAAGGTCGCGAGTTCGGGCCGCGCGCGCATCGCCGCCTTCAGCAGCGCCTCGTCGCGCGCATAGGCGAAGATGTCCTCCGCCTGCTCCGGCGCGAGCCGCCCATCCGCTAGCCGCTCCGCCATGGGCGCGAGCTCGCTGCCCGCGCGCGCCACCGCACGCTGCCAGCCGAGCCAGAGCGGCAGTGTTTCCGGCGCCGCCGCCCAATCGCCGAGCCGCGCGGCGATGTCGGCGAAGGCTGGATCGTCTGTGCCGAAGGCCGCAGCCACATCCAGCCCGGTCGTCGCGACCAGCTCCTCCCACGCCGCCAGCGCGGCCTCCGTGCCCGGCGCAATCGCCGCGTCACCAGCCAGCCGCGCCACCACCGCACGCGGCTGCGTGCCAGCCCAGCCGACCAACGCGCCCATCGCCGCCGCATCGCCCCAGAACGCGCCAAAGGCGGCATGCCCCGTCGCCTCGCCATCCCGCAGCGTCCGCCGCGCCGCCTGCCCGGCGATTGCGGCGTCGAGCGCGGGCAGCGGATCGGCCGGATCGCGCGCAACGCGCGCTGCGACCGCGCGCGCATTGCGCAGCGCGGAGGAGAGGAAGCCGAGCAGCCCGCCACCCTGCGCGAGCGTCGCGCGCACCTCTGCCAAACCCTCCAGCTCCAGCGCGCCGGGCAGCAGGCGTGGGTTGCGCTCCGCCGCCGCAAGGGCCTCCGCCGCCTCGGCCAGCGCGCGCAGCTGGGCGGGCTCGGCCCAGGCGCGATGCGCCATCGCTGCCCTGTCGTGGCGCGGCGCGCTGGCCGTCGCCGCGGCTTCGTCACGCGCAGCGCGCGCCGCAGCCG
>JBIKSZ010000046.1:0-19469 GCA_044348345.1 Roseomonas sp. | reverse complement strand
CTGCGCATCCTGGCAAAGGCGGGCGTAGAGCCAGAGACGCATGACGGGCGCGCGCTGCGCAACATCCTCGACACCTGGCCGCGCGACGAGCTGTTCCAGGCCCCGGACGAGGCCATCCTGGCCGGCTGCCTGCGCGCGCTCGATCTGTCCATCCGCCCGCGCGCGGGGCTCGTGCTGCGGCGCGACCCCTTCGAGCGCTTCGTCTCCGCCATCGCCTGGCTGCCGCGCGACACCTTCGACACGGCGATGCGCGAACGCATCGGCGCGCTGCTGGCGGGTGCCTTCGCCGGGCGGCTCTCGGCCTTCGCCACGACCCTCGGCGACGCGCCGCTGGCGCGCATCCATTATGTGATCGGCACCACACCCGGTGCCGTGCCGGCGGTGGACGACGCCGCGCTGGAAGCCGCCCTTGCCCAGGCCGCGCGCGGCTTCCGCGACAGGCTGGAAGAAGCGCTGCTGCAGGAGTTAGGCGAAGCCGCCGCCGTGCCGATCCTGGCCCTGTGGCGCGACGCCTTCCCACGTGCCTATCGCGACGCCGAGACGGCCGCCCAGGGCGTCGCCGACCTGATGCTGGCGCGCCGCGCGGCCGAGACCGGGCGCGCTTCCATGGCGCTCTCCCACCCGCCGGGGGCGGCGCCGCGCCTGCTGGTGCTGCGCCTTGCGCATCCTGGCGGACCGCTGCCGCTGGCCGATGCGCTCCCGCTGTTCGGCAGCCTCGGTCTTCGCGCGATCGAGGAAGTACCGCATCGCCTCGCGCCGGCGGGGCAGCCACCAGTGGTGCTGCATGTCTTCACGCTGGAGGCCGCAGTGCCGGCCGACCCGTCGCGCTTCGCCCCGCTGCTGGATGCGCTGGCCGCGCTGCAGGATGGCCGCGCCGAGGCCGACGGCTTCAACCGCCTGGTGCTCGGCGCCGGGCTCGACTGGCGCGCCTGCTGGCTGCTGCGCGCCATGTTCCGCTGGCTGAAGCAGGTGGGCTTCGGCTTCGCGCAGGAGAGCGTCGAAGCCGCACTCGCCGCCCATCCGGACGCCGCGCGCATCCTGATGCAGCTGTTCCGCCAACGCTTCGACCCCGATCTGCCACGGGATGCCGCGGCAGAAGCCGCGCTCGATGCCGAATGGCGCGCGCTGCTGGACGGTATCGCCAACCCGGACGAGGACCGCATCCTCGCAAGGCTGCGCAGCGTGCTGGACGCCATGCTCCGCACCGATTTCTTCCAGGGCAAGGATTCGCTGGCCTTCAAGCTGGACAGCGCGCTGGCCGGCGACATGCCGAACCCCCGACCCTGGCGCGAGATCTTCGTCCATTCCCCGCGCCTGGAAGCCACGCATCTGCGCGCCGGCCCGGTCGCACGCGGCGGCATCCGCTGGTCGGACCGGCGCGAGGATTTCCGGACCGAGATCCTGGGCCTGATGAAGGCGCAGGTGCTGAAGAATGTCGTCATCGTGCCGACCGGCGCGAAGGGCGGCTTCGTGCTGAAGGGCCTGCAACCGGCCGAACGCGAGGCCCTGATGGCCGCTGGCATCGCCGCCTATTCGACGCTGATCCGCGCCATGCTGGACCTGTCGGACAGCATTGCGGCGGATGGCATCGCCACACCCGCCGGCATCATCCGTCGCGACGACGACGACCCCTATATCGTGGCCGCCGCGGATAAGGGCACCGCCACCTTCTCCGACATCGCCAATCGCCTGTCGGTGGA
The DNA here is from genome assembly GCA_044348345.1 of Roseomonas sp. Classification (GTDB taxonomy): domain Bacteria; phylum Pseudomonadota; class Alphaproteobacteria; order Acetobacterales; family Acetobacteraceae; genus Falsiroseomonas. The sequence goes on along the minus strand of JBIKSZ010000046.1, from coordinate 17,769 downwards.
ACACGGCTTCTGGCTGGACGACGCCTTCGCCAGCGGCGGCTCGGCGGGCTACGACCACAAGGGCATGGCCATCACCGCCCGCGGTGCCTGGGTGATGATCGACCGCCATTTTTCCGAGCTGCTCGGCCGCGGCGTGCAGGATGCGCCCTTCCGCTGCGTCGGCGTCGGCGACATGTCGGGGGACGTGTTAGGCAATGGCCTGCTGGTGTCGCGGCAGACAAAGCTCGTCGCCGCCTTCGACCACCGCCACATCTTCCTCGACCCCGATCCCGACCCAGCGACGTCCTATGCCGAACGCGAGCGTCTGTTCCGCCTGCCCCGCTCCTCCTGGGCTGATTACGATGCGCGGCTGCTGAGCGCAGGCGGCGCCGTGCTGCCGCGCAACGCGAAGTCTCTGCCGCTGTCGCCGGAAGCGCGCGCGCTGCTCGGCCTCGACGCCGACCGCGCGACACCGGCCGAGATCATCCGCGCGATCCTGACGCTGCCGGTGGAGCTGCTCTATTTCGGCGGTATCGGCACCTATGTGAAATCCAGCACCGAACCCCACGCCGCCGCCGGCGACCGCGCCAATGACGCGATCCGCGTGGATGGGCGCGAGATCCGCGCCCGCGTCATCGGCGAAGGCGCCAACCTCGCCATCACCCAGGCCGGCCGCGTGGAGGCCGCGCGCGCGGGCGTCCGGCTCAACACCGACGCGCTGGACAACAGCGCGGGCGTCTCGACCTCCGACCACGAGGTGAACATCAAGATCCTGCTGGCCGCGGCGGAGCGCGAGGGATCGCTCACGCGCCGCCAGCGCGACACGCTGCTGGCGGAGATGACGGAGGAGGTCGCGGCGCTGGTCCTGGCCGACAACCACGCCCAGTCGCTGGCCGTCAGCCTCGAGATGCTGCGCGCCACCGACGACCTGCCCGCCCACACCGCGCTGATCGCGCGGCTGGAAGCGGCTGGCCTGCTGGACCGCGCCGTCGCCGGCCTGCCGGACGAAGCCGCGCTGCGCGCCCGCGCCACCGCCGGCGAGGGCCTGACGCGGCCCGAAATCGCGGCGCTTCTGCCCTTCGCGAAGCTCTGGCTGACGGAGGCAATCGAGCGCAGCACGCTGCCCGACGAAACAGCGCTGGCACCGCTGCTGGCCGCCTATTTCCCCTCCGCCCTGCGCGATCGCTTCGCCGCGCTGATCCCGCGCCACCGGCTGCGGCGTGACTTGGTCGCGACAGCACTGGCAAACTTGGCCGCGAACCGGCTCGGCGTCGCGGGTCTCGCGCGACTGGCAGAGGCCGGCGAGCCCGCCGCCATCGCACGCGCCGCCTGGCTTGCGGAGGCGCTGCTCGGCATCGGCGATGCGGCCGCGGTGGCCGATGCCGCGTCGGCGCCCGCCGCCAGCCGGCTCAGCGCGCTGCTCGGCCTGCGCCGCCTGCAGGAGGGTGCCGCGCGCGAGCTGATGCACATGCCCGGCCCGCTCGATGCGGTGCTTGCAGCGCTTGGCCCCGGCATCGCCGCGCTCCGCGCCGTGCCGACTCCGGAGGCCGCAGCACTGGTCGCCGCCGGCATCCCGGCCGAGGCCGCGACGCTTGCCACCGCGCCAGGCCTCGCCGCGGCGCCCGCGATCGTGCGGCTGGCCACGGAAGCCGGCGTCGCGCCCGAAGCTGCGGCCGCGGCATGGCACGCCGTGGGCGAGACCTTCGCGCTCGATACGCTGCGCCTGGCGGCAGAGCGCGCACCCGCGACCGGCCCCTTCGCCCCCCGCGCGCGGGCCGAAGCACTGGCCGATCTCGCCGCCTTGCAGGCGCGGCTGGCCCGCCTGCGCCTTGGCGGCGCGCTGCCCGATGGCGGCGCAGCGGCACGGCTGGCGCGGGACGCTGCGGCGGCCGGCGATCTCGTCGCAATCGGCGTCGCCGCGCGGGCACTGGCTGCGCTAGGATAGGCGCGACGCGCCGGACGACGCCGGCGGTCGCGCGGCTCCCTCCCGCCCTCTTGGCTGCTCGGGCACCCTCTCCCGCGAGAGCGGGGCAGGGTTGGGGTGGGGGCCGCGTGACCGCCGGTATTGCGGCGACCACGATCACCGCCGGAACCCCGCATGCGCCGCCAAGCCTTGGCCTGGGCCTTCTACGATTGGGCCAACAGCGCCTTCCCGACGGTGGTCTCCACCTTCGTCATCGCCGCCTATTTCGCCCAAGGGATCGCGCCGGACCCGGCAACAGGACAGGCGCAATGGGGCTGGATGCAGGCCGCCGCGGCGCTGGTCTTCGCGCTGCTCTCGCCACTGCTCGGCGCTGTCGCGGATGCGGGCGGGCGGCGGCGGCTGATGCTCGGGCTCGCCACCCTCGTCACCGCCCTCGCCACCGCCGCGCTCTGGTTCGCGCAGCCCGATCCGGCCTTCGCGCTCTACGCGCTCGCCTGCGTCGCCATCGCCACCATCGCCTTCGAGATCGGCATGGTCTTCTACAATTCCATGCTGACGCAGGTGGCGCCGCGGGAGCGGCTCGGGCGTGTCTCCGGCCTCGCCTGGGGGCTTGGCTATGCGGGGGGCCTTGCGTGCCTTGCGCTGTGCCTCCTACTGCTGGTGCAGCCGAACCCAGCGCTGTTCGGCCTCGATCGCGCCAATGCCGAGCATGTGCGCGCCACCGCACTGCTGGTCGCCATCTGGCTGCTCGTCTTCTCCTGGCCCGTTCTGGTCGCGCTGCCCGATCCACCGGGGCCGCGCCCCTCCTGGAGGCAGGCGGCGGTGGCGGGCCTCGCGGAGCTGCGCGGCCTGCTGCGCAGCCTGCCGCGGCGGCCGGACCTCACGCGCTTCCTGGTGGCGCGGCTATTCTACACGGATGGGCTCAACACGCTCTTTGCCTTCGGCGCGATCTACGCCGCCGGCGTCTTCGGCATGGGGTTCGAACAGATCCTGCTCTTCGGCATCGCGATGAACGTCGCCGCCGGCCTCGGGGCGGCAGGCTTCGCGCTGGTGGAGGACCGCGTCGGCTCGCGCCGGATGGTGCTAGCCGCACTCGCCGCGATGGTCGTGCTCGGCATCCCCCTTTTGCTGACCGACAGCGCGGCCTGGTTCTGGGCGCTGGCACTCTCGCTCGGCCTGTTCTTCGGCCCGGCGCAGGCCGCCAGCCGCGCCGTCATGGCGCGCATGGCGCCGCCGCAGGACGTGGCGGCGTGGTTCGGCCTGTTCGCGCTGTCGGGCCGCGTCACCGGCTTCCTCGGTCCCGCCGTGCTGGCCGCGGTGACGGTCGCCACCGACAGCCAGCGCCTTGGGCTGGCGACGGTGCTGGTCTTCCTCACGCTCGGCGCGCTGACCCTGGCGACGGTGAAGGACCGCGCCTGAAATTCACGGTGCGGCCCGCACGGCGTTCACACCGACGCGTACAGATACGCCGGCATGGGCTGGGTGCTGTCCACCACGCCCTTCACGCCCGGCACATTCTCCGCCAATACGCGCAAGCCCCGCTGCACGGCCGCACTTCGGCTGAAGCCGTGGAACTCCACCGTGCCGTCACGCACATCCACCATCGTGTAGAAGGTGTCGGCCCAGGGCTCCTTCTTCATCGTCGCCAGCACGGCGCGGCGGATGCGCTCATCCGACAGGTCGCCTTCCTCATGCGCTGGGCTCACCAGCGCGCGCAGCAGGTCGGCGCGGGAGACGATGCCCTTCAGCCGCCCCTCCTGCGTGACCACCACGCGGCGGATGCCCCGCTCCTCCATCAGATGCGCCACCGCAGAGGCCAGCGTGTCCAGATCCACCGCCACCACATCGGCGGTCATCACGTCGCGCGCCGTCACCCCATGGGTGCGGGCATAGCGCTCCGCGTCGCGCTCCTGGTTAGAGAAGAGGCTGGCGAACCAACCCGCGGGCTTGTCGGCCTCCCCGGCCAGGCGGCGGATCAGGTCGGCTTCGGTGACGATACCCAGAAGCTGGCCCTGCGGGTCCACCACGGGGGCCGCGGACATGCCCCGGTCGGCGAGCATCCGCGCGATGGTCAGCACCGGCGTCTCAGGCGGAACAGTGACCACATCGGGGGTCATGAGGTCCCGGGCGCGGAGGCTGGTCATCGGCATTCTCCCCTGATGGGTTGCAGGCAGGGAACGCTAGGCGCGCTGCCCGGATGCAGCCTTGACGCAGGTCAAGCCCGCCCCTTCCGTGCCCGGGCACGGGCCTGTATTGCTGCGGCCAGGAACAAAACAACGGGAGGTCCAGGACCTATGACCATCGCCATCAACCGCCGGACGCTCGCCCTCGGGGCCGCCGCGCTCGCCCTGCCGGGCGCAGCCCGCGCACAAGCGCCGATGCAGATGTCCATCGCCACCGGCACGACGGGCGGCGTGTATTACCCGCTGGGCGGTGCGCTCGCGAACTACCTCTCCCGCGGCATTCCGGGGATGAGCGCGACGGCCGAAGTCACCGCCGGCTCGGTCGCCAATTTCCAGCTGCTCGGCGCCGGGCGCATCGGCCTGCTGTTCGGCCAGGTGGACGCGGCGGTGGACGCCGTGCGCGGCGCCGGCCCCTTCCGCGGCCGCGTGGTGCCCGCCCGCGCCATCGCCGTGCTCTACACCAACCGCATGCAGGTGGTGACGACCGCCGCAACCGGCATCCGCTCCATGGCGGACCTCCGCGGCAAGCGGATCAGCACCGGCGCCCCGGCCTCCGCGACCGAACTCTTCGCGCTGCGCCTGATCGCCGCCGCCGGCCTAGACGCCCAGCGCGACTTCCGCGCCCGCGAACGCCTCTCCCCGGCGGAATCCACCAACGCCATCCGCGACGGCAAGCTCGACGCCTACTTCTTCGTCTCCGGCGTGCCGACCAGCGCGATCACCGACCTCGGCGCAACACCCGGCACGCAGCTGGTGCTGGTGGACCACGACCAACACCTGGAGCCGATCGTGCGCGAACACGGCCCGGTCTACTTCCCGGAAGTGATCCCCGCCGGCACCTATCCCGGCCAGACCACGCCGAACCGCCAGCTCTCCGTCGCCAACATCCTGGCGGTGCGCGAAGACATGCCGCCCGCACTCGTCACCCAGATCATGCAGGTGCTGTGGTCCAACCGCGAAGACTGGGCCCGCGTCCACGCCGAAGCCCGCAACTTCACCCTGCAACAGCAGAAGACCGCCGCCGCCGGCATCCCCTGGCACCCGGCCGCGGAAGCCTTCTGGCGCGCCGCCGGCGCCACGCTGGCCTGAGGCCCGGACGGGTGTGCCGGGGAGGGCGCTGCCCTCCCCGGACCCCTCCCGCCAGGAGCCTGAGGCTCCTGGACCTGCATCAGTTATGGGTTGGAGAGGGAGGGGGCATGGCGCGCCCCTGATCACGGGAGCATCCTTGATGCCCCCTCCCTCTCCAACCCAAGACAAATGGGTTCCAAGGGCCCACTGGCCCTTGGTGGGGTGGGTTCGGGAGGGGCAACGCCCCTCCCGCAAACCGCCCGCGTCACAGCCAGCCTAGGAAGCACGCCCGCGTGTCCAGCACCGCTCTCCCGCCCGAGGTGCCGAAGGGTGCGCTCGATGACGACACGGCTCGTCGGGTCGAGGCGCTGATCGAGCAGGAGGAGGGCGCGCAGAATCGCCTGCCTGGCCTGCTGGGTCATGTGGCGGTGGCGATCGCGCTGGCGATGTCGCTGTTTCATCTGTGGGCGGCGTGGGACATCGTGCCGACGACGACGCTGCGCTTCGTGCATGTCGGTTTCGCGATGGTGTTGGGGTTTGCGCTGTTCCCCGTCGCGCGGCGGTTCCGGCATCGGCTGATGATCTGGGATGCGGCGCTGATCGCGGCCGGCATCTATGTGATCTGGTATCTGATCAGCGGCGGCGACGATCTGCAGGACCGCATCATCTTCCCCGATCCGATGGACATCGTGGTTGGCTGGATGCTGATCGCGCTGGTGCTGGAGGTAACGCGCCGCGCGACGGGCTGGATCATGCCGGCGGTGGCCATCGCCTTTCTGCTGTATGCCTTCTTCGGCAATTTTCTGGAGCCGCCCTGGCGTCACCAGGGCTATGACGCGGAACGTCTGATCCCGCATCTGACCATCACGCTCGAGGGCATCTTCGGCACAGCAGTGGATGTCTCGGCGTCGCTGATCGTGCTGTTCACCATCTATGGCGCGATCCTGCAGGCGTCTGGCGCGGGCAAGTTCTTCGTGGACTTCTCCTTCGCCGCGACCGGCGGCAAGCCGCAGAGCGCGGGGCGAACGGTGGTGCTGTCCTCCTTCCTGTTGGGCGGACCGTCGGGGTCTGGTGTTGCGACGACCGTCACGCTTGGCACCGTCGCCTGGCCGATGATGAAGAAGGTGGGCTACCGCGCGGATGATGCGGGCGGGCTGCTCGCGGCCGGCGGGCTTGGCGCGATCATCTCGCCGCCGGTGATGGGGGCTGCGGCCTTCCTGATCGCCGAGTATCTGAAGATCGGCTACCTCGACGTGCTGATGATGGCGCTCATCCCGACGTGCCTCTACTACGCGTCGCTTTTGTTCATGGTGGAGCTCGATCAGCGCCGCATCCGCGCGCGCGCCGCGGCCGGCGATCTCGACGCCGCGGCGAAGATGGAGGTGGAGCCGGTCGGCAAGCTGCTGCGGCTCTATGGCTTCCACTTCTCGACGCTGATCGCGATCATCGTCTTCATGGTGATGGGCTATTCGGCGACGATGTCGGTGCTCTACGCCATGTTCGTCGCGATTGCGCTGAGTTACCTGCGCCGCGACACGGCGCTGACGCCGCGCAAGCTGCTGGATGCGCTGTCGGGCGGCGCGGTGCAGTCGGTCGGCATCGCCGCGACCTGCGCCTGTGCTGGCATCATCGTCGGCGTGATCACGCTGACCGGCCTCGGGCTGAAGTTCAGTGATATCGCGATCCAGGCGGCCGGCGGGTCGCTGGTGGTCACCGCGATCTACACCGGGCTGATCGTCTGGGTCATCGGCCTCGCCGTGCCGGTGACGGCCAGCTACATCATTTGCGCGGTGGTGGCCGCGCCGGCGCTGATCAAGCTCGGCGTGCCGGACTACGCGGCGCATATGTTCGTCTTCTACTACGCGGTGCTGAGCGAGGTTTCGCCGCCGACCGCGCTGAGCCCGTTTGCCGCGAGTGCGATCACCGGTGCCGGCCCCTATCGCACCACGCTGCAGGCCTGGAAATACACCCTGCCCGCCTTCGTGCTGCCCTTCGTCTTCGTGACGGACCCCGAGGGCGTGGCGCTGCTGCTGCAGCTGCGCGGCGACATGGGCTGGCAGGATGTGGTGTGGCAGGTCTTCCTGGCGACCGCCGGCCTCGCGGCGCTGGCCGCCGCCTGCCAGGGCTGGCTGTTGCGCGGCATGGCGGGGTGGGAGCGCTGGACGCTCGCGCTGGCGGGCGTGCTGATGATCTTCCCCGCCGCGCTGCAGGCGCTGGCCGCCGATCTCATTCCGCATCCGCATCTGGTCGGACTTGCCTTGGCCGCGCTATTGCTGGCGCTGCAATGGCGAACCCGGCCCGGCTGATCGCAACGCTGCTGCTGCTCTCCGCCTGCGCACAGACGCCGGCGGGGGAGGCAACGCGCATGGCGGCCGCGCCGGTGCAGGGCCCGTCGCTGCTACTCGGTGGGCCGCGTCAGGCGGTGCTGGTGCCCGTCGGCGGCACCGCCGCGCGGCAGATCTGGCGCGGCGCCGGCAACATTGCGCTGCAGACCGACGGCGCGCGCGTGGTCGCCACTGCCGGGCTTGCGCAATCGGTGATGGCAACGCGCCTCGATGGGCCGGACCCGCTCGAGGATCCGCGCACGCTGGTCGGGCGCGAGGCGACGGCGCGGCGCACGGTGGATCTGGCCGGCGCGGATCGCGACCCGGCGTCCATGCGCTTCGGCCTGACGCTCGATTGCGTGCTGCGCGGCCGCGCGGAGGGCGGCTGGATCGTGGTGGAGGAACGCTGCGGCGGCGCCACCACGCCCTTCACCAACCGCTTCTGGGCCGACCCGGCGAGTGGCCAGGTCTGGCGCAGCGAACAATGGGGGGGCGACGCGATCGCGCCGCTCTCGCTGCAGCTGCGCGGAATGTAGCGGCCTATACCCTACCGCCAGCCGATCCCGGCCGCGCGCATCCGCTGCATCACATGGGCGAGCCAGCCGAGCTGCACCGCCAGCGCCGGCAGCACGACCAGCGGCTTCAGCCCGGCAGGCAGCGCCAGGAAGGTGGCGGCGAGCGCGGCGTGGAAGACAGCAAAGCCCCAATGCGTGGCGGCCACCGCGCGCACCGGCATGCCCGCACGCTGCGCCAATTGGTACAGATGCGTCCGATGGCCCTCCGCCAGGCGCTCACGCATCAGCGCGCGCCGAGCCAGGGTGAAGGTCGCATCGAACAGCAGCCCGAACAGCAGCAGCGGCACGATCAGGAAAGACAGCTGCTGGGTGTCGAAGCGCGCCGTGGCGACCGCCAGTACCGCCAGCATGAAGCCGGCGAACTGGCTGCCGACATCGCCCATGAAGATACGCGCCGGATGCAGATTGAAGGGCAGGAAGCCCGCGAAGCCCGCCGCCAGGATCAGCGCCGCCGCATAGACGAACCAGCCGCCCTGATGCGCCGCGATGGCCGAGAGCGCAGCAGCGACCAGCAGCAGCGTCCCGCCGACCAGCCCATCCAGCCCGTCCATGAAGTTCACCGCATTGGTGCAGCCGACGATCCAGACCAGCGTCAGCACCGGCCCCAGCCAGCCAAGCTCCACCACCCCGAGCCAGGGCAGGCCGAGCTGCGTCACCACCAGCCCGCTGCCGACCGCCACCAGCGCCGCGCCGAGCTGCGCCAGCAGCCGCACCCGCGCCGACAGGTCGCGCACATCATCCCACAACGCCACCGCCGCGATCGCCACCGCGGCCAGGATCACGCCCAGGAACTGCGGGTCGGCGAGCCGCGCGAATTGCGCCGCCTGGTACAGCACCAGCATCCCCGCGATGAAGGCGACCACCACGCCAAGCCCACCACCGCGCGGCGTCGGGTTGCGGTGCGCGCTGCGATGGTTCGGCACATCAAGGATCGGGACAGCGATCATCAGCCGCACCACGCCGGCCGACAGCACTGCCAGCAGCGCGGCGAAGCCCAGATGCTGGAGAACGGCCTCGAGTTCCATCAGCGCCGCAACCGCGCCGGATCGAGGCTGGCATAGACATCGCCCGAATTCGCCGCATGCGGCAGCGCCGCGATCCAGTCGGCCATCGCCGCGGCATCCAGCGGCGCGGCATGGGCGAAGCGCATCTCCTCGCCGAGGCAGGCATTGAAGGCGCGGTAGCCCAGCGCTCGCAGCCGTTCCAGACAGGCGGCCGCGACATCGCGCTGGATCGTGGTGAATTCGAAGGACAGGCTGCGCGGCGCGCGCGAGAGGCCCGCCAGCGCGACCGCCTCATAGCCTTCGACATCGATCTTCACGAAGTCCGGCATGCCATGCTCGGCCGCGAGCGCATCCAGCGTGGTGACCGGCAGGCGCAGCTCCGCATCCCACACCTGGCCTTCCCAGCCCGCCGCGCCATCGGCCGCGGCGACAAAAGCGTCAGAAGCGGTGGCGACGGTCGGGTTCGCGCTGTTGATGCGCAGCACCGCCTCGCCCGCCTCGGCTCCCACCAGCGCGGCGACGCGCACCACGCCGGGATCGTGCCGGAACAGCAGGCGCAACAGGCGCGCCAGCCGCGGCTGCGGCTCCACCGCCACCGCCCGCGCGCCGAGGCGCCGGAAACTCGCTGCCCGGTCGCCGACATGCGCGCCGACATCGAAGCCGAGATCGCCTGGCCCAAGGAAGCGCGCATGAAACGCGTCGAGCGCCGCGGCGCGGCCGGGCACGTAATAGGTGCGGAGCGAGGCCGCGATGGCGCGTGCGGTGGTCACGTCAGGCGAAGACCACCGCGCAGCCGCCGGCCTGTTCGGGCGGCACCATCACGCCCCCGGGGACACCCTCCGGCATCTCGCGCAGCTCCATCCCGCGCAGCAGCGCGCGCGCAGCGGCGCCCTGGTCCACCGTGCGGATCACCATGCCCGCCATGAAGGGCAGCGTCGGCGCGACGACGCCGGGCAGCGCCCGGGGCAGCGCCTCGGGCGGCAGGATGCGGATGCGCGTCTCCATCACCGGGCTGTCCGGCCCTGCGACGCGCGCGGCACCCGGCAGGCGCAGCCGGAACCCCGCGAGTGGATCGGGCTCGGCTGCAAGCCCCGCAAGCTTCGCGAGCCGCGCCGTGGTCTCGGCCGGGTTGGCGGCGACGAGGATCGCGGATTCCAGCGCATCGGCGCCGTTGCGATGGCCCATCCAGCGCGCATCCCACACCAACTCCGGCGTCAGATGCTGCACCAGCTGCACGCGGCCTTCCGGCGCGTCGGGGAAGGGGAGGCGGGCGAAACGCGCGGTCGGGCCACCGGGCTCCACCGGGCGCTGCAGCCAGGCAATGCCCGGGATGTCGAGCCCGCCGCGGCGTAGCCGCTGCAGGTTCCCTTCCGCATCGGTCATCGCCAGCGCCAGGATATGCGCGCCCGCATAGCGTTCGACGAAGCGGTCCACGCCATTGCCGAACAGCGACGCATCCAGGATGCCGAGCAGCTCCACATAGCCATGGCGAAGGAAGGCGCAGCGGTTGACGCTGCCGAAGGGCTCGACCGGCCCATCCGGCGTCCGCCGCCCCGATTGCTGCGCCATCGGCGACAGCGCGAAGCCAAGCCTCTCCCACGCCGCCCAGAGCGGCGCCGGGTCGCGGGCGCAAAGCCCGATGTGATCGAGCGCGAGGGCGGTGGTCATGGGCTCAGCGCGATCCTCTCACGTCCAGCGCCTCCCTCCCCCGCTGGCGGGGAAGGGATGGGGTGAGGGTGCGAGGACCGGGCAGGCGCTGAACGATGCACGCCCCTCACGCCGGGTTCTCATACTTCTCCAGCAGCCACGCCGCCGGTTCGCGCGCTGCCTGGTCGTACCAGCGCGCGACCAGCGGCTGCGCGCGCACGGCCTCGCAATACTGCCGCGTCGTCGCCGTCAGCTCCGGCTGCCAGGTCAGGAAGCGGGCGACGACCGGGGCGTACATCGCATCCACCAGCCCAAACTCCCGCCCGCACAGGAAGGGCCCACCATAGGCCGCCAGCGCCTCCGCCCAGATCGCCTCGATCCGGGCGATGTCGGCCAGGCATTCCGGTGTGCGCCCCTTCCCCGGGAAGCTCCGGCCGAGGTTCATCGGCATGGCCATGCGCAGGTTGCGGAAGCCCGCATGCATCTCGGCGGCGATGGCGCGCGCATGGGCGCGCGCCGCGCGGTCGGCAGGCCAGAGGCCGGGGGCGAATTCGGCGCAGTATTCGGCGATCGCGATGCTCTCCCACATCCGCGCGCCGCGATGCTCCAGATAAGGGACCATCCCGTTCGGGGAGATCGCCTTGATGGCCGTCGTGCCGCCGCCACCGGCCAGCGGCACGACCACCTCCTCGACCTCCAGGCCGGCCAGATGCACCGCCAGCCAGCCGCGCATGCTCCAGGAGGAGTAGCGCTTCGTCCCGATCACCAGCCGGCCCTCGGCCATGTCCATCGTCCCTCTCGGCGTGCGGGCGCGGCTTATGCCATGGGCACCATCTTCCGGCCACGCCAGCGAAGGTCTACAGGGGGTGGGCCATGGTGAAAACAGCCCACGGTCGGATCGTTCTGAACCTGGTTCTCGACGCAGGGCTGGCAGCACTGGCCGTGCCCGGCGCGCTCTGGCTTGCCGCGCCCGGCGCCTGGCCGCCCGGGCTGTGGTGGCTCCTGGCCCTGCCGGGGGGCGTGGCGGCGGTGCTGCTGCCAGCCTGGGCGCTCGGCCTGCCGCGGCAATACTGGCGCTTCGCCGCCCTGCCGGACCTGCTCGCCTCCTCGGCTGTCGCTGCGGTCGGCGCGGCGCTGTTCCTGGCCCTGCTGCTGGCCACAGGCGCGTGGCGCTCGCCCAATCCGGCTGTCCCACTGATCCACGCCCTGCTGCTGGCCGCCCTGCTGGCCGCGCCGCGCATCGTCGCGCGGCTGCGCCATACCGGCCGCGCCGGCCCGATCAGCGACACGCCGGCGCAATCCGTGCTGCTGGTCGGCGCCGGCGACGGCACCGACCTGTTCCTGCGCGCGCTGAGCCAGGAACGCGGTGTCGCCTACAGCGTCACCGGCATCCTCAGCCTGCGCGAGCGGCAGATGGGCCGGCGCATCCAGGGCGTGGCCGTGCTCGGCACCGTGGAGGATGCCGATCTGGTGCTGGAACGGCTGCGCGAGGAGAACCGCCTGCCAGCGCTGGTCGTGCTGGCCACCGCGCAGCTGCAGGGCGCGGTCTTGCAGAACCTGCTGGACGCCTGCGACCGCCATGGCGTGCCGGTGAAGCGCCTGCCGAGCCTGACCGCGCTCCGCCCCGCCAGCCGCCGCCCTGGCGAGCGCGCCGAGGCCGAGGCCCCTGTCGCGCTGCGCCGGATCGAGATCGAGGAGTTGCTGGACCGCCCCCAGGTCCCGCTCGACCGCGAGGGCATGGCGCGGCTGGTGCAAGGGCGGCGCGTGCTGGTCACCGGCGCGGGCGGCACCATCGGCGGGGAGCTCGCGCGCCAGGTCGCCGCCCTTGGCCCGGCCAGCCTGACGCTGCTCGATCACGGTGAATACGTGCTCTACGAGATCGACCTGGAGCTGCGCGAACGCCACCCGGATGTGAAGCGCCAGGCGGTGCTGGCCGATGTGCGCGACGAGGCCCGCATCCGCCGCCTGTGCGAGGAGATCCGTCCCGAACTCGTCTTCCACGCCGCCGCGCTGAAGCATGTGCCGATGGTGGAGAACGACCCGCTCGAGGGCGTGCTGACCAATGCGCTGGGCACGCGCGTGGTGGCCGATGCCGCGCGCGCTGCGGGCTGTTCGCTGATGGTGTTCATCTCCACCGACAAGGCGGTGAACCCGACCAGCGTGATGGGCGCGAGCAAGCGGCTGGCGGAGATGTACTGCCAGGCACGGGATCGCGATGCGCGTGCAGAAGGCGGCATGCGGCTGGTCACCGTTCGCTTCGGCAATGTGCTGGGCTCGACCGGCTCCGTCGTGCCGCTGTTCCGCCGCCAGCTGGAACGCGGCGGGCCGCTGACCGTCACGCATCCCGACATGCGCCGCTACTTCATGACGGTGCGGGAGGCGGTCGGGCTGGTGCTGCAGGCCGCGGTGGTCGGCGCCACCGATCCCACCAATGCACCGCGGGAGCTGCGCGAGGGCGGCATCTTCGTGCTGGATATGGGCGAGCCGGTGAAGATCGTGGATCTCGCCCGTCGCATGATCCGCCTGGCGGGGCTGCGGCCGGAGGAGGATGTGGAAATCCGCTTCACTGGCCTGCGCCCTGGCGAGAAATTGTTCGAAGAGCTGTTCCACGGCCAGGAGCCGCCGCACCCGACGGAATTCCCCGGCCTGCTGGTGGCTGTGCCGCGCACCACGGATGCGGCGGAGATGGCGGCGGCGATCGACCGCATGGCCGCGCTCTGCGTCGCCGGCGACCGCCCTGGCACGCTGGCCGAGCTGGGGCGGCTGGTGCCGGAGTTTGCGTCGCCCGGAACGGGCGCGGGGTAAAGCGCCCGGAACGGGCGCGGGCCGGAAACCCCGCGCAACGACCGTTGACTTGGCCGGCGCGGCGCCATGGGTCTATGCACGGGGGACGTTCCCCAGACGGACCCCTGATGACCGCTCCGCGCCCCATCGCCCTGTTCGACATGAAGGCTCAGCAGGCGCTGATCCGCGCCGATCTCGACCGGCGCCTCGCCGCCGTGCTCGACAGCGGCGCCTTCATCAACGGCCCCGAGGTGCGGGAGCTGGAAGCAAGCCTCGCCGCCTTCGCCGGCTGTGCCCATGCCGTCGGCGTCTCCTCCGGCACGGATGCCCTGCAGATCGCGATGATGGCGGAGGGCATCGGGCGGGGCGATGCGGTGTTCCTGCCCGCCTTCACCTACACCGCGACGGCCGAGGTGCCGCTGGTGCTCGGCGCAACCCCGGTCTTCGTGGATGTGGACCCGGTCACCTTCAACCTCGACCTGGCCGATCTGGAACGCCGCCTGGCGCTGGTGATCCAGGAAGGGCGCCTGCGGCCGCGCGCGGTGGTGGGCGTGGATCTCTTCGGCCTGCCCGCCGATTGGCCGGCGATCGAGGCGATCTGCGCCAAGCACGGCATGTTCGCCCTCGATGACGCCGCGCAGGGGTTTGGTGCGGCGCTGCACGGCAAGCGGCTTGGCCGCTGGGGCCACGCGGCGGCGCTCAGCTTCTACCCGACCAAGACGCTCGGCTGCTATGGCGATGGCGGCGCGCTGCTGACCGATGATGCCGACCGCGCCGAGCTCTATCGCCAGCTGCGCACGCATGGCGAGGGCAAGACCCGCTATGAGGTGCTGCGCACCGGCATGAACGGGCGGCTGGATACGATGCAGGCCGCGGTGCTGCTGGCGAAGCTGCCGCTGTTCGAAGCGGAGCTCGCCGCGCGCACGAAGGTCGCCGGCCTGTATGGCGAAGGCCTGCGTGGCCTTGTGCAGGTGCCGAGCAGCATCCCCGGCGCCGACCATGCCTGGGGCTTGTATTCGGTGGTGCTGCCCGCCGGCGTGGACCGCGCGCGCGTGCAGGATGTGCTGAAGTCCCACGGCGTGCCGAGCGGCATTTATTATCCGAAGCCCCTGCACCATCAGCCCGCCTATGCCGGCGCGCATGTGGCCGGAATCGCGGGTGGCCCGCCCCCGCTGCCGGTGAGCGAAGCGCTGTGCCAGCGCATCCTCTCCCTGCCGATGCACCCCTACCTGACCGACGACGAGGTTTCCCGCGTCATCGCCGCGATGCGCGCCGCGCTGTAGCGCGGCCAGCCGCCGCAACCGCCAGGACCATGCGGCCGCACAGAGGCCGCCGCGCGGCGACCATCAGCGCGGCCAGGCGCGCCATGTCTGCGGCGCGTCAGCCAAGCGCGCGGAGCGCGCGCCGGCGCCTGAGGCAGTTAATGGTGTTTCCAGCTGACTTCTTGCAGCGCAGGCTCCGTCGGGTCGCAGTCCAGCCACTGGCCGTTCGCGATGCTCCGCCCGGTCATGGACAGGATGAAGCCCCAGTGGCTCACCACCACCGTGTGGGTCCAATCCTCCACCGCCGCCATCTCCCCCCGAAAACGCGCGGCGCGGGCCAGAACCTGTTCGGCCGGCTCCTCCACCTCGGGCCACCAGATCTCGTCGACGTGATCCAGCGCGACATCCGGGAATTCCGCGCGCAACTGCGTCACCGGGCTGCCGATGTCGCAGGTGAAGGCGTAGCGCTCCCGCACCACCGGGTTCACCAGCACCGGCAGGCCGAGCCGCCGCGCCAGCGGCGCCGCGGTCTGCAGCGCACGCGTGTAGGGGGAAGCGATGATGCGCCTGATCTCCCGCGCACCGGCCAGCGCCTCCGCGGCGACCTCGGCTTGGCTGTGGCCGAGCGGGGTCAGGCGCGGGTCCTTGATGCCAGGGTCCTTCCGCGTCTGGGTGAACAGCAGGTTGAACTCGCTCTGGCCGTGGCGGAGCAGGATCATCGGGCGATGGCTCTCAAGACCGTGTTGGCCCGCCCGACTACAGGTGGGGCCGCGCTGCCGCAACGGGGCTGAGGCCGCGGCTGGCGATCTTGCCGTTGCGGCCCGTCTCCATGCGCCCTAAGTGAGAGGGGCATAAGGAGTTGTCCATGTCCGGTGGCTTCCCGGTCGACCTGATCCTCTTTGCCATGGTCGCGGCCTTCCTGGTCCTGCGGCTGCGCAGTGTGCTTGGCCGGCGCACCGGCTTCGAACGGCAGCGGCGTGAGGGCCAGGGCGCCTATGACCCGCAGGCCACGCCGGGCGCGCCGGGCGGGGACAATGTGGTGGATTTCCCGGCGGCGCAGGCGCAGTCCGCTGGCGCCCGCCGCACCCTGCCCGACCCCCGCAGCCCCATCGGCCAGGCGCTGATGCGCATCCGCGGCGTGGACCCCTCCTTCGACCCCAACGGCTTCCTGGACGGTGCCGAAGGCGCCTTCCGCATGATCGTGGACGCCTTCGCGAAGGGCGACCGCCAGACGCTCCGCATGCTGCTGTCGGACGACACCTATGCCGGCTTCGAAGGCGAGATTTCCCGCCGCGAGGCTGCTGGCGAAAGCCAGCGCAGCGAAGTCCGCGCCATGCAGGACATGGGCATCGAGGCCGCCGATCTCCGCGGCACCGTCGCCGATGTCACGGTCCGCTTCGTCTCCGACCAGGTGAACCTGACCACCGGCAAGGATGGCAGCGTCGTTGCCGGGGCCGAAGCGGTGACGGAACTCGCCGACATCTGGACCTTCCAGCGCGACCTGCGCAGCCAGGATCCCAGCTGGAAGCTGGTCTCCACCCAGAGCGCCTGATGGCGCGGCCCACCCTTCCCCGCCCGGCGGGGAGGGGTTTCCCGCGCCGGCTCGCACCCGGCCTGCTGCTGGCCGCGCTCCTCGCCGCCTGCGCCCCCACCTATCCCCGGGACGTCGCCTTCTCCGACCTCCCCGGCTGGGCCGCCGACCGCCACGCTGAAGCCCTGCCCGCACTCCGGGCCAGCTGCGCCGCCATCGCCCCCCTCCCGCCCACGCGTGAGCTGGGCGGCACTGGCCCCACCCAGGCTACTGCCGACGCCCTGCGCCCGGCCTGCGCCGAGCTCGCCACCCTGCCGCCCGGCGACGACGCCGCCCGCGCCTTCCTGGAACGCCGCTTCCGGCCGGTCGCACTCGGACAGGGCACGCTCACCGGCTATTTCGAGCCCGAGCTGCGCGGCAGCACGACCCGCAGCGACCGCTTCGCCACCCCCCTCCACGCCCGGCCGCCCGAACTGGTGGAAGCCGATCTCGGCACCTTCCTCCCCGACCTCCGCGGCCGCCGCGTGGCTGGAGTGGCCCGCGACGGCCGCCTGCACCCCTTCGCCGACCGCGCGGCCATCACCGCGGGTGCGTTGGCTGGGCGCGGGCTGGAACTCGCCTGGGTGGACGACCCGGCGGACGCCTTCTTCCTGCATATCCAAGGCTCCGGCCGCGTCACGCTGGCCGAAGGCGGCGTGCTGCGGCTCGGCTATGGCGGCTGGAACGGCTTTCCCTACGTTGCCATCGGTCGCTTTCTGATCGAGGACGCCATCCTGACGCGCGAACAGGTCTCGATGCAGGCCATCCGCGCCTGGATGGACGCCGCCGGCCCAGACGCCGCCGCCGCGCTGATGGCCCGCAACCCCAGCTACATCTTCTTCCGCCGCCTGGACCTGCCACCCGAGGCTGGTCCCATCGGCACGCTCGGCGCACCACTGACCCCGATGCGCTCCATCGCTGTGGACCGCACACAAGTCCCTCTCGGCCTGCCCGTCTGGGTCACCGGCCAGGACCCGCTGACCGCCCAGCCCCTGCGCCGCCTGACGGTCGCCCAGGACACCGGCGGCGCCATCCGCGGCCCCGCCCGCGCCGACCTCTTCACCGGCTGGGGCACCGACGCCGCCGACCGCGCCGGCCGCCTCCGCGACCCGGCTGCGCTGTTCCTGCTCGTGCCGCGCTGACGGGTAAGGCGCGACCGGGAGGGACGCTGTCCCTCCCGGACCCTCCCTGCCAAGGGGCAGTGGCCCCTTGGAACCCATGAGTTATGGGGCGGAGAGGGAGGGGGCATGGCGCGACATGCACCACGGGGGCGCCTGTGATGCCCCCTCCCTCTCCGCCCCAAAAAACTGATCAAGGTCCAGGAGGCTAAGCCTCCTGGCGGGTGGGGTTCGGGGAGGGCAGCGCCCTCCCCGATACGCCTTCACCCGCCGCTGCGCACCAGCCGCACCAGCTGTGTCACGTGTTCGGGCGGCGTCACCTTTTCGATGC
>JBIKSZ010000223.1:0-5964 GCA_044348345.1 Roseomonas sp. | reverse complement strand
ACCACGCCGGTCATCGTGGACATGGCAGACGAACCAACGATGCATTAAGTTTCACCCCGGACCACCTCGTGGGGGCAGGCCACCATGAAACCGATCGTTGCGGTTGCCCTGCGATTGCCTGCTTGACGGTTACCCACGATGCACACTCCGGCGCCATAAACTTCACGATATAACAATATTATGATAACGCAAGAATATATCGTGGGAAACACTGGCCCTGACGCGGATCGGCGGGGGGGGGGGATGGCGATTGGCAGGCAGGCCGGGTTCTTCGACTTAAAGGAGCGGCACCGGGAGTGGTCGGCCAGAAATTTGGGATTGTACTGCCCGTAACATCTTTGTCTCAAAATATGGTCTCTTCAAAACATGGTCTCTGTGGAACTGAGGTGCCCCCCATCAAACCGGACAAGGGGCTTGGTTGGCTGACTGAAGTGCGATGAACTCACGTGGGGAGCGAATGCGCCAGCCGGAGTGTGGTGGATGGTGTTGTAGTCCTCAAACCATTCGGGGAGTTGCTACAGAACGGAGATGGCGTCCGGCCTGAGGCGCCAACGCGCCCAACTCCAACAATAGCGCCGATTTCAGAATGCCTTTTTCGACCGGAATTCAGGCCGGGGTCATTTTCCAGCCCCCTCCACCCCTATCCTCTCCTACTCAATCCCACACCCACACGAAGTGTCGCGCCTCTATTTCGCCTACAAGCGGCCCCCGAAAGAGGTCTGGGAGATACACACCAGCCGCCCGCACCAGCGCCGCCAACTGCGGCTCAGCCTCCAGCAGAAGGTTCATCTGGTCCGCTCGGATAGGCCGGGGTCGCATTCTGCCCTCCGAACGAGGAACCATGCCCTGACTGTTCAGGAGGTGCTGAAGCACCTTCAGACCCGCATGCGCCAGCTTACGCTTCCGCTGTGCCTCAGCCGTTCGCCGACCATGCTTCACGGCGTTCCGGTTTCCAGGCTGACCGCCGGGCTTACGCTGGTCGTTTGCTGCCCTGCGACAAGCGGCGTCCCCGTCCCCGGCGGAATACGATTCCAGCCCCCTGTCGCGCTCTGTCGGGACCGTTTTGGCCATAGGGCAGAATACCACACGGCTCGGTCATTGTTCGTGTCGACTACGATGTAGGGGCGCCTGGGGGGACCCGAACGAGAAAGGGGGCTGCCCCCTGGGTGGGGTGCGGAAAGGCCGAAAATCGCAACGGGAGGGGACAGACATGCCGCCCGGGTCAGGGCCGCTTGCGGCTCAGAGGTAGTCTGGGCTCACCCAGAGGCCATCGCGCTATGGCAGCTTAGCCGACCGGCAGAGGTTCCACGTGCATGGCTCGCACTGCCCGTTAGTCATGAGCGCCAACCCAACGGCTGTCGTAGTCGGCAAAGCGATATTGGACCCCACATTGGACCCTAACCGCCAGACACATGCTAAATTCTTGAAAAAGCTGGCGTCCCATAGGGGATTCGAACCCCTGTTGCCGCCGTGAGAGGGCGGTGTCCTAGGCCTCTAGACGAATGGGACCCATGGCCGCGCACGCCGGCGGACCGGCGGCGTGGCGGGCCTTCTAGACCCGGGGGGCGACGGGATCAAGCCTCGCCCGGGCGGCCACGCCCTGCCGCGCCCGCAAGCGGATGCCGGCCCTCGCGGCACGCATCGGAACAGAAGCGCACATTCTCCCAGTCCCGCGCCCATTTGCGCCGCCAGGCGAAGGGCCGCGCGCAAGCCACGCAGATCTTCTCCGGCAGCGCGGACTTGCCATGCCCGCCGCGGCGCACCACGCCCTGACCCCGGCTCATGCCCGGCGCCTCATTCGGCCGCGCGCAGCTCGCCCACCACGCGCCCGCGCCGCGGCTCCACCAGCAGAACCCGCTCCCCATCCGGCCGCGCGACATGCACCGCAAGCCGCCCCTCCAGCGCCGCGACCGAGACGATCCGCGTCCCCGCCGGCTGGCCCAGATGCTGCGCCCCAAGGCGTTCATCCGCCGCGCCGCCACCAGCACGCTGGACGATCAGCACCACGAGGGCCACGGTGCCGGCGACAATCAGAGCCCCCATGATGCCAACAAGCCATTTGAGCGCCGCCATACCAACCCCCGCCGATCCCGCACCCGACACGCCGCGCGCCGCCGCCCTGCAGGAGGCCATCGCACCGCCCGAGGCCGCCGGCACACGCGCCGACCGCTTCCTCGCCGGCGCGGTGGAGGGCCTTTCGCGCTCCCGTGTCAAGGCGCTGATCGAGGCCGGCCTCGTCACGCGCGACGGCCAGACGCTGACAGACCCGTCCGAGGCGGTGCGCGTCGGCGCGCGCTATGGGGTCAGCATCCCCGCCGCCACCCCGGCCGCCCCCGCGCCGCAGGCCATCCCGCTGACCATCCTGTTCGAGGATCGCGACCTGATCGTGCTCGACAAGCCGGCGGGCCTGGTCGTGCACCCCGCGCCGGGCAATCAGGATGGCACGCTGGTCAATGCCGTGCTGGCCCATGCCGGGGAGGAGTTGTCGGGCATCGGCGGCGAGGCTCGGCCGGGCATCGTCCACCGGCTCGACAAGGACACGTCGGGGGTGATGGTGGTGGCGAAAAGCGAGCGCGCCCACACCGCGCTCTCCGCCGCCTTCGCCAGCCGCGACCTCGACCGCGAGTATCTGGCGCTCGTCTGGGGCCTGCCGACCGTCCAGGCTGGGGAGGTTGAGGCGCCGATCGGCCGCCACCCGACCGACCGCAAGCGCATGGCGGTGGTGACGAGGGGCGGGAAGCCAGCGCTGACGCGCTGGCGGCTGGAACGCGCCTTCGGCACAGCGGCCGCGCTGCTGCGCTGCAAACTGGCCACGGGCCGCACGCACCAGATCCGCGTCCATCTCTCCCATATCGGCCATCCGATCATGGGCGACCCGGTTTATCTGCGCCGCACCCCCGCCACCGCCCGCCTGCTGCCGGAGACAGCGCGGGAGGCCGCGCTCGCCTTCCCCCGCCAGGCCCTGCATGCCGAGACGCTGGGCTTCCGCCATCCGGTGACCGGCCAGGCGCTGTC
The DNA here is from genome assembly GCA_044348345.1 of Roseomonas sp. Taxonomy (GTDB): domain Bacteria; phylum Pseudomonadota; class Alphaproteobacteria; order Acetobacterales; family Acetobacteraceae; genus Falsiroseomonas. The sequence continues at coordinate 2,949 of JBIKSZ010000223.1, read as the reverse complement.
TTTCCGCGCCGCGCCGCCGCCCGACATGGCGGCGCTGCTGGAGATGTTGGCTGGCTCCGTATCGTAAGGTTACAGGATGTAAACCTACCTCTCAGGTCGGGTTTTCCTGGACCGCCCCCGTCGAATCCGCTACATGAGCCCCTGTCAACGCTTGATGGGTGCCGCTGCGCCTGTCGCGATCGGGTCCGCAACGGTCCCGCGCACAAGGTGGCCCCCGGCCCGCTCGCCCCGTCGTGACCGGGTGCTGCGAAGTCGGGGAGGGCCCGGAAGGCGTTGGTGGTCCATATGGCCGCACCATACCTCGCCGTCACGGGGGGTGCAGGGCGGCGCAGGAGGCAGTGTCTCGATGGCTTCGATGTCCATCCCGATCGCCCCGGAGGGCAACCTCTCCCGGTACCTCCAGGAGATCCGCAAGTTCCCGATGCTCACCCCGGAGGAGGAATACAACCTCTCCAAGCGGTGGAAGGATGCCGGCGACGAACAGGCCGCGCATAAGCTCGTCACCTCGCATCTGCGCCTTGTTGCGAAGATCGCCATGGGCTACCGCGGCTACGGCCTGCCGGTGGGTGAGCTGATCTCCGAAGGCAATGTCGGCATGATGCAGGCGGTGAAGCGGTTCGACCCGGATCGCGGCTTCCGCCTGGCCACCTACGCCATGTGGTGGATCCGCGCCGCCATCCAGGAGTACATTCTGCACAGCTGGTCGCTGGTGAAGATGGGCACCACCGCCGCGCAGAAGAAGCTGTTCTTCAACCTGCGCCGGCTGAAGGGCCAGATGTCCGCGCTGGAAGAAGGCGACCTGAAGCCGGAGCAGGTGGCGAAGATCGCCAAGGCGCTGCAGGTGCCTGAGGCCGACGTCATCTCCATGAACCGACGCCTCGCCTCGCCCGACAACAGCCTGAACGCACCCGTCCGCGCGGATTCCGACGGCGAGTGGCAGGACTGGCTGGTGGATGAGTCCGAGACGCAGGAAACGGAATTCGCCGAGCGGCAGGACATGTCCAACCGCCGCGAGCTGCTGGGCGAGGCGTTGAAGACGCTGAACGACCGCGAGCGCCACATCCTGATTGAGCGTCGCCTGAAGGATGAGCCGACGACGCTCGAGGAACTCAGCCAGCAGTACAACATCAGCCGCGAGCGCGTGCGCCAGATCGAGGTGCGCGCCTTCGAGAAGCTGCAGAAGAGCATGAAGACGCAGATCGTCGAGCGTCGGCTCGCGGTCGCCTGATCGCCGCCGCTCCGTCCCCGCCTCCTCTCCCTCCCCCGCATTGCGGGGGAGGGTTGGGGTGGGGGTGCGACATTACGCGCAGGCTGGTCGGGGTGCGGGTGCGGCATCCCGCATAGTTTGGTCGGATTGGGGCTGCGATGGTCTGCGCGCCCCGCTCATTCACCCCCCGAATAACCCCCCACATCCCCATCCATTGGCCGTCGCCGTCGCGCGACCTCATCTTCGCGGCACCAACGCGGAGCCCGCCGCCATGTCCCCCACCGTCAACGCCCCTACCCGCGCCCTCGCCTCCGGCGTCCGCATCGGCCATGTGCATCTGAAGGTCGCCGATCTCGACCGCGCGCTGCTGTTCTGGCGCGACCTGCTCGGGCTCGAGGAACAGCAGCGCATCGGCGCCGAGGCCACCTTCCTCTCGGCCGATGGCTATCACCACCACATCGCGCTCAACACCTGGGAGAGCGCGGGCGGCCCGCCGCCGCCGCGCGGCACCACCGGGCTGTTCCATGTTGCCCTGCTCTACCCGGACCGACCCGCGCTCGCGCGCATCCTGAAGCGGCTGGTGGAGGCACACTATCCGCTCGACGGCGCATCGGACCATGGCGTGTCGGAAGCGCTTTACCTGCGCGATCCGGACGGCAATGGCGTCGAGCTCTACCGCGACCGCGCGCCCGCCGATTGGCCGCGCGACGCCGCCGGCAAACTGGCGATGGTGACCCAGCGCCTCGACCTGCGCGCGCTGCTGGCCGAAGCGGGCTGAGCCCTACCCTTCCGTTGCCCCGCTCGCGAGCAACGCCGCGCGCAGCTCGGGCCAGAAGGGCACCTTCTCGCCCGTGTCCTGCCGCGTGACGACGCAGACCGCGCGCGCCGTGCAGCACGTCACGCCATCCTTCAGCAGCGCATATTCGTCCACGAAGGACGTGCGGCGGAAGGATACGAGGCGGCAGGCCAGCGTCACCTCCTCGGCGAAGGCGACGGGATGCAGGTAGCGCGCCTGGATCTCGATGACGACCGGCCCAGGCCGGTCAGGCGCGATCCGCGCGCCAGTCAGCGCCTGCCAGTGATCCACGCGCAGATCCTCGAACAGAGTCAGGTAGGCGGCGTGGTTGAGATGGCCGTAGAGGTCGCATTCGATCCAGCGGATGCGGTGCGGCCGCAGGATCGTCCAGGCCTGTTCCGTCATGCGTCCCTACCCTCGTTCGATGGCGCCCGCCGCAGGCGGGCGAGCGGTCGAATGGCCGCCGCGGCCAATGCCGCGAAGCCAAGCGGCTGGAAGCCGCGCCGGCGACTGAGGCAAACAAGTATGCCGCCGCGCGGATCACACGCCGCTCGTCTCCAGCCGCAGAATGGCACGCGCCAACGCCTGCGCGCGCGGCACGAAGCTGTCGAGTTCCAGATACTCTTCCGGGCTATGCGCCTTGCCGCCCACCGGCCCGACAGCGCAGAGCGTCGGTGCGCCCATCGCCGCGGTGAAGCCGGAATCCGCACAGCCGCCGGAGAAGCGCGGCTCGGCGGGGATGCCGCTGTCCCGCGCGGATTGCTGGTACAGCGTAAAGACGCGGCGGGATTCAGCGGATTGCGTCAGCGGCAGGAACTCGCCCTTGATCGTCAGCTTCGCGCGCGTACCGGGGACGAAGCTCCGCGCCACGATCGCCTCGATCTTGCCCATGATCTCGTCGCGGTCCTCCGGGTGCACGTAGCGCAGGTCGATCTGCCCTTCGGCC
>JBIKSZ010000222.1:0-5968 GCA_044348345.1 Roseomonas sp. | reverse complement strand
GCGCGATCTCCTGCCGCGCCGTCGTGGCGGTCGCCGTGTCGGACATGGGCTCAGTCAGGCCGGCGCGCGGTCGCGGCGGGCGGCGTCGGCAGGCCGTCGCGGAGCTTCGCCTCGATCCTCGGGATTTCCTCGGCTTCGGGCTCCATGCGCAGCGCGCGCTGCCATTGGAAGCGCGCCTCATTCTGCCGCCCCGCCGTCCAATAGGCGTCGCCGAGATGGTCGTTGATCACGCTGTTGCGCGGCTCGAGCTCCACCGCGCGTTCCAGCCAGCGCACCGCGGCCTGGATGTCGCCGAGCTTGAACAGCGCCCAGCCCAGGCTGTCCACGATGTTGCCGTCATTCGGGCGAAGCTCGACCGCGCGTTCCAGCATGCGCCGCGCCTCGACGAGGTTCTTGCCCATCTCGACCCAGGTATAGGCGAGGTAGTTCAGCACATAGGGCTGCTCGGGCGAGAGCGCGAGCGCGCGCTGGAAATCGGCCTCGGCGCGCGGCCAGTTGCCGGAGCGCTCATGCGCGATGCCGCGGGCGTAGAAGAGCGGCCAGTCGCTGGCCTGCGTGTTCGGCAGGCGCGTGAGCGCCGCATCATAGGCGGCGGCCGCTTCGGGGAAGCGGCTGCGCGTGCGGAACATGTCGCCGAGCCGCGCATAGGGCTGGGGCGCTTCCGGCACCTCGGCGGCCAGGGCGCGGTAGGCGGCCTCGGCCTCCGCCAGGCGGTCCATGCGGTCGAGCAGCGCGGCGCGGCGGAGCCCGACGACGCGCGCCAGCGGATCGCCGGATGCCACGTTGGCGAGCATGGCATGGGCGGCTGCGGGCTGGCGCTGCTCGGCATAATGCTCGGCCACCAACAGAAGCGTCGGCGCGAAATCCGGGCGGAGCCGCAGCGACAGGCGCGCGAGGAGCATCGCCGGCTCCGCCGCACCCTGGCTGCGCAGCGCGGCGGCCAGGGCGAGTTGGGCTTCTGCGATCCCCTCCGCCGGGCCGGCGACGCCGCGGCCGGCGAGCAGGGCGCGGCGCCCGGCCTCCGTCGTCGCGGTCATGCCGATATCGGACATGCTGCGGCCGAGCGCCTCCATCAGCCGCATCGCCTCGGCCGGGTGGCCGGCGCGGGTCAGGATGCCGCCGGTCAGTTGCAGCAGCCGGACGGAGGCTTCGGGCGACTCGGCCAGCGCCATGCGCGCATAGCGCTCCGCCTCCCGCCCGCGGCCGGCGAGATCGGCGATGAGGGCGAGGTGCAGCGCATGGATGCCGCGCAGGCGGCCGCCTTCGGCCAGAGGGCGGAGTGTCGCGAAGGCCTGGTCGGTCTGGCCGCGGCCCTGCTGCACCCAGGCCAGCATGATGGGGGAGAGGATGGCGGCTGGCCCCTGGCGGGGCAGGGCGCGCACCATCTGCTCGGCGCGTTCGAAGCGGCCGGCCTGCACTTCGGCGCCGATCAGCAGCAGCTGTGCGGCCTGGTTCTCCGGCAGGCGCCGCGCCAGGCGCTGCGCATCGGGGCGGCCGTCGAGCAGCGCGGCAATGAAGGCGCGGGAGAGCAGCTCGGCTTGGTCGGGGTCGCGGCGCAGCGCGTCCAGCAGCCGCTCCGCGGCGGTGGCCGTGTCGGCTTCGGATTGGGCGAAGCGGCCGGACAGATAGGCGCCGAAGACGCCCGGCGGTTCCGCCGCGGCCGGGGTTGTCGCGGCAGCGCCGCCCGGGGCGGGCGTTCCCCCCGCCCCGCAGGCCGACAAGAGCGCAGCCGCCAGCAGCAGCGCGCGGCGGGGAGGGAAAAGGGCGGACATGGCAGCAACCTAGCAGCGCCGTGCCGCGCCGCGCCACCTGATCTGGCAGTTCTAGCCTTTCGTCTCCGCGCGGCCGGCCAGCAGCCCTTCGGCCCAATCGGCCATGCGGAGGGCGGCGGCGGTCGGGGCCTGTGGGTTGGCCGGGTTCTGGCCGCGCAGCCCCGCGGCGGCGGCATCGGCGAAGCCGAGCAGGCGGGCGACCGCCTCGGCCAGCGCCGGGCGCGGATCGGGGCCGAGGCGGGCGATTTCGGCCATTGCGGCGGCCAGGGCCGCCTGGGTGACCATCAACTCCGCCTTCAGTTCCACCACTGCAGCATTCAGCCGCCTGAGCTCGTCCGCCGCCGCGCCACCCGCCATCTCACGCCCCCGTGAACATGGCGGAGAGAGTGACGAGCGGCACCGCAACGGACAACCACGGATCGCGTGATCGAGAGGTTTTCCCGCGGCTGCCGGTGGTTCGGCGCGGTCAGCCCTCGCGCTGCTTACGCGCAGCGAGCGCGGCCGGGCGCGTCAGGCAGGCATCGAGCCAGGCCTTCACCTTCGGGAAGGGACCGAAATCGAAGCCGTTCAGCCAGGCGCCATAGAAGACCGAGGCGAGGTTGAGGTCGGCGATGGTGAAATTCGACCCGACCAGCACCGGCCGCGTCGCCAGATGCTGCTCCAGCACGGCCAGGCGCTGCTGGGTCGCCTCGATACCGGCCTTGGCGAGGGCGGCGTCGCGCTGCTCGGGGGGGCGGATATAGGTGTTGTAGGCCCAGTTCATCAGCCCGGGCTCGGCCTCGGTACCGGCCCAGAGCGTCCATTGCAGCACGCGGGAGCCGTCATCGCCGGCGGGCATCAGCTTGGTGCCGACCTTGCCCGCGATATGGAGGTTGATCGCCAGGCTCTCGAACAGCGTCAGGTCGCCGTCCTGGAGGGCCGGGATCTTCCCGTTCGGGTTCACCGCGGCGATCGTGGCCTTCAGCTCCGGCCCGAAGCCGACCGGAATCACCTCATAGGCGAGGCCGGCTTCTTCTGCCGCCCAGATGCAGCGGAAGGCACGGCTTTTCGCGATCCCGTGGATGCGCAACATGGAAGGTCTCCGTTCCCCTTGGTGTGGGGAACGGATCGCCCCTTTCGCGCCTGGCGACAAGACCAGGCCAGAGGATCAGACGAGCGGGTCGCCGGTCTCCGGCACGAGCCCGGCGGCGCGGATGCCGGCCACGGCGCAGACCTCGTCCTTGTCGGAGGCATCGCCCGAGACGCCGACGGCGCCGAGCACCACGCCATCCGCATCCTTCACCAGCACGCCGCCCGGCACCGGCACGGCGCGCCCGCCGGTCAGGTCCGACAGGGCGTTCATGAAGGAGGGCATCGCCTGCGCGCGACGCGCCAGCTCGCGCCCGGCCAGCCCCATCGCCATGCAGGCATTGGCCTTGCCCCAGGCGATCTCGACGCGCGCGAGGGAGGCGCCGTCTTCGCGCAGCACCGCCTTCATCACGCCGGCCGCATCCACGACCACGACGGTGAGCGGCGCGAGCCCCATCTCCCGCCCCTTGGCGAGGGAGGTGTCGGCGATGATCCGTGCGGCGGCGAGGGTGACGCCGTGCTGGAAACCGGCGGGCGAGGCATGGGGCATGGGAGCTCTCCTGAAAGAAATCTGCCGTCCCTCTGCCCGGCTGCGGGCGGCGCGGCAAGACGGGGGGCGCTTGGCGGGGGATGGGGGGCCTGGCTTGCGGTGCCGGGCGTTGCCTGTTCTGATCGCTCGCCGGGGATCAAGAGGGGAGAGTTGGGATGCTTCGCAGGGACCTGCTGAGTGCCGGCGCTGCGCTGGGCGCCGCCGCGAGTCTGCCGCGCTTCGCGATCGCACAGCCGGCGCAAAACCGCGTGCTGAAGATGGTGCCGCAGGCCAATCTGACGAGCCTCGACCCGATCTGGACCACGGCCAACGTCACCCGCAACCATGGCTACATGGTCTACGACATGCTGTACGGCATGGACGCGCAATTCCGTCCGCAGCCGCAGATGGCGGAAGGCCATGTGGTGGCGGAGGACGGGCGGCGCGTGACCATCACGCTGCGCTCCGGCCTGCGGTTCCATGACCGCGAACCGGTGCGGGCGGTGGATTGCGTCGCATCGCTGGCGCGCTGGATGAAGCGCAGCCCCATGGGGCAGAAGCTCGAGGAATTCGTGGATGCGCTGGAAGCCGATGGCGACCGCCGCATCGTCTTCCGCCTGAAGCGGCCCTTCCCGCTGTTGCTGACCGCGCTGGCGCAGGTCTCGAACAGCCCGCCCTTTATCATGCCGGAACGCATCGCGCGCACCGACCCCTTCCAGCAGGTGCGGGAGACGGTGGGCAGCGGGCCGTTCCGCTTCGTGCCGGGCGAATTCAACTCCGGCAGCCTTGCGGTCTACGAACGCAATCCGGACTACAGCCCGACGCCGGTCGGCCAGCGCAGCCTGACGGCAGGGCCGAAGACGGTGCATTTCGACCGGGTGGAGTGGCACATCATCGTGGATGCGAGCACCGCCGCGGCGGCGCTGCAGACCGGCGAGATCGACTGGTACGAACAGCCGCCGCCGGAAATCCAGATGCTGCTGGGCCGCAACCGCAACGTGACGCAGGAAGCGATCGATCCGCTGCCGCTGACCGGCATCCTGCGCTTCAACCACCTGCACGCGCCCTTCAACGACAAGCGGATGCGCCAGGCGATCCTGCCGGCCGTCAGCCAGACCGATTTCATGAGCGCGGTGGTCGGCCCCGACCCGTCGCTGTTCATGACCAATGTCGGCGTCTTCACGCCGGGCACGCCGCTGGCCAATGACGCGGGGCTTGCGCCGCTGATGGGGCCGCGCAGCGTGGACCGCGCTCGCGCGCTGATGCGGGAGGCGGGCTACACCAACCAGCCGATGCGCCTGATCGGCCCGACCGACATCCTCGCACCTTCGGCGATGACGCAGATGGGCGCGGACCTCGTTCGGCGCTTGGGCTTCAACGCCGATATCGCACTGGCGGATTGGGGCACGGTGGTCCAGCGCCGCACATCGCGCGAACCGGTGGAGCGCGGCGGCTGGTCGATGCTGTTTACCAGCTTCTCCTCCTTCGATTTCGTCGATCCGGCGGCGCATTTCCCGCTGCGCGGCAACGGCACTGCGGCGTGGCCGGGCTGGCCTACCATCCCGCGGCTCGAGGCGCTGCGCGATGCGTGGTTCGTGGCGCCCGATCTTGCGTCGCAGCAGCGCATCGCGCGCGAGATCCAGGAAGTGACGATGGACGAGCTGCCCTATGTCCCCGTCGGCTCCTACCTCTCGGTCACGGCGCATCGCCGCAACCTGGTGGACCGGGTGAAGGGCCTCGCGCTGTTCTGGGGCCTGCGCCGCGCCTGAGTGTTTGGCACGTCGCGTGCAACGCGCTCCGCGCGTGAGGGCCGCGCCCCTGGATAGGGGCGTGGCCTGGGCTGGCGCGGCGCCCATGGTTAAGGCAATCTGCAAGTCGAATGGGCACGACAAGCCCCCAACCGACAGGGAGTTCAAGGTCTATGGATCGTAGGTCCTTCATCAAGGCGGGTGTTGCCGCCGGCGTCGTGGCGGGCAGTGGCGGGATGGCCGCGCCGGCCCTCAGCCAAGCGGCGAACCGCACGCTGCGCTTCGTGCCGCAGGCGAACCTCGCGAATTTCGACCCGATCTGGGGCACTCAGTATGTCGTCCGCAACGCGGCGGTGCTGGTGTGGGACACGCTGTATGGCTTCGACGACAAGCTCGAGGCCCAGCGCCAGATGGTGGAAGGCGAGCAGGTCAGCCAGGACGGCCTGACCTGGACCTTCCGCCTGCGCGAAGGGCTCCGTTTCCACGACAATGAGCCGGTGCGCGCGCGCGATGTCGTCGCCTCCATCAACCGCTGGATGCCGCGCGACCCGATGGGGCAGCTGCTGCGCGCGCTGGGCGACGAGCTGGTCGCGGTCGATGACCGGACCTTCCGCTGGCGCCTGAAGGCGCCCTTCCCGAAGATGAAGATGGCGCTCGGCAAGAACGCGACGCCGATGTGCTTCATCATGCCGGAGCGCATCGCAACCCGCTTCGACAGCTTCACCCAGGTCAATGAATATGTCGGCTCCGGCCCGATGCGCTTCGTGCGCAACGAATGGGTCCCCGGCGCGCGCGCGGTGTTCCAGCGCTTCGACGGCTATGTGCCGCGCAACGAGCCGGCGTCCTGGCTG